>NZ_JAJJPB010000001.1:0-552957 GCF_020908015.1 Clostridium aromativorans
ATTTTATCCGCATATTCATTTTTTCTTTTCTCAGCCTTTTCACTTACTACATCACATACTGCCACTAAAACTGCTTCATCTTTATTGGCTGCCAGAGCTTCAACATGTTTATATGAAATCCTTCCACAGCCTATAATGGCAAATCTCAATTTCTTCATAGAAGTAACCTCTCTCTCTTTCTTTATCAATAGTATAAGTCCTACAAATTAGGACTTATACAAATTTCACTTTTATAATTTATGAATTTTATTTCTGTTGTTCTTAACATCTTTTGTAGCATTTCTGGTATCATATACAAGTTTTGCCCTTTCCACAATCCGCTCATAATCATAACAGCTGTGGTTTGTAGTTATAATTACTATATCACTTTCATCTATAACTTTTTCCCAGTCAACACTGTGATATTCTTTTCCCTTGTGCTTAAAATTCGGTATATAGGGATCATTTATTATGATATCCGCACCATTTGCTTCAAGATGTTCTATTACCTTGAGAGCAGGTGACTCCCTCATATCATCTATATCATTTTTATATGCTACTCCCATAAGGAGTACTTTTGCCCCATTCATGGCCTTTTTCTCATACTTGTTCAAAAGTTTCATGGCATTGTCCACTACAAATAGAGGCATTGAATCATTTATGTCTCCAGAAGTCTCTATAAGCTTAGTGTGAAAATCATACTCTTTTGCCTTCCATGAAAGATAAAATGGATCAAGTGGTATACAATGTCCTCCTAATCCCGGTCCCGGATAAAATGGCATAAATCCATAGGGCTTAGTCTTTGCCGCCTCAATTACTTCCCATATGTCTATTTTCATTCTATTACATAATATTGCCATTTCATTTATAAGTCCTATATTTATATTTCTAAATGTATTTTCAAGTATCTTCTCCATTTCAGCTACTGCCGGCGAAGATACCGTAAACACATCACTATTAAGTACACTTTTGTAAAGAGCTGCTGCAACTTCCGTACATTCGGGTGTACAGCCTCCAACTACCTTGGGTGTATTTTTGGTATTGTATTTTTTATTCCCGGGATCAACTCTTTCAGGTGAAAATGCCAAAAAGAAATCCTCTCCACATTTCAATCCACCTTTTTCAAGTATAGGTTTCAGCACTTCTTCTGTTGTTCCAGGGTATGTAGTACTTTCAAGTACTACAAGCATTCCTCTGTGAAGATATTTCGCCACACTTTTAGTAGAATCAACTACATAGGACAAATCCGGCTGTTTGTATAGATCAAGTGGTGTGGGAACAGATATCGTAACTGCATCCACGTCCTTAACAAATCCAAAATCAGTAGTTGCCTTAAGTTTTCCTGCTTCAACAAGTTTGGATAAATCTGAATCAACTATATCGCCTATATAATTATTCCCTTTATTTACCATTTCTACTTTCTTATCCTGAACATCAAATCCTATAACATTAAATCCTACTTTTGCTTTCTCCACAGCAAGGGGAAGTCCTACATATCCTAAGCCTACCACTCCCAGCTTAGCAGTTCTATCCTTCAATTTTAATATCAATTCATCTTTTAATTGTGACATTTCTTTCCTCCCGAGTTCTATAATTTATATAAGTTCACCATATAGTTTTGTAACTTTTTTGGCATTTGTATTCTACGTAAAATACTTTTGGATTGTATTCTTTCCTGTATTGCCTCCCTGTCTGTTTATGCAGATTCCTCCTCATTTTTCTTTCTCCTATAAGTCGGAACCTTTTCCTCCATAAGCTTAAATATATCTTCCCTGCTTCCAACAACAGCTCTTTCAAATTGTGCTATGGATTGTTCCACAAACTTAATATCTACATTATCCGATTTTTCTACAAATATTTTATTGTGTTCCGTTGCAGTAAGTGCTATTTCATTCATAAGTGGTTCCTCATATAACTTTTCTCCGGGCCTCAATCCAGTATACTCTATTTTAATGTCAACATCAGGCTTATACCCGGAAAGTGTTATCAAGTCTCTTGCCAAATCAACTATTTTAACTGGCTTACCCATATCCAGAACGAATATCTCGCCTCCATGGGCTATAGCTCCGGCCTGTATAACCAGCTGGGCAGCCTCAGGTATTGTCATAAAAAATCTGTTTATCTCTGGATGTGTAACAGTAACCGGTCCCCCATGGGATATCTGTTTCTTGAAAAGTGGTATAACCGATCCATTGCTGCCAAGGACATTTCCAAATCTGACAGCAACGTATTCAGTACTACTTATTTGATCAAAAGCCTGAACCATGATTTCACAAAATCTCTTGGTAGCTCCCATAATATTGGTAGGATTAACAGCCTTGTCTGTGCTTATCTGGACAAATTTTTTGACATTGAATTCATTGCAGCATTTAAGTACATTATAAGTTCCTATTATATTGTTCTTTATTGCTTCTTCTGGATTCAATTCCATAAGCGGAACATGCTTATGGGCAGCAGCATGAAAAACCACATCTGGCTTATATTGTGAAAATATGCTTCTCATTCTATTTATATCCCTTATAGATGCTATTATAACTTCTTTATTCAACTCCGGATGATTGTAGTTCAATTCCATTTGAACACTGTATACATTATTTTCATATATATCCAGTATCAATAATTTTCTTGGATTGAACTTCGATATCTGCCTGCATAATTCTGAACCTATAGAACCGCCGCCTCCAGTTACCAATATTACTTTATCCCTTATGTACTTGTTTATATTACTGTTATTTAATTTTACCTCTTCTCTTCCAAGCAGATCCTCTATATTGACATCTCTCAGTTTGCTTATATTCACTCTTCCATCTACAATTTCATATATACCAGGAAGTGTTTTTAGCTTGCAATCGGTTTTTTTGCATATATTTATAATATTCCTCTTCGCATCTATATCCACGGAAGGAATTGCAATTATTATCTCTTCAACTTCCTTCCTTTTGCAAATATCTACAATATCATCTCTTCCCCCTAGTACCTCAATTCCACTTATAAACTTTCCCTTCTTGGAAACATCATCGTCAATAAGTCCCACTATATCGTAATTTAGATTATTATGTCTTTTTATCTCCTTTATCAGTATTGACGACGCATCACCTGCCCCTATTATTAAAAGCTTCTTACATCTTTTCCTTACTTCCTTTTCTCCCTTGCTCTGATCCACTATCCTTATTAAAAATCTGGTTCCACCCAATGTAATTACAGATAATATCCAAAAAATTATATGTACGGAAAATGGAAATCTATAATACCTATTCTCCAAAAATCTAAAATTTACAAAATGACTGTAAATCACAAATACAACATTTGAAAGTGAAATAGAATATATTATAGACATCAATTCCTCTATAGAGGCATACTTCCATATGCTGTTGTACAATTTAAAAAACTTATTAAATATAAGTGTTATGGCTATTACTGGAATTAAAGAAAGCTTCAAAAAGCCCATATATTCATCAGGTATCTTAAAGTCGAATCTTAAAAGCAGTGCAAAATACAACGAACCAACCAGTAAAACTATATCATATATAATAAGTTTTCTATCTTTCTGCATACCAACACTTCCTAAAGTTTTTTGCAAAAGTTTTAGACAAAACTCCCTTTTTCTATTTTACCTCATAATAAAAATTATTCAACATAATTTTATTTACGAATTTATGAACTTATTTTGTCAGATTTATCTATTATCTCCTCGTTTACTTTCTTAAATAATTCGGTTTTTTTCAAATCCAGAAGGTATTTCATAAAAGGCTTTTTAAGTTCATCCCTCTTCAAAGCATATTCTACAGTAGCCTGCAGGAACCCCAATTTGTCACCTACATCATATCTTCTCCCTTCAAAAGCATATGCATACATGGCTTCATTTTGAGCAAGTGTCCTGAGGGCATCTGTAAGTTGAATTTCTCCTCCTTTTCCAGGAGTGGTATTGTCAAGTATTTCAAATATAGATGGAGTTATTATATATCTGCCGAGTATAGCTATATTGGAAGGAGCTTCTTCCACTTTAGGTTTTTCTATTAAATCTTTAACCTTATATACTTTATTTTCTATATACATACCCTTAACTATACCGTATTTATAAACCTCGTTTTTATCTACTTCCTGAACTCCTATGATTGAAGTCTTATATTCATCGTAACAAGCTATAAGTTGTTTCAAGCAGGGAACTTTACTGTCTACAACATCATCTCCAAGCATTACTGCAAAAGGTTGATTACCCACAAAGGTCTTAGCACAACTTATGGCATGACCTAGTCCCCTAGGCTCTTTTTGCCTTATATAGTAAATATCCGCCATATTGGATATATCCTGCACCATCTTGAGAAGATCACCCTTACCTTTACTGTCCAGTTCTTTTTCAAGCTCCACAGATTTATCAAAATGATCCTCTATTGCCCTTTTATTTCTTCCGGTTATTATAAGTATCTCTTCTATTCCAGAGGCCACTGCCTCTTCTATAATATACTGTATAGTAGGCTTATCTACTATAGGAAGCATTTCTTTAGGTTGAGCTTTGGTAGCAGGTAAAAATCTTGTTCCAAGCCCCGCTGCCGGTATTATAGCCTTTTTTACATTCATTTTAAAGCATCCTTTCCATAATTTATTTAATACGTCTTTATTCTAAATGTTTTTTCGAATTGGGTATATTTTTGATTATATTCTCCAATTGAATTACTACCTCATCTTTTGGATTCAACTTTTTTGCCATCTCCAAATGAATTTTTGCATCTTTTAAATTTCCCAAATTTAAATAGCACATTATGAGATTCGTACATATTTCCACAGACTTAGTAGCTTCAAAAGCCTTCCTTAAATAAGCTACAGCAGTTTCGTAATCCCCTAAAGAAGCATAATTTATTCCCATTTCATTCACAATTTCCACTATACTGCTGTCTATATTTAAAGCTTCATTTAGATAATAAATTGCTTTTTCATAGTTTTCAAGCATCCTATAGGCAACAGCTATATAGTAGTATAAAAGAGCGCTGTCACCTAAGGTATCCATGAGTGGTATCAACAGCTTTAAGGCCTTTGTAGGATTAGCCGGTGTACCTTCTAAAAGCTCTTTCCCTCTGTCATAATTCACAATGGATATCAGCCACTGCTTTAAATCCGTTACCTCTATGGTTTCTTTGCCGCCATTTTTTATATAGGAATTTATACAAAATAATGCCCTCTCATAATCCCCATCTTCTTTTTTTAAAATGGCTTCATAAAAATATGGAAGTGCATAGTTTTCTTTGCCTTCAGCCTTTTCCAGAACATTTAATTCCTCTTCTCTATATACATTATTTTTCTTTCTCATTTCATCTACCATAATTATAAGTTTGTCATATATTTTTTTAGTATCTTCTAAAACAGACAGTCCTTTTAAATTTATATAAGCGTCCTCATAGTCTTTATCTTTAATATTTTTAGAAATTACACCCTTTATAAATTTATTATTGTCCTCATGGCTTATCAATATATCTTTATAATATTTGTCAAATTTGAAATTTTCGTCTGCGCCCAATACATAGTACATTCCTTCAATAAAATATCCTACAGGTATTTCATCCATATTCCTCTTGAATTTAATATTATTTACTATATATTTAGAATTAACAGGCAAATATATGTTTTCTGAAATTCTAACTCCAAATATCTTTTCCACATTTCTCTTGCTGATTTCAAGAAATAAAAATCCAGATAACTTCTCTGCAAAATATGATCTTATATCCATAAATTTTTATCACCTACACCGTTTATCATCAATCTGCATTTCTAATTATATCCATGACGTTTTTTTCCAGTACTGTCATCTTATTTTGGGAATCCTCAAGGCTTCTGCCTATTACAGAAAGATATATTTTTATTTTGGGTTCTGTTCCTGAAGGCCTTACCACAAACCAGGATTTATCCTCCATAATAAATTTAAGTACATTTGATTTAGGAAGCTCTATATTCTTTTCACTTATATTCACCAAATCTTTTTCCACACTCAATTTATAATCCAGTTTTTTAACTATTTTCACATCTCCAAGTACTCTTTTCATTGAATGCCTGAGGCAATGCATTATTGTCTCGATTTTTTCATGCCCTTTCTTTCCCTTAAGTTCTATTGGTATAAGCTTTTCCCTGTAAAAGCCATATTTTTTATAAAGATCTATCAAAGCTTCATAAAGACTTTTACCTTTCATTTTATAGTACAAAGTCATCTCACATACTAAAGTAGATGCAATCACTGCATCTTTATCCCTTACAAAATCTCCAGCTAAGTATCCATAGCTTTCTTCAAAACCAAATATATATTTTTTATCTCCCTCTTCTTCAAATTCTTTTATTTTCTCTCCTATATATTTGAATCCAGTGAGTACATTTATCAAATTGACTTTATATTCTCTTGCTATATCAGCTGCCATTTCTGTAGTAACTATAGTTTTAACTATTTCACCATTTTCAGGAAGCTTATTAAATTCCTTCAAAGAAGATAGAATATAATCGGTCAGAAGCACTCCAACCTGATTTCCTGTAAGTACTCTGTATTCACCCAGAGAATCTTTTACAACTACACCAAGTCTATCACAATCCGGATCTGTCCCAAATATTATATCCGGCCTTATATCTTTTGCCATATCTAGGGCAAGATGAAATACTTTTGGATCCTCTGGATTTGGATAAGCTGCCGTTGGGAAATTCCCATCTGGTTTCTCCTGTTCCTCAACCACAAATACATTTTTATATCCAAGTTCCTTTAGAGTTCTTCTCACCGGAATGTTTCCAGTTCCGTGAAGAGGTGTATATATAACTTTCAGATTTTCTGCATGAGAACGTACGAATTCTTTTCTTATCACCAGATTCTTCACTTTTTCTATATAAGACGTATCTATTTCTTCCCCTATAATATATAGAAGATCTCTATTCTCAGCTTCATCCATACTGATGTGTTTTATCTCTGAAAAATCTTCAATACTCTCTATATTTGAAAGTATTTCATTTGCCCAGTCATCCGTTATCTGGCCGCCGTCTTCACCATATACTTTATATCCATTATATTGTTTTGGATTGTGGGATGCTGTTATGACAATGCCAGCTTTACATTTTAATTCTCTTACTGCATAAGAAAGCATTGGCGTAGGATGAAGTGTTTTAAAAAGATTTACCTTTATTCCATTTGCGCATAAATTACATGCTGCAGTCTGTGCAAATTCCCTGGACATTATTCTGCAGTCATAGGCTATTGCCACGGAAATATCTTTTTTATATTTTTTTATAAGATATTTAGACAACCCTTCCGTAGCTTTCCCAACAGTATATATATTCATTCTATTTGTACCCAGACCTATTATTCCTCTAAGTCCACCTGTACCAAATTCTAAATCTTTATAAAATCTATCTTCTATCTCTCTTTCATCATTTATGTTTTTTAATTCGAATTTTCCTTTCTCATCTATATAAGGTGAGTTCAGCCAATATTCATATTTCTCTCTATACATACCATTTCCCCCTATATGCACTATTTAATAAGTACTATTATACTATAAAACAAGATTAAAAACACTTAAGCCATATATTTTTACTATAGTTTTACTTTATACATTTATATGAAATATTATTTAAAATCTGTCAATAATTTATTCCATAAAATTTATGCCTATATTGTTGAATTTATAGATCATTTAACATATAATTATATTAGTTTTTATTAATAATACAGTCCAGCCCTTTAATTTCAAGAGTTAGAGGGATATTTTTATGAAGGAAGGTGCTTTATCAAGTTGTATAGATTAGATCAAAGTGAAACACCGTTATTTGATGCATTGATGGAATATGTAAATAGAGAAACTATACCTTTTCATGTTCCAGGTCACAAAAAAGGTGTTGGAGCAGATATGGAATTTAAAAAATTTATGGGTGAAAATCCTTTTAAAATCGATGTTACCGTATTTAAATTAGTAGATAGCCTTCATCACCCTAATGGGCCTATAAAAAAGGCTCAACAATTAGCTGCTGACGCTTATGGTTCAGATGCTGCTTTTTTCTCAATTCACGGCACTTCTGGAGCCATCCAGGCAATGATCATGTCCGTGGTAACTTCAGGTGATAAGCTCATAATCCCCAGAAATGTTCACAAATCTGTTACTGCTGGAATTATACTGAGCGGAGCTATCCCCGTATATATGCAGCCTGCCCTGGACAAAACTATTGGTATCGCACATGGTGTTACTCCCGAAACCGTAGAAAAAACCTTAAGGGAAAATCCTGATGCAAAAGCAGTTTTAATCATAAATCCCACTTATTATGGAGTGGCTGCGGATATAAAAAAAATTACAGACATCGTACATAATCATAACATTCCATTAATTGTAGACGAGGCTCATGGACCTCATCTTGGTTTCAATGACAATCTGCCGATATCATCTATACAAGCTGGTGCAGATATGTGTTCTCAAAGCACGCATAAAATAATTGGCGCCTTGACCCAGTGTTCACTACTTCATGTTAATTCAGAATATATCGACATAAATAGGGTACAGCAAGTATTATCATTACTTCAAACAACTTCCCCTTCATATATTTTAATGGCCTCTCTGGACTGTGCTAGAAGGCAAATAGCTCTCCACGGAAAAGAGCTATTGGATAAAGCTATTGAACTGGCAAATTATGCCCGATATGAAATAAATAATATTCCAGGCTTCTACTGCTTCGGCAAAGAAATAATAGGAAATGAAGGCGTATTTTCCCTAGATCCTACTAAAATAACCATAACCTGCAGGGACTTAGGAATTACTGGATATGACTTGGATATGATCTTATCAAATAAATACCACATTCAAATGGAGTTGTCGGATATATACAATATTCTAGCTGTAGGCTCCTTCGGTGATACAAGAGAAAATATGGATTCTCTGATTCATGCTTTGAAAGAAATAAGCAATGAATACTATGGTAAGGGAAATAAAAAATCAGATTTTCTGGATATACCTGCTATACCAAAACAATTAATAATTCCTCGAACAGCTTTCAATTCCACAAAAGTTTCAGTAGCTTTAAAAGACAGTGTAGGAATGATAAGTGGTGAATTTTTAATGGCATATCCACCGGGAATACCCATACTTTGCCCTGGAGAAGAAATAACAGGGGAAATTGTAGACTATGTACAGGAACTGAAAAATACTGGCCTATACATTCAGGGTACAGAAGATCCTGAAGTTGAATATATAAAAGTTGTAAAATAAAAAATCCGGTATATAAAGCATCCCATAAATACTTTATATACCCTTTATTATTCTCTTCAAGCTATGAAACAACTGATCCAAGAGCTATTGAATAAAGTTTTGACATTGCACTATTTGTTCTAGATACCAATACTACAGGACATTTAGCTCCAACTATAATTCCTGCATTTTCTGCACCTGCAAAATATGTCATGGATTTTCCAAGTAAATTACCTGCTTCTATATTGGGAACCAGCAATATATCTACATCACCTGCTACTTCACTTGTTATTTTTTTATGTTCTGCAGAGGTTTTAGACACAGCCACATCCAATGCTAGAGGTCCATCAACTATGCAGCCGCCTATCTGTCCTCTTTTATTCATTTGAGCCAGAACTGCCGCATCCAGCGTTGACTGCATATGTGCATTTACAACCTCCACTGCGCTTATGGCAGCTACCTTAGGCAAGGTTATTCCCAACCTGTTAGCTACAAAAACTGCATTTTTTATTATTCCGATTTTCTCTTCTAAATTAGGATAAGTCAGCATTCCTCCATCTGTCAAAAATAATAATTTATGGTATGCTGGAACTTCATAGATCATTACATGAGATAAAAGTTTACTTTTTCTAAGCCCCGTTTCTTTATTTAAAACAGCCTTCAGCATTTCTGCCGTTTTAAGCATACCCTTCATTATAAATTGAGCTTTTCCCTCAGATACAAGTTTCACCGCTGCCGCTGCTGCTTTAGATGGATCTTTCTCATTTACTATCTCTATATTATTTTTATGTAAATTTTCTCTTTCTAAAATATCAACTATACTTTTCTTATCCCCTACTAAAATTGCATCTATGATTCCAAGTTTTACTGCTTCTGTAACAGCTTTTAAAACTTCTTCATCTTGAGCTACAGCCACAGACAGTACTTTTTTACTTTTTTCTTTAGCTATATCCACAAGTTCCACTAGTTTTTTTACCATTTTACATGTTCCCCTTCCACACCTCAAAAATAGCAAAAGTAAATTTTTTTAATCCTATGATAAAATTTACTTATTGCTATTTTCATTCTATGTTATTAAATTTGATTATCTGCTGTATAATATTCTACTATCTACATGCTCAATAGATTTACATCCAGTTAAAACCATGGCTGACTTCAGTTCACTCTTTAAATTTTCCACGTATAATTTTACTCCTTCTCGCTGTCCTCCAAAAGATGCAGTTACGAATGGTCTACCTATAAGCACGGCATCTGCGCCAAGTGCTAACATTTTGAGTATATCTACACCGCTTCTGATTCCGCCATCTGCTAATATTGTAACCTTTCCCTTAACTGCTTTAGCTATGTCCGGAAGAACTTCTGCCACTCCTGGAGTTTGATCTAAAACCCTACCACCGTGATTTGAAACTACTATTGCATTGACTCCGGCTTCTACAGCAAGCTCTGCCTCATCTGGCGTCATTATACCCTTTAGTATAAATGGAAGTTTAGTGCTTTCCACTATCTCTTTTATCTCCTCTATAGTTTTAGGGCCCACGGGTTTTCCATGAAGTGCTAAAGTTATAAGACCTGCTGCATCTATATCCATTCCCACGGCAAAAACGCCTGCCTCTTCTGCAATTTTTATTTTACTTATAACATTTTTATTTTCCCAGGGTTTTATTATAGCTATACCATTGCCACTATATTCCTTCAGCTTTTTTAAATTGGTTATCAGAAAAGAATCTACAGCAGTATCTCCCACTATAGGATATATCCCTCCATCCAGACATCCTCCTATAACCCAGGATATATATTCTTCTTCAGTAAATTTCCCTCCCATGTTAAGGGTAGTCCCAGAGACTGGAGCTGCCAGTACAGGTATGTCCATTTTTCTTCCAAATATCTGTATGGAGGTATCTGGATTTTTAGCATCATGTATAACCCTCATATTCAGCTTGTATTTATTAAGTGAATTGAAGTTTTCTTTAAAAGAATCTCCTGTTCCCTTTCCTCCCATACCTGGAACTTCTCCAGCACAGGCATTTCCATTACAAGCAGGACATACCCTGCAACTTCCATTTAAATTTTCACGTGCATTTTTCAATACATCCTTATAATTCATGACAATAATACCGTTAAATAATGAAATTACATTAGCATGTAGAATTTTCATTATTCAGCGGATTTTTCACCCCTCTCTCTTTTAATAAAATTTTCTTTCAACGCTGCCCCTGTCAACATCCCCCAGCCTCAACTCTATGAAGTCATGGACAGACATTGGCAAATACCTATATAATTCTTCTAATATTCAGATGCAGAAAGTATATTTCCATGAGTAAACTTACCTAAGTCTAAATAACATTTAATATAATAATTATATCATATAAGATAGCGCTATTACTGTTAAAAAGTTTTAGAAAAATTTTTCATCTTACTTCATAGATTTAATCATTTTAACTCTACTATTGTGACGCCTGTACCGCCTTCACCATATTCCCCTAACCTATAATTTTTTACATGAGAATGATGTTTCAGCATATCTGCTATAGAATTTCTAAGTACACCGGTACCTTTTCCATGTATTATAGTGACTTCCTTCAGCCCACCTAGATAAGCGTCATCTAAATATTTATCTGTAATATAAGTTGCCTCTAAAGAATCCATTCCCCTCAAATCTACGGAAGTAGAAACACTTCTTAAATTCAGTTTAGCTTCTCTTTTAACCTTCTTCTTATCATTACTTGGGCTATTTTTACATGCTCTTAAATCTCTTAGATTCACTGTTATCTTCATAATTCCAGCTTGAACCTGAAGTTCCCCTTTAGCATCCGGTTTAGACAAGACCAGTACTTTTTGATTCAAAGAAGGTATAAACACTTCCTGCCCTTCTTTTACCGACTCAAGCCTATCCCCTTCCTCATCTCTGGTTTTATACAGATCCTCCTCAGTTTTTTCCAGTTTATTTTTCAATTTTTTTCTGTTTTCCTCTAGCTTATGTCTCGCTGAAGAAGTATATCCCATCCTCTCCAATTCTCTCATGTCCTTTAAAATTTTGTCCGCCTCTTCCTTGGCCTGTTTTAATATTTCTTTTGCCTCTCTCTTGGATTCAATAATAGATTTATCTCTTATATTCTGAAGTCTATCTGCTTTTTCCTGATATTTAGATTTAATCTTATCTGCCTCATTTTTTAAAATTTCTGCTTCTCTGGCAAAATTTTCAGCTTTTGCCCTCTTTTCTTGAAGACTCTGAATCAAATCTTCAAATCTCAAAGCATCGCTGGTTATATTTCTCCTTGCATCCTCTATAATAAATTCGGGAAGTCCAAGTCTTTTTGATATTTCAAAAGCATTTGACTTTCCGGGCAATCCTATCATAAGTCTGTAAGTAGGCCTCAATGTTTCCACATCAAATTCCACCGATGCATTTTCCACCCCTTTACTTTTCAGTGCATATACTTTCAATTCACTGTAATGAGTTGTAGCAACTATGGTGCATCCCCTATTCTTTAAATTTTCAAGTATGGACACCGCTAGTGCTGCACCCTCCGTAGGATCTGTACCTGCACCCAGCTCATCAAATAGCACCAAGGATTTCTCATCTGATTTCTTGATTATATTCACTATATTAGTCATATGAGAAGAAAAAGTGGATAAATTCTGCTCAATGCTCTGTTCATCTCCAATATCTGCAAATATCTCATTAAAGAACCCCACAGTTGAATTTTCTCTTGCAGGTATCATAAGCCCACTCAATGCCATAATATGTAAAAGGCCTATGGTTTTAAGAGCTACAGTTTTACCTCCTGTATTCGGCCCGGTTATGACCAGACATGTAAAGTCCCTGCCTATGTGCATATCCATTGGCACTACAATTTTCCTATCTATAAGAGGATGTTTACCTTCTATTATATCCACCAATCCCTCATCATTTACATTCGGCACAACTGCATTTAATTCACTTCCAAACTTAGCCTTTGCAAACACAAAATCCAATTCCCATATTATATCTGCATTGATTTTAACTTCATTTATATTCCCATATATTTCACTGGACAATTGAGCCAATATCCTGTCTATTTCTGCTTTTTCCTTCAATTTTAGTTCTTTTATCTCATTGTTTAAATTTACAAGCCCCATTGGTTCTATATAAAGAGTAGCTCCGCTGGAACTCTGATCATGGACAAGACCTGGTACTGAAGCTTTATTTTCTGCTTTCACAGGCAGTACATATCTATCTCCTCTCATAGTATATAAATTATCCTGTAAATATGAAGAATAAGACCTCATAAGTGAATTCACCTTATCCCTGACGGAAGTATTTTTATCTTGTAAATTTCTTCTTATACTATATAATACAGGGCTTGCTTTATCCGACACCCTTTCTTCACTTTCTATGGACATAAAAATTTTATTCTCCAGCTCCATCAAAACCGTAATATTTGAACATATATCCTCTATTATTTTAAAATGCTCTTCTTCCTCTTTGGCACTTATATACTTTTTAAATCTTCTAGCAGCTCTTAAAATAGCACCTATCTTCAAAATTTGTTCCGGCATCAGCACAAAACCTTTTTGGGCCATCTCTATGCCCTGTCTTACATCATACACTCCTTCAAAAGGCGGTGCTCCCTTAAGCACAAGAAGTCTTAAAGCCTCACTGGTTTCCTTCAAATGCTCCTTTACTTCATATATATTATTGTATGGAGCTAGAGATTCTATTAGATCTTTCCCTGCACCGGTATTTGCATATTTTTTTAATTTTTCTTTTATTTTATAAAACTCCAGTATTTTTAAAGACTTTTCATTCATTTAAATCTATCTATCCTTTCAGTCAAAAATAAATTTATTCTACACCATTTTTATAATGACCCCGTGTAAACTTGCTAAAATCACCCTTAAACATTTCTTTTTGAAAACATGACAATATACTTTTAACCTCATTATAATCTTCATCAATAAAATCTGCTCTGAAGCTATTAATACCTATACTTCTCAACTCCTTCATATTCGATATCAAATTAATAGGTACAGAATTGTATATATAACTTCTACAAAATTTATCTGTTTTCAACACAAACTTTTTTTTCTTTCTGTCCAGAAGTAAAAAACCTTCCCTTCTGCAGGGTTCACTGCAATTTTTAAAACGGCCTTTATTCCCTATAGTACTTCCTACAACACAGTATTCACTTACCATAAGTTCTATTTTGCCGTATACGAGCACTTGTGCTTTAACATCACTTTTCCCAATAATATCTTCTATTTCATTTCTATTTAATTCCACACTTAGACAATCTCCACTTGTGATTTTACCATAAAAATCTAATGCAGAACTATTGGTTATATTTAATTTGTAATCCCCTAAAATTCTTATTTTATCTTTAAATTTACTCATTATGCCTAAGTTAGCTGTAACTATACCTTCAATCTTATTTAAGTTTTTATTTATAAAATTCTCTATATAACTAAACTCTCCTCTTATTATATTAGGTACTCTGACATATATTTTTTTGAATTTCAAGCTTTCTAAATTATTAATTTTTTCCCGCTGAAATGGATTTATGCATATATACTGAAAGTCCGATTCCAGTACTGCTTTTAATTGTTCACAGTTGTTTACAAATATCATTTTACGAGGCAGCTCATTTCCAACAAATTTACTTTTTATAATAAACGGATGATGAATTTCATTGTTGAAATTATTATCGTTTCTACCTTTACGCAATATATATTCCCTGACTTTTTTCAAAAGCTTTCTTCTAACTTCATTTAAAGCAGATATAGGTAAAAATCCACTTTCAAAATATTTAAATTCTATACTTTTGAATTCAAACATCTCTTTTCCCGTTTTATTTAAACTTTCACATATTCTCTCTTTGCTCAAAGGCTGCTTTAATGCCTCTACAATTTTTTCCCCCTCTACCCTAAAATCCAGTTGATCATAAACTGTATGTAGTGCAATAGGCTCTCCCCTCTTAAATTTCACGGTTAAAAGTAATTCAATTTTTTTCAGAGATCCATCCTTATAATTTTCTCTCAGTTTTTTAATCTGAAGAAAATCAGAAGTTCTATACACAATATTTCCAACTTTATAATTAGAAGGGAGAATTTTTACATTTTCTCCTGTACAAGCTTTTATTACCTCCCTCTTTCCCTTTAATATTTTAGAAATCACAAATCCTGAATTTCCCATCCGGACTCCATCACCTACAGATATGTCCTCCATTAAAGAAATACTTTTATCCTCTTTAATAGTACCTATTTTTACGCCAGTGTTTTTAGGAAAAGCATAGGACATCATATCTTTCCCAGTATTTCCAAACAAGTAGGCTTTCGAAAATCCCTCTCTATTGAACAATTGCAAAAGATTTCTTTTACTGTAATTCAAATAAGACATATCTTCTAATTTTTCAGGATTTTCATAAAAGCTATCAATCATTTTTCTATATTCTTTTACCACTCCTGCCACATATTCGGGTCTTTTCATCCTGCCCTCAATTTTTAAAGAAGATGTACCGGTTTTTATTATTTCTCCTATATTTTCAATGGTACACATATCTTTAGGACTTAAAAGATATCCATGTTTTCTATTTTTACCCTTTTCATCTATTATTTCATAGGGCAGCCTGCAGGGCTGTGCACATCTTCCTCTATTACCACTCCTACCTCCGATAATACTGCTCATAAGACACTGTCCCGAATAGCAAACACACAATGCACCATGTACAAACACTTCTGTTTCTAAACCTAGATCTCTTGATATACGTTCTACTTCATTCAGTGAAAGTTCTCTTGAAAGCACTATTCTTTTAAACCCCATTTTTTTTAAAAATAAGGCAGCTTCTCCATTATGTATGGTCATTTGAGTGGATGCATGTAATTCAAAATTTGGAAGTATCCTTTTCAAAATAGAAGAAAAACCTATATCCTGTACTATAAGGGCATCTACTCCAATATCATATAAGAATGTTGCATATCTACAAGCTTTTTTCAATTCTTCTTCCTTTATTATAGTATTTACAGTTACATATATTTTAACATTGCGGAGATGGCAATATTCCACTGCATTTTCCATATTCTTATCATCAAAATTAGGTGCATAAGCCCTGGCAGAAAATTTACTTCCCCCAAGATAAACAGCATCTGCTCCTAATTCAACTGCCGCATACATGCTTTCTAAATTTCCTGCTGGAGCCAATAGTTCTATCTTTTTCATCGATTTCTCTCCTCCATATCAATATTATATAATAAACCAATATAATTGAAAATCACAGGGTTATTTTATCTTTTTAAATATATATTATTTTAAAACATGTAACAAAACGCCAAAAAATTTATATATTATAATTGAAACAGTTTTAAATTATTGTACAAGAGAATAATACTCGAAAAGTGAGGAGGAAAATTTATGGCTTTTTACAAGGCTTATCCAACTGATGATGTATATATATCTCAATTCTTTCCAAATCAAAACTTCGTTTCATCATCCGTTTTGTATACAGGAGAATATGTCCAATACAATGGATGCCCAGATGATTATAGAAGCCTATTAAAATTCGATATTGCCAGCTCAATACCTTCTGGAGCCACAATAGCGAATGCAACCCTATATCTTTATGTAAATCGAAAAGAACAATCTGATTGTCAACAGCCATATCAACAGATAACTGTTTATAATAATTTAAGTGATTTTAATGAAAGTTCAGTTACCTGGAATAATGCACCTAATATTTCCATGACCCCATACACTAAAAGAATATTAGATGAGGATGTTTGCAATTATATACAAATAGATATCACAAATTTAGTCCTTAATTGGTATGAAAACACAGTTGCAAATAATGGAATAACCTTAGCTAGTTCAGAAGACATCATTAATACTATAATAGGTTACGACAGCAGCAGAGGAAATTACCCACCTTATTTACTAATAAGAGATGACTACTGCCATGATCCTTGCGATGATCCCTGTTATGATCCTTGTCATCCCATATGCCCACCAGTATGCCCAACTGGCGCCACAGGCCCGACAGGACCGACTGGTGCTACTGGACCAACTGGTCCTCAAGGCATACAAGGTGTTCAAGGACCTACCGGCGCTACTGGTCCTCAGGGAATTCAAGGCGTAACTGGACCAACCGGGCCTACTGGACCTCAGGGTATTCAAGGCGTTCAGGGACCTACCGGCACTACTGGTCCTCAGGGAATTCAAGGCGTAACTGGACCAACCGGGCCTACTGGACCTCAAGGTATCCAAGGTGTAACTGGACCTACAGGATCAACCGGTCCTCAGGGTATTCAAGGAACTCAAGGGCCTACCGGCGCTACTGGTCCTCAAGGGATCCAAGGCGTAACTGGATCTACAGGATCAACCGGTCCTCAAGGCATACAAGGACCAACCGGTCCCACTGGATCTCAGGGTATCCAAGGTGTGACTGGACCTACCGGTCCTCAGGGTATCCAAGGCGTTCAGGGACCGACAGGTGCCACCGGGCCGCAAGGTGTTCAAGGTGTGACTGGACCAACCGGGCCTACTGGTCCTACTGGACCTCAAGGTATCCAAGGTGTAACTGGACCTACTGGGCCTACTGGGCCTCAGGGCATTCAGGGTATTCAAGGACCTACTGGGCCGACCGGGCCTCAAGGCATTCAAGGCGTTCAGGGACCGACCGGCGCTACTGGTCCTCAGGGAATTCAAGGCGTAACTGGACCAACCGGGCCTACTGGACCAACCGGACCTCAAGGTGTTCAAGGACCTATAGGGCCAACCGGGCCTCAAGGTGTTCAGGGTATTCAGGGCGTTCAAGGACCCACCGGCGCTACCGGACCTCAAGGTATTCAAGGTGTGACGGGACCTACTGGACCGACCGGGCCAACGGGACCTACTGGACCTCAAGGTATTCAGGGCGTTCAGGGGCCGACCGGTGCTACTGGCGGAGGCGGTGCTATAATCCCATTTGCATCAGGTGTTCCCACTTCATTAACTACTGTTTTAGGTGGGTTATTAGGTACCGTAAGCCTAGTTGGGTTTGGCAATTCAGCTGCTGGTGTTAATATTGCAAGCAATGGTACTATTGATTTAACAGGTGCTTCGGGAACTTTGCTTAACCTGGCACTTTCTGTTCCTCGTACCGGTACTATAACTTCAATAACTGCATATTTCAGTACTACTGCATCATTGACTCTTATGGGATCAACCGTAAGCATTACCGCACAATTATACCAGTCAACTGTACCCGATAACACTTTCACCCCAGTTTCTGGTGCTGCTGTAACATTATCTCCAGCATTAACAAATATAATTTCAATTGGCTCTGTCAGCAGCGTTTCTATTTCAGGTCTGTCGATACAAGTAACTACGGGGACTCGTTTATTAATGGTATTTTCAGCAGACGTCACATCCGGTATTGATTTAGCTACAACTATTGCAGGTTATGCAAGTGCTGGCGTCAATATTGACTAGCTTAGTCCTTTAATAAATATGAGTGTTACAAAATCATTTTTAAATAATTTTGTAACACTCCTTTTTAAAATTTGTCTAAACCCAGTAATTACTTAGTTTTATATCATCAAATGATTCTTAGATCTTTGAAAAAAATTTTTTTATAAGCAGATTTGACTTCTATGAACTTAAGAATTATTTTATCCAAGTGCATATTCAAATATCAGAGTTCAAATATCAAATAATAGTAATTTTAGGATAGACTTTAAAATCAACTAAATTCAATGTTTAAATATAAGAATGGAGATGATATATTGAAACATTCCATAAGCATAAGCCTGTGTATGATAGTAAAAAATGAAAGTGCTACAATAGAACGCTGTTTGTCATCAATTAAAAATATAGTCGATGAAGTTATAATAGTTGATACTGGTTCTTCTGATAATACAAAGAATATATGTAGAAAATTTACTGATAAAATATATGATTTCAAATGGATAGATGACTTTTCAGCAGCAAGAAATTTCTCTTTCAGTAAAGCAACCAAAGATTATATATTGTGGCTTGATGCAGATGATATCCTACTTTCCGATGATATAAAAAAATTTGAAGTTATGAAGAAATCCTTCGATATTTCCTTAGATTCTGTAACTATGAATTATAATGTTGGATTCGACGAATATGATAATATTACTTTGAGCTACAGACGTAATAGATTAGTCAAAGCTTCCCGAAATTTTAAATGGATAGGTTTTGTCCATGAATATCTAGAAGTATATGGTAATATATTTAATTCTGATATTAGTATAACACATAAAAAAGTAAATTATAAGCCAAATCGTAACATTGAAATATATGAAACTAAACTAAAAGAAGGAGTTCATTTTTCTTTAAGAGATATTCTCTATTACGGAAATGAGCTTTATGAGCATAAAAGATATATCGAGGCTATTCAGTATTATTCTAAATTTCTAGAATCAAATGAAGGATGGTCAGAAGATAAAATTAGAGTGTGCAATAATATATGTGATTACTATTTATCAATAAATAAACCTGAAGAATCTAGAAAGTATATATTCAAAAGCTTTGAATACGGTAATCCTAGAGCCGAAGGATGCTGTAGAATTGGATTTTCATTTCTAAATGAAAACAAACTATATCAGGCTATATTCTGGTATGAAACAGCTTTGAAATTAGAAAAGCCTAAGAACAGTCTAGGGTTTTTTAATGAAGCTTGCTGGACCTGGCTCCCTCATCTTCAACTGTGTGTCTGCTACGATAAACTCGGTAATCACAAATTAGCTTACTATCATAATGAAATGGCCAGTAAATTCAGACCTAATGACAAGCATATACTTTTTAACAAAAAATATTTTCAGAATATGAATATATAATTTATCTCTTTTTCAAAGTTAAATAAAAAATAACATGTCAAAAATATCCTCTTTCAGCGATATTCTTGACATGTACATAATTAATTACTATATTGTAATAAAGGCATAAAAACAGATTCGTTGGCCTTTATATTTGTGCTAAACAATTTCATTTTACAAAGTTGATCTTAATATAAAAATATAAATTAGAAAAGAGGATACTGTTATGAAACAGTGCATGGATTCTGACAATTTACATAGACGTATTAAAAAAATCATAGGACAGATAAATGCTATTGATAAAATGATTGATGAAGATATTCCCTGTGAAGATATTTTAATACAGATCAATGCAGCTAAAAGTGCAATGCACAAAGTGGGGCAAATAGTTTTGGAAGGTCATTTAAACCACTGCGTCAGGGATGGAATTCAACATGGAGATGCTGAGAAAACCATATCACAATTTGCAAAAGCATTAGAACATTTTTGCAGGATGTCCTAAAATATCTTAAACTGTCTATATAAACTCGTGCAGTTTTTTTATTGACAAGAATATAAGCATGACATTAAATTTTACTGCTGTAACTTTGGTTATATAATGATGGGTTTTCAGCAATAGCTGAAAACCCATTTGAATTTTAATATTTTTGACTTCAGTTTCTACTTTTGACTCCCCACACCAAATAAATTTTATTATTTTCTCCCATATTAAAAACATAAATATCGTGAATATTTACAATAGAATTATATCTTTTTAAAATATCAATTTTGGAATTGAACCATCTAACATGACCTTCAGAATAAAAATTAGGTACAGAAAATATAATATTCGAGCCACCTTTAATTCTACCTATTAACTTCAGATCTCCATTCAAATGCTCCAAGACTTCAAACAAAACAACCGTGTTATACTCATCGTCCATTATGTCGGATGTATAGGCATTGTCCACTTTAAACAAATTCCTGTATTTATCATTTCTTATTTTAGCTATTCTAATTGCCCTTTCACTGAAATCTATCCCCCTGTAACTGGTTATACCATTATCAAATACAAAATTGGCAAATTGACCGACTCCACAGCCTATATCTAGGATACTAATACTATCTATACCTTTAATAATTTCTATGCTCTTACTCCAAACAGGAAAATAATGAGTTTCACTATAATGCTTTAAATAGGTTTCATTCCATCCGCCGCTTTTGTATACAGTATTATAAAACTGGCTCTGCTTTTCCTTAAAATCAAAATCATCCCCGTGAAAATTAGAAATTACCCCATCAAATACATTGGCCAGGCTTTCCGTGAGGTGTCTTCTTTCATACTTTTCAATTTCACTATTTATTTCAAAATGGTCTTTATAATTATTTTCCCAATTTTTATAGACTTTCAATGTATGATCTTTTATGCCATCTACATCATCTATTTCAAAATTTTTGCCCCTATGTGTTTTAAGGATCAATTTTTCCACTAAGCTGCCCTTAGGTGACAGAGATATAACTTGTCTACATAATCTCAAATACTCAAAAATCTTGCCTGTATACACGGATTTTACCCTCACATCACTTCCAATTATCAGCAAGAGCAAATCCGCCCTGCTGGCATTTCTCAAGCTATCTACATGAGTCATGTAACTTTTTACTTCTATAACTTTATATATATCCAATTTAATAATTTTATCTAAAATATCTTCTTCAATTTTCCCGACAAATTCTATACTTATTTTTTTTCTATGAATTTTTTTCTCCTGTATTAATTGATTTACAGCAATTATAAAGTAATATGGATTTATTTCAAGATAAAGAGAGCCATTAAAAATTACTGTAAATTTGTCATTTCTATTTTTATTTTCTCTTATGCTCTTAAAATCATCTTCATCATACCCATTGGTAATGGTTTTTACCTTGCTTTCAGCTAAATTGAATTCATTTATATAATTTCCCCTTGATATTTCACTTACAGTTAATATCTTATCTGAACATCTCAATATATTATTTTCCATCTTTCTCTGCATTTTATATAATATAGATTGCTTATCTAAATCAAAATAAGGATTATTTGTCCATTCATCTCTAAAATCAGCTATCCAAGGTTTTTTATACTTTTCTTTTAAATAATATCCTATTATATGATCAGAATAAGGTCCAGAAGTCGAATAAACCAAATCTATATCATCAAAATCAATAATATCTCCTATTTTATCCATAACCTCAACAGCCCAGGTAACATTTATATCAGTAACAAAAATTAGATTTTTAAAATTATTTTGTAGTTTCAATAACTCTATTTCATACTGCCTTGTCAAATAATCGTCCTTTACGATTCCTCCATATAAATCAACAAAATCCTTATAATATTTATTATCTATATCTGTTTCCTCTATTCTGATAACTTGGATATCTTTTGGAATTTCACAAAGCAGAGTATGATCTTCAGGTGTAAATTTCCAATTCAAAACCGTAACAATTACCGGCTCATAATTAAATTCTCTCAAATACTTCACAAATTTTAAAGTTCTTTGAACTCCTGATCCTCCTATTGGGGGAAATATATATGCAATAATTAAAACTTTTTTCCTTCTATTATATTTCTTTATTTTTTCTATATCTTCACATCTGGAAATCTTATATTTAACCATTTCCATCATCTTATCCCTGGAAATACAACTTATTTTTTTGTACAAGACATATGCATTTATATATTCATTTTGAATTTCATATAAATTGGCCAAAACATATAGCAAATTCACATTTAGCGGATCAACCTTCAGTCCTTCATAGAGCATATTACAGACTTCATCTAAATTACTTCCTTCTATAAGAATTTTTAATTTGTCTTTTAGCTCTTTTCTATGGACTGTCAATTTAGTTTTATCATTAAAATTTTTATTCATATTCTCACCTTTTATAATCTGTAAATAATTTTAAACAGCACTACAATATACCATTTAATTTTAATTTTTCAATTATAATGGACATTCTTTTATCCCAGCTGTTATCTAATGCAAATTTTCTTCTTAAAATAGATAAACTCTTTTTGTCTTCGTGAATTGATTTTGTTATATTTTCCATAAAATCCTGCTTATCCTTTGATATATAACAGTTACTTTTCATTTTCACAACTTCTTCTATAGCGGTGCTGACTACCGGTTTCCCCAAAGACATATATTCGTATAATTTTATGGGATTACAGCAATTCGTCATTTCATTTACCTTAAATGGTATGATACAACAATTAAAATTATTAATATAGCAGGGAAGTTCTGTATATCTTTTTTCTCCCAAAAAATATACATTACTGTTTAGATTTATATCTACCTTACCGCATCTAGATCCTACAAACACAAAATCATAGCTACTGTTTGATATATACTTCACCAGATCCCAATCTATCCATGGAGCTATAGCTCCTACATATCCCACAACTTTTCTATTTTTAGGAATATCTTTCGGAATTATATTTTTATTTAAAGAAAATTTACCTGCATCCACTCCATTCTTAACTATATAGACCCTATTGTGCCTTAAAAAAAACTTTTCATAAAGCCTGTCTGATGTTACAAATACTATATCTGCTGCACTTAACATGTCTTCTACATATTGATTCCAAATTTTAAATTCATGAGAACTGTCGTCTACTACATCATATACTATATAATCATGATCTATATTATTTATTCTGACTATTTGTGCTGGAGAAGAGCACCATAATATTATAGGTCTGCTCAATTTTTTAATTTCAATTTTATAATTTGCTCCAACTTCATATAAATTTCTGTTTATTTTTATAAAATATTCCCCATTTACATTATCTATATAATACACGGTATATCCCATCTCACTTAATTTTCTCATTATCTGTTGAGGCCTCTGGTACATTCTATTATAAGCCACTGTAGGCATTTGAATAAAAGTAGCCAATTATGATCCCCCTATTCTATACTGATTTAGAATATGTCTATAACTTTCAAATAATGGGTTTATACATTTTTTCCAGTTGTAATTTTTAATTATATGATCCTTTAGGTCTTTATGGTTTTTTATTTCAATGCACGTACTTATAGCAGTTTTTATACTGTATTCATTATAAGGACTGCAGTAAATACACATATCTTTAAAATATTCCCTTGTACTTCCCTCTGCAGTTGAAACTATATTGCAGCCACTGGCAGCTGCTTCTAAAGACGATAAACCTGGTGTTTCTACGAAACTTGGCATTACATGAATTTTTGCATTTCTATAAGCATTATATAAATTATAATCATCCATAAATCCCAGATATCTTACATTATCATAGGACATACATTTGTTAAAATAATCTATATCATTTATACTTCCTATAAGCACTAATTGCAGCCCCAATTCACTGCATACTCTACTTAAGGCAAGTTGATTCTTTCTGCTGCATACCCTTGCCACACAAAGTACATAATCTTTCAGCCCATATGTTTCCTTAAAATTGTATAAAGCTCTATGTTCTACTTCCACACCATTATAAATTACCTTGTAGGGGACATTTATATGAAAATCATTTTGTATTTGAATATTCTCTAATTCACTGTTAGGATATATTAATCTACACCCTCTCAATATTTCTTTCCTGCACATATTCAGTTTATCCCACAACAACAAATTTTTATTATCTCTCACATAATTATAGTATCTCTTTAAGTTCCAATATATAGGCGATAATACTATAGCTTTTTTGTATTCTTTAGCTTTTTTGTAATATTTATAGGTCTCTTCAACTCTAGTCAAATTAAACAGATGTATTATATCATAGGGAGAATAATCCTGTACCAATCCTGTATTTATATCTACCTTCACTTTTTTCTCTCTTAAATATTGAGCTGTTTTCACAAGCTGCATTGAATCTCCTGCAAAATTTTTAAAGCAGTCTCCCCTTATACAAAATAAAACCCTCATAATAAATCCTCCAGACAATAGCAAAAAAGTTCTCTCCCAACTCATTATATGCACATATTTAAATTTAGTTATTAATTAAGTGATCCCTGGATATGTCGAAATTTTATTCATAAAAAAATTCGAACTAACATCATCATCAGTTCGAATTTCATCTTGATCCTCTATTTAAAAGAGGATTTTTCTGCTTTTTTTCTTTTGCCAAATTTATTTGGTTTTCTATCAATTTATGTTGAAGATCTATTATCTTATATTTTCCGGATTGAACTTGAAATTTTAATTCTTTATTTTCTTCTATAATCTTTGTGTTTTCCTTTATATATTTCTGAGTTGTTTCCTTTATAATTTCTATTTCCTCTTTAAGCTTTTCAATTTGCTTATCTTTCTCCTTTAATTGATCATCACTTTCAGCTTTTTTCAATTTTTCTTTAAATTCTCCATTGAGTTCTTCTGTATATTTAAGCTGTTTTTTTAAAGAATTAATCTGATCCTCATAAACCTTTTCAACTTTTTTTAATTCTCTTACCTGCTTTGACAATTCATCATTATTATTCTGCACCTTTAGCATATCATCTGCCACATTAAGTGCAGACAAAATAGCCGCTGAGGAAGTGCTTAATTTACTATTATTTTCTAATATATTTTTTACCTTTTTATCTACATAACTGGCTACCTTATGTAGATACTCTTCCTGCTCGTCACCTTTTAAATTGTATTCAATTCCATTTATAAACACTGTCACTACGTTCATTCAAACACCCTCTCAGATATCCATCCTGTTTTCACAATTCCCTATAAGAATATTTTATCACAAATACTGTATATATTAAATATTATATTTAAGTTTAAATAGTTATCAAGTGATTCTAAGATTCAAATAACAAATAATAAAATTAAGTTAGATAGTAGGTATTAACTTACCATCTAACTTAATTAAATTTTGATTTTACTTATCTAAGTTGTGCTCCAAACTTATGTTCCAACGCTTTTAATATTCTATCATGAACTTTATTTACTTCTTCATCTGTAAGTGTTCTATTCTCAAGCCTGTAGGATATAGAGTAAGCTACACTCTTTTTTCCCTCTGCCACCTGCTTGCCTCTGTAAACATCGAAAAATTTCGCCCTTTCCACCATATTTCCTCCTTGTTCCTTTATAACATCTTCTATTTCTTTTACCAGGACATCTTCATCCACCAGTATTGCCAAATCCCTCGTAACTGCAGGAAATTTAGGAAGTGGCTTATACTCTTTATTCCAATTGGCATATTTATAAAGCACATCCAAATCCAATTCTGCTATATAACACTTTTCGTCAACTCCATAATTATCTAATACATTAGGGTGAATCTCTCCCAGTACACCTATAAAATCCTTTTTTATATATAGGGATGCTGTCTTTCCCGGGTGAAAACTTGGATTACCGCTTTCCCTTTCAAAAGAAAACCTTTCTATTTTCAACACTTCTAATATATTTTCCACTATACCTTTTAAATCAAAATAATTTACTTTGCCATAAATGCCAATAGTCACAATATTTTTTTCCTGAGGCAGTTTATTCACATCCTTATTTGGTATATATACTTTACCTATTTCAAATAACCTGGCCAGTTCATTTTTCCTAGAATAATTTCTGCTTAAAGATTCCATCATGGAGGGTATTGTAGTAGTTCTCATTATACTATAATCTTCTCCTAGAGGGTTTTTTATAACCACAGCATTTCTAAGAACACTATTCTTTGGTAAAAGTATTCTGTCAAATACTTTTCTGCTGATAAAAGAATAGCTTATAG
The DNA here is from genome assembly GCF_020908015.1 of Clostridium aromativorans. NCBI lineage: Bacteria > Bacillati > Bacillota > Clostridia > Eubacteriales > Clostridiaceae > Clostridium > Clostridium aromativorans. The sequence continues at coordinate 26,683 of NZ_JAJJPB010000001.1, forward strand.
ACTGATTTAGACCGCTGGAAGTAAGTGCCCTCAGCACTTCATCGTCCAATTTCTGTTTGGTATTTTTTCCGCCTCTGGTACTTACACTTTTTATTATGGTAGAAGGTATATTGTCATAACCATATATTCGGGCTACTTCTTCAGCAACATCTTCCTTTATTTTTATATCTCTGCTTCTAAAAGTAGGTACATCTATTTTTAGATCTTCGCCTTCTATTTTAGTATTTAGTTCCAGTCTATTTAGACACTCAGCCATTTCATCTTGAGGTATTTTCGTACCCAAGAAATTATTTATCCAATTATAATTTACCCGCAAACTACCGGGTTCAATCTTTTCATTGTATATGTCTATGGTACCTTTCATGACCTCTCCTGCATTTAATTTTCCTATTAAATAACAGGCTCTGTCCACAGCCATCTCACATAAATTAGGATCTAGATCTTTTTCAAATCTAGCTGAAGCTTCTGTTCTAAGACCTAATTTTTGAGAAGAAATCCTTATATTAGTTCCATCAAAATTAGCACTCTCAAATACTATTGATGAGGTATCTTCCCTGATTTCCGAATTAAGACCTCCCATTATTCCTGCAATACCTATAGCTCTATCTCCATCCCTTATAGTAAGTACATTTTTATCCAACAATCTTTCTTCATTATCCAGAGTAACAAACTTCTCTCTATTTTCTGCCCTTTCCACTATTATATTGTTTGACTGTATATATCTCGTGTCATAAGCATGCATTGGCTGACCTGTTTCAAGCATTACAAAATTGGTTATATCCACTATATTATTTATAGGTCTTACTCCTGCATCCAAAAGCCTTTCCTGCATCCATCCAGGAGACTCTTCTATCTTTACATTTTCTACACCCCTAGCCATATACCTTCTGCAAAGCTTATCCCTTACTTCAACCTTTAAACCATCGTTTATGTATTTACTTGAGGAAATCTCATATTCCAATGCAGGCATTTTATAACTTTCATTTAAAGTTGCCGCAGTTTCTCTTGCCATTCCTATAATACTCAAGCAATCAGGTCTATTGGAAGTTATCTCAAAATCCAATATACTGCTGGTCATATTGAGCGCATCTTTTATATCCTCACCAATAGGTGTATCTACAGGCAAAATCATAAGTCCATGTACAGGTTTATCACCGGCTATTCCCAGTTCCTCTTCAGAACAAAACATCCCGTTTGACATGATTCCTCTCAATTTTCCCTTTTTTATCTTCACTCCTCCGTGAATTACAGAACCGTGAAGTGCAACAGGAACTATATCATCTTCCTTCATATTAGTGGCAGCCGTTATAATTTGAAGCAGTTCATCTTTTCCTATATCTACCTGGCATACTACCAATTTATCTGCATGTGGATGTTCCTCTATCTTTACTATCTTTCCCGTAACTACATTTTGAATTTCATCTCCAGTTGTAATCACTTCTTCCACCTTTGAACCACTTAAAGTCAATTTATCTCCCAATTCCTTGCCTGTAATATCTATCTTCACATAATCCTTTAACCAATTTACAGGTACCTTCATAAAAAAATCCCCTTTCTTTGTTTAATTCAAATTATCAATTAAATTACAGTTATTCTATTTATTTAAGCTAAAACTGGTTTAAAAATCTCATATCACTTTCATACATATTTCTTATATCATCTATGCCGTATTTCATCATAACCATTCTATCTACACCCATTCCAAAAGCAAATCCACTGTAAACTTCAGGATCTATACCACAATTCCTAAGCACCTGAGGATGGACCATACCGCATCCCAGAAGCTCTATCCATCCCTCTCCCTTACACACTCTGCAGCCCTTGCCGTTACACACAAAACAGGTAGCATCCATTTCTGCAGAGGGTTCTGTAAAAGGAAAATGATGCGGCCTAAATTTTGTCTTGACGCCCTCTCCAAACATTCTTTTAGCAAACAGTTCAAGAGTTCCCTTCAAATTTGCAAAAGTTATGCCCTTATCCACTACAAGGCCTTCCATCTGGTAAAATATAGGTGAATGAGTGGCATCTACTGAATCTGCACGGTATACCTTCCCCGGAGATATCATCTTTATTGGAGGTTTTTGCTTTTCCATAGTCCTTACCTGTATTGGAGATGTCTGGGTCCTCAGCACTACATTGTCATTTATATAAAATGTATCCTGTTCTCCTCTTGCCGGGTGATTCTTAGGTATATTTAATGCTTCAAAATTATAATAATCCTTTTCGATTTCAGGTCCCTCTTCTATAGTAAATCCCATGGAAATAAATATCTCTTTCATGTCTTCTAAAATCTGTTCCAGCGGATGACTTCTTCCAATATTTTGCTTAACGCCAGGCATAGTTATATCAATCGTTTCACTTCTGAGTTTTTCCTCCGTTTTAAGTGCCTTCATCTTCTTTGATGTCTCTTCTATAGAGTTTTCCAAAAGTGTCCTGATCTCATTGGCTAATTTCCCCACTACAGGCCTTTCCTCTGGAGAAAGACTTTTCATTCCCCTAAGTATTTTAGTCAATTCGCCTTTTTTCCCCAAATACTTAACTCTTATATCCTCTACACTTAAATTATTTTTTTTATTCTGCAATTCTTCAAGTGCACTTTCTTTAATTTTCTCTAATTTTTCTTTTATCATGCCAAATTCTCTCCCTTCCAAATAAAATTCAATTTTTAAATCTAAATATAAAAAATTCGTCCCTTAAAGGGACGAATTCCTAATTCCGCGTTACCACCCAAATTAATATCATTTAAATAATATTCTCTTTGAAAATTTATCGGCATTACCGCTAACTGCTAATTACAATTTCACAGGTAGTACTCCAGAGCGAACTTCAATATATAGTATTTTAAAAAAGCTTTCAGCCTTGACTTTTTTTCTCTAGAAAATACTGATATACCTACTTTCTCCTTCACAGTATAATACTATAAATTTTTTGTTATCTATACTTTTAAATATTACATATAGTTTTCCCTGTTGTCAATATTAATTTTTTAAATTCTGCCTAACCAATTCAAACATCATTATAGATGCTGATACAGCTGCATTTAAAGATTCAGCTCCACCCGGCATTGGGATTCTTGCTTTTATATCTGCAATTTGTTCTATATCTTCACTCAGCCCATTTGCCTCATTTCCCACTGCAAATATAATTTTTCGATTTAAGCTTACATCATAAAAATTAGTTTCAGCATCCAACAAACTGGCTATGAGTTTAAATCCATTTTCTTTCAAAACTTTTATCTTATCAAGTTGCTCATCTTGAATTACCGGTACATGAAAAATTGAACCCATAGTAGATCTTAAAGTTTTTTCATTATATACATCCACTGTTCCTTTTGTGAGTATAACTCCTAAAGCCCCAGCAGCATAAGAGCTCCGTATTATAGTGCCCATATTCCCAGGATCCTGTATTCTGTCCGCCAATACATAAAATCCTTCCATATCTTTTTTATATCTTAACTTGGTGTTTTTCACTACTGCAACTATGCCCTGAGGATTTTCTGTAGTGCTTATACTCTTTAATACTTCATCAGTCACAATATATACAGAAGGCATATTTTTAATTTTTTCTTTCATTAAATTTCTTTCCCATATATCATAAAAATCACATGTTAAAAAAATATCAGTTATTGCAAAATCGGAATTCACAGCCTCCATTACGAATCTCAGGCCTTCTATCAAGAACTTTCCATTTTCAACTCTATATTTTTTTTCCTTCAATTTTCTAGCCTGTTTTATTTGTAGATTGTCTTTGCTCCTTATTATATCCATCTACATACCCTCATAATCCATATTGTAAAAATCAAGTGATTTCTTTAAATTCACATGAATTAACAAGTCATGTAAATCTAAAAACCACTTGATATAGTATAATTTATGCACTCAGTTGTTTTTTTGCTATGTCAACCAATTCAGTAAATGTCTTTGGATCATTTATTGCTATTTCAGAAAGCATTTTTCTATTCACATCAATACCTGCTGTCTTTATCCCATTTATGAATTTTGAATAGGAAAGCCCATTTATTCTGGCTGCAGCATTTATTCTAGCTATCCAGAGTTTCCTGAAATCTCTCTTTTTTAATTTTCTTCCTATATATGCATTTCTTAAAGCTCTTATGACTGTTTCATTGGCTGATTTAAACAACCTGCTCTTGCCGCCATAATAACCTTTTGCGAGCTTTAGTATCTTCCTATGATGCTTACGAGCATTCACAGCTCTTTTTACCCTTGCCATTTTAAAACCTCCTTTTAGAATACTTTATACATAAGGTATTAATTTTTTCATCACTTTTTCTTGAGCTTCTGCTACATATCCTGCCTTCCTAAGATTTCTCTTAGTCTTTGCGCTTTTTTTAGTCAATATGTGACTTTTATAAGCTTTTGATCTCTTTAACTTGCCTGTTCCTGTAACTTTAAATCTCTTTGCCGCACTTCTTTTTGTCTTCATTTTTGGCATAATAACTTCCTCCTCTCAATTATGCTTTTTTGTTGATAATGTCATTATCATATTCCTGCCCTCAAGTTTTGGCTGCTTTTCTATTACGCTGATATCTTCAAGTTTAGAGTAAAAATTATCTAAAATTTTTTTACCCATAAAAGAATGACCAGCCTCTCTGCCTCTAAATCTTATAGTGACTTTAACTTTATCACCTGTAAGCAAAAATTTTTTTGCATTCTTAGCTTTAATAGAAATATCATGTTCTTCAATAGTTGGGCTGAGTCTCACTTCTTTTATATTGGTAATTTTCTGCTTTTTTCTAGCTTCTTTTTCCCTTTTAGATTGTTCATAAATAAACTTTCCATAATTCATTATTTTACAAACTGGAGGGTTTGCCTTTGGAGATATCATAACCAGATCCAATTCTTTTTCCTCAGCAAGTTTTAAAGCTCTTTCTAAAGATACAATTTCAGCCTCATCTCCATCATTTGGAACTACTCTTACTCTTTTTGCAGCTATCTCATCATTTAAAAGAAAACCTTTATTTATATTATTCACCTCCTAAGTGAATCAAACAAAAAATATGAAAAAGGACGACTTACGCCGTCCTCTAAATACATGCAATAGAAAATTTATAATAAAATTTTCATAACCTTACTGGCCATGCCGTAAGGTGAGAAACGGCTAGTTTCTGCTTGACAAATTGTATTATACTATTTTTGTCATTACAAGTCAATACAAAATTATATCAGTTATATGTCACTTACTTTTTTGGAAATTTCCTCTTTAAGTTTAGATATAAAATCATCTAAAGACATAGCTCCTAAATCTCCATCTTTTCTATTTCTAACGGATATATTCTGTTCTTTTACCTCTTTATCCCCCAGGATAATCATATAGGGCACTTTCTGCATCTGAGCTTCTCTTATCTTGTAGCCTATCTTTTCATTTCTAACATCGGCTTCCACTCTTATATCCTGATCTTTAAGTCTTTTAATCACTTCTTCCGCATATTCTTTCTGATTATCTGTAATGTCCATAACTTCTACCTGGACTGGTGCAAGCCAAGCCGGAAACGCCCCTGCATATTGTTCTATGAGTATTCCTATAAATCTCTCTATGGATCCAAATATAGTTCTGTGCACCATAACCGGCCTGTGTTTTTCTCCATCTGCCCCTATATAAGTTAGATCAAATTTCTCTGGCATCTGGAAATCCAACTGTACTGTTCCACACTGCCATGTTCTTCCAATGCAGTCCTTCAAATGGAAATCTATCTTAGGGCCATAAAAAGCTCCATCCCCTTCATTGATTTTATAATCAAGCCCTGATACCTTTAATGCAGTTTTAAGGCCCTCAGTTGCAGCTTCCCATTCCTCCTCGCTTCCCATGGAATTTTCAGGTCTTGTGGAAAGTTCAACAAAATATTCAAATCCAAACACCTTATAAAAATCGTCTATAAGTTTTATAACTTGAGTGATTTCATGGGTAATATCCTCTCTCGCAACAAATATATGAGCATCATCTTGAGTAAAGCACCTTACCCTCATAAGTCCGTGAAGTGCTCCTGATTTTTCATGTCTATGGACAATTCCCATTTCACCATACCTTTTAGGTAAATCCCTATAGGAACGTATATCACTCTTGTAAACAAGTATAGATCCTGGACAGTTCATAGGTTTTATAGCATAATTTTCACCGTCTATTTTGGTAAAATACATATTTTCCTTATAGTGATCCCAGTGTCCTGACTGATGCCACAATCCTTCATTTAACAAAATCGGAGTCATTATTTCATCATAATCAGCTTTTCTATGCATTTCTCTCCAAAAGTTTTGAAGCTCATTTCTAATTATCATTCCCTTTGGATGGAAAAATGGAAATCCAGGTCCCTCTTCATGCATACTGAACAGATCCAATTCTTTGCCCAATTTTCTATGATCTCTCTTCTTAGCCTCTTCCATCATCTTCAAATAGTTTTCCAGATCACTTTTCTTTTCAAATGCAGTCCCATATATTCTCTGGAGCATTTTGTTCTTTTCATCTCCACGCCAATAGGCACCTGCTATGGAAAGGAGTTTTATTGCTTTTGCTTTCCCAGTAGAAGGTAAATGTGGTCCCGCACATAAATCCACAAAATCACCCTGCCTGTAAAAGGATATAACTTCACCTTCTGGCAGATCCTTTATCAATTCCACTTTATAAGGTTCTTTTCTATCTTCCATAAATTTTATAGCTTCTGCCCTTGGAAGTTCAAATCTCTCCAATTTGATATCTTCTTTTACTATCTTGTTCATCTCATTTTCAATCTTAACTAACAATTCTGGTGTAAATGAAAAATCTGCGTCTACATCATAGTAAAATCCTGAATCTATGGCAGGTCCTATGGCAAGTTTAACATCTGGATACAGCCTTTTTATAGCTTGAGCAAGTATGTGAGAAACTGTGTGTCTCAATATTTTTTTACCATCTTCATCTTCAAAAGTGAGAATTTCAAGTTTACAATCACCATTTATTGGATGATAGAGTTCAACTACTTCACCATCTAACTTAGCACCCAGCGCTTTTTTCTTCAGAGAAGTACTCAATTTTTCCGCCACATCAATTACCTTTAATCCCTTCTCCACTTCTATTTTGTTACCATTTTTAAGGCTTATATTTATCATTTTTATTCCTCCTTTACAAACTTTTCTAATTTCGAATTTTTATTTAACTATAAAAATAAATAAAAAAATACTCCTCCCTCTACTGGGACGAGTATTACCGTGGTTCCACCCAACTTAATAGTATAAGCAAAGATCACAAATACTATTCTCTCTACCTTTAACGCTGGCTAACGGAAATACTTACAAAACTTCAGTATACAACTCCTGGGTGGTTTTCAATAGATTTCATTTAAGGGATATTTCAGCACACAATCCCTCTCTCTTAAAACAATTGATCTATTTACTCTTCCCTTTCATAGCTTTTACTTCTACTTGGCTTCATTATATTATTCCAAAATGATTATGTCAATAAAAAAATAGAATTTTGTAGTTTATATTCTATTAAGATGATTTTTTATAGACTCACATGTACTGCAATTATTGCAAAATCTAACTCTGTCAGTAAAAACTTTTTCAATGGTATTTATCAATTCTGGATTTTTACAATTTTCAGCACAGTGAATTACTATTTCATTGGGTGAAGTAGTTATAAGTGCACTTATCAAAATATCATCTAAATCTGAATTTGTATCTTTATTACGATTTAATTCCTTTAAATCTCTAAAAAAGCTTTCTGTTATATCCTGCTCTTTATCTCTTATTATATATTTACCATTATTATCTATTATTATACTTAAATAATCTATTTTACTTTCCTGAATTTCTACAAAATATTTTAAAAGCTTTATAAATTCATTATATTCTTTATTTACCATATATTTTTCCACTACTTTATCAACTATACTTTCTAAATCGTCTAAAAGTTCTTTTATTCTAAAAGTCACAAATCCATCTATATTTATTTCATTGTTCTCACTTATACAACTTGATATTTTATCTAGTATCTCATTTCTTTTATTTATACAGGATATAGAATTATCATCTATAATTTTCATCTCGCCCTTTAGCACTCTTATACTTTCTAGTTTGATTTCTTCCAATTCATCATATTTGAGAAAAAAATATTCATCAGACAAAAAATTCAAGATATCTTTTTCACAAAATTCCTCTATTACTATACCATATATAATATTTGCAACATACATATTGAATATATTCATAAGTTTGCTATTAATTTCTCTATCACAAAATAACTTAAGGAAGTGAGTATCAGATTCTATACTTTCATATATCCCAATAAGCACACCTTTATGTCTAAAATATTCCTTTAATTCCTGGATTCCCTGTATTACATTTTCTCTTTCTTTATTGTAAACTATAGTTAATAACAGCATTATTCACACTCCCTTCAAAAATAGTATGCATCTAAACAAAATCTATATTCAAATTTCTATTGTCAAATATCGACATACTAAAATCAACATTTTCAAAATATTGATCAATATATAGAATAAATTCCAAATAAGAATATATTAGCAACAATTTTGAAATCCACTACAGCCCGGCTGATTTTTTTATGCAAGGTATTGACAATATATAGAACTCAATATATAATATGAATTGTCGTGGTAATAATGTGCTTATGGGCGCATAGCTCAGCTGGGAGAGCATCTGCCTTACAAGCAGAGGGTCACAGGTTCGAGCCCTGTTGTGCCCACCATATTATGGCCCAGTGGCTCAGTTGGTTAGAGTGCCGGCCTGTCACGCCGGAGGTCGAGGGTCCGAACCCCTTCTGGGTCGCCATGTGGCCAGATAGCTCAGTCGGTAGAGCAGAGGACTGAAAATCCTCGTGTCCCTGGTTCGATTCCTGGTCTGGCCACCATTTATTTTAAATGTGCGGGAGTGGCTCAGTGGTAGAGCGTCACCTTGCCAAGGTGAACGTCGCGGGTTCAAATCCCGTCTTCCGCTCCATTTATACACGGCGCTATAGCCAAGTGGTAAGGCAGAGGTCTGCAAAACCTTCATCCCCAGTTCAAATCTGGGTGGCGCCTCCAAATTAAACAAAAGATAGTCTAGTTACTGAGATTTTAGTAACTAGACTATCTTTTTTATCGATTCACTTAAGTTTTAGCACTTTACATCCATGAATATTTTAAACACCAGCTTCTCGTTTTCCCTACATGCCTTTACAAACCCACCGTGGTGTTTGACTATTTCTCTTACAATGGACAAGCCCAGGCCGCTGCCCTCTTTTTTTCTGGACAAATCACCTTTATACAGTCTTTCAAAAAAATTTTCTATATCTTCATCGCCAACTGGAGTTTCAGGAACATTTGATACTGAAACCACTGAATAAAAACTATCATTGTATTTTTCCCTGCTTACATTGAATTCAACAATTGTACCATCTTTAGAATACTTGAGCGCATTGCTTAAAAGATTATTCACTGCCCTCAGAAACAGATTGGGATCTGCTTTGATACCAATAGATTCCTGAGGTAATTTGAGTGAAAGCTTCAAGCCTTTCCGTATAAATTCATCTTCCTCTTCTTCAGCCACCTGCCGTGCCAATTCATTTAACTCCAGACATTGCCTTTCAAGTATTATGTCCTTAGAAGACAGTTTCGAATATTCGAAAAAATCATCCAGCATACTTTTTAAATACAATCCTTTTTTATTCATTATATCTATATAATCCTCAAGTTCACGTTTCGAATCATATTTTCCATTTTTAATCATGTCTATATACCCCAGTATAGTAGTTAAAGGAGTTCTCAGATCATGGGATATATTGGTTAAGAATTCATTTCTGTTTTTCTCCTCTCCTTCAATCCTTGAAGCCATATAATTTATGTCTTCAGATAATTCTCTAAGTTCGTTTTTATATTTAAGAGGGACTCTTTCGGATAGATCGCCTTCGGCAATACTTCTAACTGTTGATTTTATTTTGGATATATAAGATATGCGTTTCCATATGAGCGTGAAAAATACAATTATGAAGATTAAAATTGCCATTACACCTACAATATTGCTATTATCCAATTTACCATAGCCAGTATATATGTAATACAGATAATACCCATCTTTTAGGTAATCACACCTGGTTATTTTAACCAGATTATCTCTATGGGCATTTAAAAATTTAAATGTTCTTTTTCCATTTTCAATCTGATCATTATCTATACTTTTAATTTCTCTATTATTTGAAGCTATCACCCCTCCATCTTTTCTCACTACAAAAATAAAATAGGTCATACTATATTCTCTGTCCATATATTTTTGTAATTTTCCGGAATTATTCATATCCATATTTTTCAAGTCCTGTTCAACTGGGGCAATCATGTTTTTATATATATATTCAGGAGTGCCATTATAACTATTCAAAAAAGAACCCAAAACAAATTCTCTCAAAAAAACTGCAAGTACAAGTGATATAATCACCGAAAAAACTGCAGAAAAAGCCAGTTCACTCCTGAGTTTAAATATCCTTTTCAATTTTATAACCTACTCCCCATATAGTTTTTATGTATTTACCCTGCTTAACACTATCTCCCAGTTTTCTCCTTAAATTTTTAACATGCATGGTTACAGTATTGTCATTTTCCAGAAAGGTATCCTTCCAGATTATCTCATAGAGTGTCCTGGTGGAATATACCCGTCCCCTATTTGATGCCAGCGTGTACAAAATTTCATATTCCTTTGGAGTAAGCACAACTTCCACATTATCTTTTTTTACTGTATGCTCCAGGGTATTTATTTCTATATCCCTAATTTTCAGCATATGGTTTTGCAAGGTATTACCGGCTTTAGCTCTCCTGAGTACAGCCAGCACCCTTAAAGAGAGTTCCGTAAAATCAAAGGGCTTTACTATATAATCATCACATCCAGCTATGAATCCCCTTATCTTGTCCATTTGCTGATCTTTTGCAGTGAGAAGTATAACAGGTAATTTTGAGAATTTCCTGAGTTTAGACAGCATGGTATATCCGTCCATCTTGGGCATCATAATGTCCAGAATTATCAGAGAGACTGGCTTTGATTTTAAAATTTCCAGGCCTTTCTCTCCATCAGAAGCATTATATACTGGATAACCTTCCTTTTGAAAATAATTTATAAGCATGTTTCTTATGTCATCGTCATCATCTATTATCAATATATTTTCCCTCACATCAATCACCCAACTTAAAATTATAGCACTTTGTATTTTCAATCAAAATCACTTTTGCCAAAAACATAACTGCTTAAAAACAGCATGACTAGAGTCCATGCTAAACAGGTTATCAATATAAAAGCTACATTTATGGTACTGGTAAGTTGCACAGAAATATCACCACTCAATGTGCTTATTACGTCAACTATATATGGAACAGGCAGAAATTTTACCAAAACCCCGTATTTTGCCGATACAACATATCTGCCTGCAAAACCAAAAAGATACCAGACGGCCGTTCCTCCAATTAACATAAAACTTATAAGAGATGAAATAAGTGAATTTCTGCATAAAACCGATATAAACAGAATTATTGATACAATGGCTATTGAAACAATTATTGCAATCAACACCATTTCAATAATTGCACTCCAGAGGGGAATAATTGATCTGCTTCCATTTACATACCTCATCTGTGAGGTTATTGGACTCAATATGAGAGAGCTGTCAAAAACATACTTTGCGCCTACATCAAAAGGCAGCCTTAAATCTGAAATGCCAAGGTGAATTCCACCTTCCAGTATGAATATTAAGGTACTTACAATCAACGTACCTGTACTTAAGATTATGGCAGCAACAAACTTGGACATAATGATTTTCTTCCTTGAAATAGGTTTTGTAACCAAATTCTTAATTGTGTTCGGAGAGTAATCTCCTGACACTATGTCGGACAAGAATACAATGAGAATAAGTAAAAAAAACACCGGTATAAAATACGCCAGAATTTCCATAGCTGAATACATTCCCTTTGGTATAAGCTCATTTTTTTCTATATTATATTTTTTCTCATATTTCAATTGAAGCAGCTTGTATTCATTCTCAGGGTTATTTTCCCTTTCCAATTTTTGAATTCGCTCATCCAATTTTGATTTATCATAATTTTTTATTTCATTGAGCTGCTCTTCTCTATCTTTTATCTCCTTCTGGGTACTCACTATATCCCTGGAAAATTCGGCTTTTTTCAATTCTGAATCAGCTTTGTCCCTGCCCATTTTTTGGTTGACAAGAAGAGCTTTATATTTCTGGGATTGTGCTTCCAGAGTATTTGTTTTCAAGGTGATTATCAATCCAAATCCAATTGTAACCATAAGGACAATGACAATCCAAATTTTCTTTTTAACAACTATCCTTTTTAATTCCTCCCATATATATCTATTCATCACCATTTTCCCCCATCATCTTTATAAATTTATCTTCCAGGTTTTGCTTTACTTCAAAGCAACCTTCCACAATTATTCCGCTGTCATGTAATTTTTTCAATACCGTAAATAAATCACATGATTCAGTATTTATTAAAATTGAGACTCCATCATTTTTTACTTCCAACAGTTTTACATCAAATATATTTTTTATAATTTCCGATGCCTTTTCAGATAAATTCGTTTTTATAAACATGTTTTTTGCACTACTGGCTTTGGAATTGCTGCCTATTTTTTCAACGCCCACAATTTTACCCTCATCTATAAAAACAACCTTTGTACATATACTCTCTATTTCACTTAAAATATGTGAAGATATAAGAACACTTACCCCCTTTTCCTCAGCTAAAATCTTTATAGTATTTTTAAGTTCCACAACCCCGATTGGATCCAACCCATTTGTAGGTTCATCCAATATCAAAAGGGATATGCGACCCATAAGCGCCTGGGCAAGCCCCAGCCTCTGCTTCATTCCCAGAGAATATGTTTTTACCTTTTTATCAATTTTTGAACCTAATTTAGAATATTTTATGACATCTTCTATCTTATCTTTTGTAACGCTTTCCATCATGCCGGCTATATAATTCAAGTTCTGTCTTCCAGTCATATAACCGTAAAACTCCGGTTTCTCCACTATAGCCCCTATATTTTTCAGTGCTTTTTCTCTTTCAGTTTTAAGATCTTTTCCTTCTATTAGAATTTCACCTTCATCCGGGAACAACATACTGGTTATAATTTTGATCAATGTAGTCTTTCCAGCACCATTTTTCCCTACAAGACCGCAGATCTCACCTGCATTTATGGAAAAAGCAATGTCTTTTAAGACTTGTACCTTTCCTCTTTTTTTAAAAACTCCTTTTAACTCCAATACTTTTTGTATCAATGGTATCATTCTCCTCATAATCTATTTACTATGTTCATTTAAAATTGTAAAATATAAAAGTATAATAAAAATATATTAAAGATAAAGAAAAAATAAAGTTTTTTTCAGGGAGTATTAGCAATAATGATACGATAATTCAAAATAGATAGGAAGTGTAAACTTGAACAGCATATCAAGAAATGTACAATCCGTGGAAATTTCAGGTATCAGAAAATTTTACAACAAAGTTATCCAATATCCGGATGCAATATCACTAACTTTAGGACAGCCTGATTTCAATGTACCCGGTAAAATCAAAACAGCTATGATAAAAGCTATTGAAGACAACAAAACTACATATACTTCAAATGCGGGTATCATAGAACTAAGAGAGGAAATATCAAAATATCTTAAGGGATTTCATATAAATTATAGTAAAGATGAGATCTGCATAACCATAGGTGGAAGTGAAGCACTGATGGATGTGTTTGCAGCATTGATAAACAGCGGCGATAAAATACTCATACCAAATCCCGCTTACCCAGCTTACGAAAGCTGTGTAAAAATTTTAGGTGGAAATATAGTCACCTATAATTTAAAAGATGATTTCTCTATAGACTTTGACAATTTGAAAAGAACACTTGAAAATGAAAAGCCCAAGGTAATGGTTTTATCATACCCTTCCAATCCCACTGGTGCCGTTTTGTCTGGAGATGACAATAGGAAACTTTATAATTTGATTAAGAAAAATAAATTGATTGTAATAAGTGATGAGATCTACGCTTCATTAAATTTTGAAAAGGATTATTTTTCCCCGGCTCAATACAATGATATAAAAGATCACATTATATTAGTCAGCGGTTTTTCCAAAATGTTTTCAATGACAGGCCTCAGGATAGGTTATGTATGTGCCCATAAATCATTTATGGATGAAATAATGAAAGTTCATCAGTACAACGTGTCCTGTGCTCCATCCATATCCCAATGGGGAGCCTATACAGGATTAAAAAGCTGTATGAAGGATGTAGATTACATGTGCTCAAAATTTATTGAAAGAAGAGATTACATATATAATAAATTAAAATCTCTGGGATTTGAACTGAATCTACCTAGAGGCGCTTTTTACGTTTTTCCCTCAATAAAAAATTTCAACATGAAAAGTGAAGAATTCTGTGAAAAGCTCTTAAAGGAAGCCAAAGTAGCCGTTGTACCCGGCTCCGCTTTTGGAACAAAAGGCGAAGGGCATATTAGAATATCCTATGCCTACAGCATGGATAAACTTAAAACTTCCATGGGAAAAATAGAAGACTGGATAGCAAGTCATTTTTAGAACCGTCAAGCATTTTTTAGGTTCAGATGGAGTTTGTTATGAGGAATACTCCTTCTCCATCCAAACCTTCTATACAATGAATATATTCAACACCTTTTCAAGTAAAAAGAACTACTTGATCTTTATGAAATTACATCATCCATGGAATAGAATCCGCTCTTTCGACCATACATAAACTCACAGGCTTTTAAGGCCCCTACTGCAAATACTTCTCTTGAAATAGCTGTATGTTTTATCTCTATGGTTTCACCCTGTCCGGCAAATATAACCTCATGCTCTCCTACTATGCTTCCGCATCTCACTGCATGGATACCTATTTCATTATGAGCTCTTTTTCTGATTCCCTCTCTTCCATTTACAAAATTTATATCCTCTGATATGGAATTCTTTATGGTATTTCCCAGTAATAATGCCGTCCCACTTGGGGCATCAACTTTCTGGTTGTGATGCTTTTCTATTATCTCTATATCAAAATTTTTATATAGAAGGACACTTATATCTTTTAATACTTTATTTATCACATTTATACCTATGGACATATTTGCGGATCTAAAGATGGGAATACTATTTGAAGCTTCTTTTATCTTATTTATTTGCTGTTCACTATATCCAGTGGTGCAGAATATTACTCCAATGTTTTTTTTATTTCCATATTCAATAAGCGAATCCAATGCTTCAGGTCTTGAGAAATCTAGTATAACATCCGCATCCACATCACATTCTCCTATATTGTGAAAAACAGGAAATTTATTCTCTGCAGAATTCTTATCCACTCCTGCTACTATGGACACTTCTGAATTCTTTTCTGCCAGACCTGTTATTACCTTCCCCATTTTACCATTACATCCATTCAATATAACCCTCACCATTTATATCTCTCCTTAAAATTATTTATTTTAAAAAATTAAAACCCATTACATACAATTTAACGTGAAAGTAACTTGTCTTTCACGTTAAATTTACGAAATGAAATTTTCTATTTACACAATATTCTCAATAATTCATTCTATTTTTATTTCAAAAGTCCATAATTTTTAAGTTCTGATTTCACGATCTTCAGGTTCTCTTCTGACATACTGCAGAGTGGAAGTCTCAAATGACCTACATTCATTCCCAAAATATTCATAGCTGTCTTTATAGGTATAGGATTTGTCTCTATAAACATAGTATTCATCAATGACAATGCCTTTAACTGCATAGCTGCTGCCTCTTCCACTTTCCCCTCTAAAAATAACTTACACATATCATGCATGTCTTTAGGAATAATGTTGGCAAGTACAGATATAACGCCTATTCCTCCCAGGGAAAGTATAGGTATTGTCTGATCATCGTTTCCTGAATACAGATCTATCTTGTCTCCACACAGTGCTTTTACCTGAGCAATCTGACTTATATTTCCACTGGCCTCCTTAATAGCCTGAATATTTTCTATCTGGCATAATTTTTCCAGTGTTTTAGGTTTTAAATTCAATCCAGTTCTCCCTGGTACATTGTATATAACTATGGGTGTTTTTATACTTGAAGCAACTGCTTTAAAATGTTCCACCAGTCCCTTTTGTGTAGTTTTATTATAGTAAGGCGTAATTACCAAAACTCCATCTACGCCTATACTTTCTGCCCATTTGCTCATATTTACAGCAGTTTCAGTACAGTTACTTCCTGTTCCTGCAATAACTGGGATTCTTCCTTTAACTGTATCTACAGTAAACTTTATAGTATCTTTTCTTTCCTTTTCTGTCATAGTAGAAGCTTCTCCAGTAGTTCCACAAATTATTATGGCATCAGTACCTGACTCAATCTGCCACTTGAGCAATTCCTTCAATTTCTTAAAATCCACTCCACTATCATTAAAAGGAGTAATTATAGCAACTCCCGAGCCTTTAAATAAACTCATAATAACACCTCATCATTAAAATATTTAATAAAATATATTATTTTTCATCTTTAATTATACATTCTGCTATTTGGACAGCATTTGTAGCAGCACCTTTTCTTATATTATCCGCTACAACCCATAGATTGAGTCCTCTGTCCACACTAAAATCTCTCCTTATTCTTCCTACAAACACCTCATCCTTTCCGGCGCAGTCCAAAGGCATAGGATACACTAAATTCTCAACATCATCTTTTAATATTATTCCTTTACAATCTCCGTATAATTGGAATATATCTTCTATGTTGAAATCTTTCTCAAGTTCTACATTTATGCTCTCACTGTGTCCATACACTACTGGCACTCTAGCTGTGGTAGCTGTAATCTTTAAAGTATCATCATGAAGTATTTTTCTAGTTTCATTTATCATCTTCATTTCCTCTTTAGTATAGCCATTGTCCAAAAAAACATCTATATGTGGAAGTATATTTCCCGCTATTGGATAGGGAAATTTCTTAGGCGGATTTCCCTTATAGCCTTCCATAAGATCATTATAGCCACCCATTCCAGCACCAGATACAGCTTGATATGTAGAATATACTATTCTCTTTATGCCATATCTATCATATAAAGGCTTAATTGCCACCACTGCCTGTATTGTAGAACAATTGGGATTGGCAATTATTCCACTATTCCATTTTATATCTTCCGGATTTACTTCTGGAACCACTAAAGGTATCCGTTTATCCATTCTCCAGGCACTGCTGTTATCCACAACTACTGCTCCATATTTTGAAAATACAGGTGCAAATTTAAGACTTACACTTGCTCCTGCTGAAAACAATGCAATATCTATTTTTTTGTTTTTTACATTTTTTTCATCTAACTCTTCTACAACAAAATCCCTATCTTTAAATTTTAGCACTTTTCCACTGGACTTAGCAGAAGCATACAAATACAAATTTTTTATTGGAAAATTTCTTTCTTCCAATACTTGAAGAAATTTTCTTCCTACCATTCCAGTACATCCAACTACAGCCACATTATAATTCATCTCAGTACCCCTCCTAAAAATTTATCAAGTTTCGCCTTATTAAATATTCTACACTAAATTACTGAAATATGTTATAAAAAATAAATATTATTTAGAATTAAAAATAACATAAATCAACTCTCTTACAGGTTATTCGTGCAGCATATGATTCATACATATTTATTAATGAGACAATTTATATCTAACTTTACTTCAAATATATATGCTTAATTTTAAATACTTATAACTTTTGCAAAAGCTAGAACAAGTACTATTATTCCTATAAATATTCTGTATACGGCAAATACTCTCATAGGTTTTCTCTTCAAAAATCCTATGAACTTATCCACAACTACCAGTGCCACTAAAAATGAAATTACAAATCCTATGACAAGTCCAATTATCTGAATGGGGCTCATGGATATTTTAATTTTTATAAGAGACCATCCAGATGCCGCTATCATAGTTGGTATAGCCAGAAAAAAAGAGAATTCCGCTGCAGCTACATTGGTGAGCCCGTTTACCCAGCCTCCAATTATTGTAGATGCAGATCTTGACATTCCAGGCCACAATGACAAGCACTGAAAACATCCAATTTTAAATGCCTGTACAATATTTACATCCTCAATTCTTTTAATACTATTTCCCCTTCTATATTTATTCTCCATATATATCATGAGTACACCCCCAAATACAAGGGCACAGGAAACAGTAATCGGATTAAACAATCTTTCCTGAATAATATCATTAAGAAAGAATCCAGCAGCTGCAGAAGGTATAAAGGCAACCAATATACTGAACCAGAGTCTAAACCCCCATTTACCAGGTGCAAGGTTCTTAAGGGAATTAAATATCTTATTCCAATAAAGTACTACTATAGCCAATATCGCTCCAAGTTGGATTACAATCTCAAAGGTATCTATGTAAACTTTATTATAAGTAGGTGCTTTAAAATTTATTAAATTTCCTACTATTATCATATGTCCTGTAGACGATATGGGAAGAAATTCAGTTATTCCCTCTACTATTCCAATAATAACAGCTTTGATAATAAAGATTATTTCCATACATCATTACTTCCTTTCTTGGCAAATTAATTTATACACCGTATTTTATTTCAACTATATAAATTTAGAGATTTCCTGATAATTATCAAGTATTAACAGATATTTGTCAAGTATTAACAATTGCCATCTATAAATCTACATATCCTCTATTATAATTTTATTAGACATCCATGTCTACTCTTACATTTAACATAACGATTGCATATAAAAAAATTAACCGCCAACAGTAAATTACAATTTACTCCTGGTGGTTAAAATACTATTATAATACGAACAGACTTGTAAAATATTATATATGACTTAAAGATCTGATTTTTGGTCCAGCATTGATTATATTTTGTGAAATTCCATCAAATCTTTTAAAATTATTATAGAACTTTACAGATAATTCCTGTGCTTTGGAATCATAGGCTTTTTTATCTTCCCACATATTCCTTGGATTCAATATTTTATCTGGAACCCCAGGACATTGTGTAGGCATCATCACCTTAAACACAGGATGTTCTATAAAATTCACATTTCTAAGCTTACCCTCCAGAGCTGCTCTTACCATCGCCCTTGTATATGGCAGATCTATTCTGTTTCCAACTCCATATCCGCCACCTATCCAGCCTGTGTTCACCAAATACACTTCTGCATCATATTTATCTATTTTTTCACCTAGCAATTTAGCATAAACTATGGGATTCATCAACATAAAGGGTTCTCCAAAGCATGCTGAAAATGTTGTTTCAGGATCAGTTATACCTCTTTCCGTTCCCGATACTTTGCTGGTATAACCTGACATAAAATGATACATAGCTGCTTCCTTAGATAATTTGGATATAGGAGGCATTACTCCATAAGCATCTGCAGTTAAGAATATTACAGTCTGCGGATTACCCCCCACTCCGCTTTCCTCTATATTGTCTATATATTCAACAGGATATGCTGCTCGTGTATTTTCCGTATATCTATTGTCATTATAATCAGGAACTCTATATTCATCTGTCACTACATTTTCAAGAACAGTACCAAATTTTATGGCCTCATATATCTCATGTTCTTTTTGTCTATCAAGCCTTATAGTTTTGGCATAACATCCACCTTCAAAATTAAATACACCCTTATCGCACCATCCATGTTCATCGTCACCAATTAATTTTCTCTGACCATCTGCAGATAATGTGGTCTTTCCAGTTCCCGAAAGTCCGAAGAATAAAGAAGTTTTCCCATCTCCACCTACATTTGCCGAACAATGCATAGGCATGACTCCTTTTTGGGGTAATAGAAAATTCATTACCGAAAATACAGATTTTTTTATTTCACCGCAATAATGAGTTCCACCTATCAATATAATTTTTCTATCAAAATTGATAAGTATGAATGCTTCTGAATTAATTCCATCCTTTATACCCTCACCTTTAAATCCAGGTGCAGCTATAACATTGAATTCCGGCTGAAAGTTTTTTAGCTTATCAGGGCTCGGCCTTCTAAACATGTTGGTGCTGAATAACGCCTGTGATGCATTTTCACATATAACTTTTATAGGCATAGAATATTCCTCTAATGCCCCCACAAATCCATCAAATACAAATATATCTTTTCCCTTTAAATAATCTAGAACCTTTTCATATAATTTATCAAATACTTTCTCCTCTACAGGCAAATTTGAGTTTCCCCAGTTTATTTTGTCTTCTATACTTTTCTGTTTAACTATGAATCTATCCTTAGGAGATCTGCCTGTATATTTTCCCGTGTTAATTACCAATGCCCCCTTGTCGGATAAAAGCCCTTCACCTCTTTTAATTGAAAACTCTACCAACTGAGCCGGTGATAAATTTCTATACACATTTTTATATCCCTCAATATTCAAATATGTCAAGTCACCATTCATGTTCCTTCCCCCCAAACAATCTTATAATTATATATTATACTATTTATAGAAAAATGCAACAAAAAAATTATTAATTTTTTATTATCTATAGTTTTTGGATTAATGCTTGCAATAACATATTCTTCATTTATAATTAAATATTATTATGCTATTCTACTTTTATATATGATATATTATATCATGAATAATAAATTTCTTATTTGTGAATTATAAACTTCTATTTTCTAATATTTCTATCTTTTATATATAATTTATAAACCATTTTTTTTATTTTTATAATGTAAAAACCACTGTATTGTATTATAATATTTAGGAGTTAATTTGTATCAAGGAAGGTGGTGTGAAAAATTAATATAAAGTCTTTTTTTAGCATTGTTATTTCCAAAGCTATAATAAAATTATCAAAAATTTTATTTAAAGGTGGAAGTAATTTTCCTGGAAAAGTAGCATTAAAGTTAGATAAAAACATCTTAAAAGTCATATGCAAGAATTACAAAGTTATACTTATAACCGGTACAAATGGGAAAACCACTACTACAAGTATGATATACAACATATTAAAAGATGCTGGCAAGCGTGTGATAACCAATAGTACAGGAGCTAATATGATAACTGGAATAGTTTCTTGCTTTGTAGAAAATTATTCATTTAAAAAATGTTGTGAAACAAGTTATGCGGTTATAGAATGTGATGAAGCAAATGTATCTTTTTTTACGGACTATATAACTCCAGAGATTATAGCTGTTACCAATTTATTTAGAGATCAGCTGGATAGATATGGAGAAGTTTATACTACTTTGAACAAAATTCTTCAGGGTATTAAAAAAGCCCCTCTTTCAAATTTAGTCTTAAACGGTGATGAATCACTGCTTGGGGATTTGAACTTGCCTAACAGAACTATTTATTATGGATTTAACTGTTCCCCCACGGGGAACAGAAAAGTAGACGTCAATGCTGATGCTAAGTTCTGTAAGAAGTGCAAGAGCCCCTATGAATATAATTTTATCACATACAGCCATTTAGGTGATTATTATTGTAAAAACTGCGGCTATAAAAGACCTAACTTAGACTACATCCTAGAGAAGATAGAAATTCAAACCCCGGAGAAATCCTTAGTAGTGATAAATGGTGAAAAGTACTACATAAATCAACCAGGCGTATATAATATATATAATGCCCTATGTGCCTACTCTGTAACTAGGATTTGTGGAATCTCCACTTCTCATATATATAATTCATTTAAAGAACAGCAAAGTGCTTTTGGAAGACAGGAAAGCATAAACATAGGTACTAAAGAAGTAAAAATAATTTTGGTGAAAAATCCTGCTGGTTATGATCAGGCTATAAATACCATCAGTCTTGACAATAATACTTTTAATTTAGCGATACTTTTAAATGATAATTACGCTGATGGAAGAGATGTATCCTGGATATGGGATGTAAATTTTGAAAAATTGTCTTCTCTCAATATAGATAAAATAATGATATCGGGCATAAGACTCTATGATATGGCTGTTAGATTAAAAATTGCAGGACTGCCTGAAAAAAATTTTGTAATTTGTAAAACTTATGAAAAATTAGTTGAGGAAATAAAAAGCTGTAAATCAGATACTGTGTACATATTGGCTACTTATACAGCTATGATAGATTTAAGAAAATTTCTCAATTCTAAGGGCTATATTAAAAAGTTATGGTGATTTATTTAAACCAATGGGAGGTGTAGTATAAAATGGAACTTAACATATGCCATTTGTATCCCGATCTGTTAAATGTATATGGTGACTTGGGAAATATTCGTATTCTAAAATACAGAGCTCAGCAGAGAGGAATATCTGTAAATATATTCAACGTATCTTTAGGTGATACCTTTGATGATTCCAGTTACGATATAACTTTCTTCGGCGGCGGACAGGATTATGAACAGTCTATTGTATCAGAGGATTTAATTCAAAATAAAAAAGATGGCGTAATAAAATATATTAAAGGTGGAAAAGTATTTTTATCGATTTGCGGCGGTTATCAACTTTTAGGCAAATATTACTGTACTCCAGATGGCGAAAAACTTCCCGGTCTTGACGTGTTAAATATATATACAGAAGGTGGAAATAAAAGATTCATTGGGAATACGGTAATATACAATAAAAAGTTTAATGAAACCTATGTGGGTTTTGAAAATCATTCTGGAAGAACTTATATAAATGATCTGAAGCCTTTTGGGAAAGTTATCGTGGGATATGGAAACAATGGAGAAGATGGCTTGGAAGGATGCGTTTACAAGAATTGTCTATGCACTTATTTTCACGGCTCCCTCCTTTCCAAAAATCCTGAGTTAGCAGATAGGCTTATATACACAGCTCTTTCACAAAAATATAAAAATGTGAAATTAGAGCCATTAAATGATAAATTTGAAATAGCTGCTAAAAATTTTATAATAAAACGTGAAACTAAAAATAAGAAAGATCTTATTTAAAAAATAAGATCTTTCTTATTTTATATTTAGAGTCACCTGATTATTGATTACAATAATCTTCGCTGCTCTTTTAAGCTAAAATTATAATCTAGACTTTTTGGGCTGAACTGCCGCTTTCCTTTTTACTGGAGCTAATTTTAAAATAAGAACCAGCAATTATACATATTATACCTATGACCATATTCGTCTTTATACTCTCGCCCAGTATAAGTATGGCAAAAATAGTGGCAAGTGCAGGTTTTATTAAAAATACCATGGATGCAGTTATAGCTGATGTCTCCCTTATTGCACCCATATAGCATATATAGCCAACTGCCTTTATGAAAATACCCATATACAATAGCACCAGTATATTCTGCAGTGTTATTCCTGAAAAAATTGGTCTGCCGGTTACTATGAGAATAATCAACAGTGCCAGTACTCCAAAACTAAAACCAAAGAAATTGGAAACATATCCTCCGTATATAGCAACTCTCTTTTTGCTGTATACCGTATAGAAAGACCAGCTCACCGCAGAGCCAAGTGCAAAAAGCATACCTACGATATCCCTGGGGTTTCCAAGGCCGTTTATGATTTCTGACGGGTTGAGTATTATAACAGCTCCAGCCAGGGACACCAGCATGGATATGAGGGTTCCTTTTGTGATCTTTTCCTTTAACATGAAATATGCAAAGGGTATTGAGAATACCGCATTCAGACAATATAAAACCGCCGCAGTAGATGCCTTGGTATAAGTAACTGCAAACTGGAGCAGTACCATGGATACAGTAACTGCCGATATACCGCAGATTGCAAAATACCTTAAATCATCGGCTTTTATCTTCAATTTTTTAGCTTTAATATCTTTGGTAGCCAGAGGACACAGTATTATTGCACCTATCAAGAAGGCAATGAACATAACCTGAAATGGATCCATGTTGCCTGCCTGTGCCAGAATTCTTCCTGCAACTTCAGCCGTACTGTAGAAAATAGCAGTTAAAATAATAAATATATATCCCTTTTTCATTTTTAATCTCTCCCCAAATATATTGATAATAACCTCTTTCCGTTAATCTAATCCCGTATTGTGAATACTATATACCTCATGAAAATTGACAGTTATCACAGTTTAATATCATGAATATTCTTACTACTTTGGCTATTTAATTACAAAATCATCGCTGTCAATTTTTATTGTTGTATACGTTATAATTGTAATAAACGTATTTTAGTATTATATTATTAAAACGATTTCTATAAAGTCTGAATTATCATTTGATAAAAAATCTGTTATAATATAGATGTGTAACTGCACATTTTTTAGAAGTCTATGATTTTACGTTTTAAGAAATGACATTCTGTTAAGATCTTACTATTGTTTATGAATATAATTTTAATTGAAACCCGTACTATATTTTATATTTAATAAGTACGGGTACTAATATAAATTTTAATGGGGAATCAAAGTTATAAGTATTCCACCCGCTATGGCAGTTCCGAAGACACCTGCCAGATTAGGGCCCATGGCATGCATTATAAGGAAATTGTACTTATTCTCCTGAAGGGCCACATTGTGTGAAACTCTGGCCGCAATTGGAACTGAAGCTATACCTGCAGATCCGACAAGAGGATTTATCTTTCCATGGGATAACCTGCACAGGATCTTTCCTCCCCAGATACCTCCTGCAGTACCTGTCATAAAGGCTACAAGTCCAAGTACTATTATCTCAAGTGTTTTAACTGTAAGAAAAGTATCTGCTCCCATTCTTGAACCTATAGACAATGTCAGCATTATGGTAATTACATTCATAAATGAATTGCTGGCAGTTTTGGCAAGTCTGTCTACAACTCCACATTCCTTAAATAAATTTCCAAGCATCAGCATGGTTATAAGTGGTGCAATTGGAGGAAGCAATAAATCAATTATTACTGTTATAAGTATCGGGAAACAAATTTTTTCCCTTTTAGTTACTGTCCTTGACTGCTTCATCATTATATTTCTTTCCTCATGAGTTGTGAGCCATTTCATAATTGGCGGTTGTATAAGGGGCATAAGTGCCATATAGGAATAGGCAGCTACAGAGATCTGAGCCATCAAGTGAGGGGCCAGTGTCTGCGTAACATATATGGCCATGGGGCCGTCCGCTCCGCCTATTATTCCTATAGCACCCGATTCAGCCAATGTAAAGTGAAGTACCTTAGCTCCAATGATTGCTATAAATATTCCCACATGGGCAAATGCACCCAGTACCATGAGACTCGGGTTTGCAATCATGGGCCCAAAATCCGTCATGGCACCCACCCCAAGAAATATCAAAGGTGGAAAAACAACCTTTTGAACTCCCAGGTAAAAATAACTGAAAAGTCCGCCTGGTTTAATAAGTTCATTGCCAGGTATATTTGCAACTATGCATCCAAAACCTATTCCTACAAGTAAAAAAGGTTCATATTTTTTAACTATGGCAAGGTAAATGAACACTATACCCAGAATAATCAAAAATATATTTCC
Source organism: Clostridium aromativorans (assembly GCF_020908015.1). Classification (NCBI taxonomy): domain Bacteria; kingdom Bacillati; phylum Bacillota; class Clostridia; order Eubacteriales; family Clostridiaceae; genus Clostridium; species Clostridium aromativorans. The sequence goes on from NZ_JAJJPB010000001.1 coordinate 52,071, forward strand.
AATTGATAAGTTTATCAAAGACGTTGAATGCCACATTGAATTAAGTGCATTAAGTATTATCATGTTTTTCCCTCCCATGAGATTTCAGATGAATTTTATTAACCATTGGGAGTAATCTTAAAATCAAACCTATAACATACAGGAAAAAAAGCAGCAGTATCATATCTATTATGGAAATAAGAACTGCACCTGAAACAGAATCCGCTATCATCTTTCTACCTCCCTACTTCAAATTTAAACTATAATCAGATATTGCTAATAAAGGTGCTATTTCAATACTGCCAGAGTATCTCCTGTATTTACCGAGGTCCCTTTTGAAACTACTATCTGCGCTACAGTTCCACCTTTTGAAGCCCTTATCTCATTCTGCATTTTCATGGCTTCCAGTATAAAGAGGACATCATCCTTTTTAACTGTGTCTCCTTCTTTTATCTTTACATCCAGCACTGTTCCAGGCATAGGGCTTGTAACTGTCTCTCCGCCGCTTACTATTGCCGGGGTTTTTTTCGCAGGTGCGGCCTTTTCAGGCGCCGGTGCTGCTTTTGGTGCCGGTGCTGGTGCTGCTTTTGGTGCAGATGCTGGTGCTGCTGGAGCCTGATAAGTGCTGGACGAGCTTTCAGTTATTTCATCTACTTCAACTTCATATGATTTTCCATTCACAGTAATGTTAAATTTTCTCATAATTCATTCTCCTTACAAATTAGTCCCTTCATTTATTTTAGACATCTTGTTGCGATTAAATGTCTTCATCTGTTCCCGACGCCCTGCAGTAGTCCAGGGTGAAGCTGCTGGTGTTATTTTTTTTATAGCTCTTATAAATACGTGGGAAGTTGATGTTCCCATAACTGCTGCAGCTGCAGCAGTTATAACAGCTATCAGCTCTTCATTACCTTCCCCGCTATTCTTTTCTTCTACTAAAACTTTCCGTTCTTCAAATTTAGCTGTATTCTTGACTTCAGTATTGTTGTCTTTTGACGGATTATAGGGCGGGGGAGTTAACTTAAACAACAGCATCATACAAGCAACTGCAGCTATTAGAATCAATAAATCAGACATACAAAACCTCCTCTGCATACCTCTTTTTACACAGGTATATTGCCGTGTTTTTTGGGAGGGCTGCTTTCCCTCTTCTCCTTTAACATTTCAAATGCTGCTGCCAGCCTCTGCCTGGACTCTGACGGTACTATTATATCATCCACATATCCCCTCTTTGCCGCCATATAGGGATTTGCAAAATCATCCTTGTATTCCTGCACTCTCGCACGCCTTTCGGCTTCCGGATCAGCTGCAGCTTTGATCTGCTTTTTAAATACAATATTTGCTGCACCATCAGGTCCCATTACAGCTATTTCTGCTGATGGCCAAGCATACACTATGTCCGCTCCCAGATCCTTGCTGCACATTGCCAGATATGAGCCACCGTAAGCTTTCCTGACAATCATGGTTACCTTTGGAACAGTGGCTTCAGAATATGCATAGAGCAATTTAGCCCCATGTCTTATTATTCCATCGTGCTCCTGGTTTTTGCCGGGCAAGAATCCTGGTACATCAACTATATTTAAAATTGGAATATTGAAAGCATCACAAGTTCTTATAAATCTAGCTGCCTTATCTGAAGCATTTATATCAAGACATCCTGCCAGTACTTTAGGCTGATTGGCTATTATTCCTATGCTTTTTCCATTCATTCTTCCAAAACCTATTATGATATTCTGGGCATATCTTTCCTGTATTTCAAAAAAGCTGTTCTCGTCAACTACCCTGTTTATTATATCCTTCATGTTATAAGGTTTATTGGGATTGTCAGGAATTATAGAATCAAGTTCAGGAATAATTCTGTTTAAATCATCCTCTGCCTGAAATTCCGGAGCACTTTCCATATTATTTGAAGGCAAATAGGACAGTAGTTTTTTTACCTGATCCAGAGAAGTTTTTTCATCCGCAGCTTCAAAATGTGCAACTCCCGACTTTGTGCTGTGAGTTCCTGCACCGCCCAATTCCTCTACGGTTACATCTTCTCCTGTAACTGTCTTTAAGACCTTAGGACCTGTTATGAACATCTGACTGGTATTGTCAACCATGAATATAAAATCTGTAAGTGCTGGTGAATACACTGCTCCACCGGCACAAGGTCCCATTATCATGGATATCTGCGGTATTACACCAGATGCTTTTGTATTCCTGTAGAATATTCCACCATATCCTGCCAGTGCATCTACTCCCTCTTGAATCCTTGCTCCACCTGAATCGTTTATTCCTATTACAGGTGCTCCTGTCTTCACAGCAAGATCCATTATGTCACATATCTTTTTAGCATGCATTTCTCCAAGCGCCCCGCCTGTGGAAGTAAAGTCCTGTGCATATACATAAACAAGTCTTCCATCTATGGTACCGTATCCAGTTACTACACCTTCATCAGGTATTTCAACCTTTTCCATTCCAAAATTAGTACACCTGTGGCTTACAAATACTCCCACTTCGACAAAACTGCCTTCATCCAGCAGATATTCTATCCTCTCCCTGGCGAACATCTTTCCCTTTTTATGCTGTTTGTCAATTCTAGTCTGGCCTCCACCTTTTTCAATTTTCTTCTTATCCTCTATAAGTTTGTCAATCTTGCTCATATTCCTCTCTCCTTAATAGACAAAATTATTATTTCTGGCAGAGTTCCAAAAGTACACCATTTGTACTCTTTGGATGCACGAAAGCAATTTTTGCACCACCTGCACCATCCCTAGGTTTTTCATCTATGAGTCTCATGCCCTGTTTTTTAAGCTCTTCCAGAGCTGCCTCTACATCATCCACTCTAACTGCAATATGCTGTATTCCCTCTCTCTTTTTTGCAATAAACTTTGCTATGGGACTATCATCACTCGTAGGTTCCAGAAGTTCAAACTCACTCTCTCCAATAGGTACAAAAGCTGTTATTACTTTCTGAGATTTTACTTCTTCAGTTCCTTTGCATTTAAGTCCCAGAACGCCCTCATAAAATTTCAATGACTCCTCAATGCTCTTTACAGCAATTCCAACATGGTCTATTTTTTTCAAATCAATACTCATGTTATTTTTCATCTCCCATTTTAAAATTTTTATATAGTGTATCGGATGCAGTGTAAGGATCCATCTTTTTATTAAAGACGTCCTCCACAAGTCTTTTCAGCATGCCCGTTTTATAATCCAGTTTTAAAGCGGATCTTACCAGGTTGTTCTTCAATATAGAAATTATCTTGTCTTTCAACTTGGATTTTCTTCTCTCTTCCAGTACTCCCTCCGACGCCATACTGTCATAACATTCATCTATAGCTGAAAGCAATTTATCAATTCCAGTATTGTCTTTTGCAGTTATGTTCAGTACTGGAGGCAGCTTCCCCCCTTTGTCATTGAAGCTCAGCATGGCCTCTATCTCTGCTGCTGTACGCTGGGCACCTTCCTTATCAGACTTGTTGACTGCAAATATGTCTCCTATTTCCATTATTCCTGCTTTCATTGTCTGTATATCGTCTCCCAGGCCTGGAACCATTACCATAACTACGACATCGGCCACTTTGACTATATCCACTTCAGACTGTCCTACACCAACAGTTTCAATAAATATATAGTCCATGCCAAAAATGTCCAGAATATTTACAGTTCCATATACCGCATCAGAAAGTCCTCCCAGGGCCCCTCTTGTACCCATACTTCTTATAAATACCCCTTCATCGGTATTGAGATCATTCATTCTGACCCTGTCTCCAAGTATTGCTCCATGTGAAAAAGGACTCGTAGGATCAACAGCTATGATCCCGACCTTTTTGCCCTGTTTCCTGATAAGTTTTGCTATTTGATCTGTCACTGTACTCTTGCCAGCTCCTGGAGGGCCGGTTATTCCTATTACCCTGGCCTTCCCAGTTAGATGATATAGATCTTTCATAAGTTCAAGAGATCTGCTGTCCTCATTTTCCATCATGGTTATTAATTTTGCAGCAGCTCTTTTCCGACCGCCCATAATACCTCTTTTAATATCTTCAATATCCATCACATTCACCCTTTAGCTTAGTTCAACTTAACATTTTTTCTAATAAAGTCAACTGTGTCGGAGGTTTTTGTTCCCGGTGTAAAGATGGCTTTCACTCCTGCCTTCTTCAGCCCCGGTATATCCTCTTCAGGTATGACTCCACCTCCTATGACAAGAACATCTTCCGCACCCTTTTCTTTAAGCAGGTTTACTACCTTGGGAAACAGAGTATTGTGCGCCCCAGACAGTATGCTCATTGCAACACAGTCCACATCTTCCTGTACTGCTGCTTCTGCAATCTGATTTGGCGTCTGCCTCAGTCCCGTATATATAACTTCCATTCCGGCATCTCTGAGTGCCCTTGCTATTACTTTAGCTCCCCTGTCATGTCCGTCTAATCCCGGTTTTGCAACTAAAACTCTTATTGGTCTATCCATATCTAAAATCTCCCCTCACTTTTTAATTTATTTATATTCTCCAAATACTCCCCTAAGGACATCACATATTTCACCCAGGGTAGCATATTGTTTTACAGCGTCAATTATGAAAGGCATCAGGTTATCTCCCTTTTTAGCTGCATTTTCAAGTGAAGCAAGTTTTTCGCCTACAGCTTTTGAATCTCTTTCAGCCTTTAACTGTTTCAATTTTTCCTTCTGTTTTTCGCCTACGGAAAGATCTACTTTTAAAAGTCCCTTTGGAGGTTCTTCTTCTATCTGGAACTTATTCATTCCTACAACTATCTGTTCTCCTGACTCTACTTCCTTCTGGTACTCATAGGAACTATCTTCTATTTCCTTCTGTATATAACCTTTTTCAATTGCCTTTGCCGCTCCACCCAGTTCATCTATCTTATTTATATATTCCATTGCCTTTTTCTCTGTCTCATCCGTCAGAGCTTCTACATAATAGGAACCTGCCAGAGGATCTATAGTATCTGGTACTCCACTTTCACAAGCTATGATCTGCTGTGTTCTAAGTGCAACTCTTACCGAATCCTGGGTAGGAAGTGCCAGTGCTTCATCTTTCGAATTGGTGTGAAGGGACTGGGTTCCTCCAAGTACAGCTGAAAGTGCCTGAAGTGTAACTCTCACTACATTATTATCCGGCTGCTGTGCTGTAAGGGTACACCCTCCTGTCTGGGTATGGAATCTGAGCTTCAGGGATTTAGGATTATTTGCATGGAATCTCTCCTTCATGACTTTTGCCCATATTCTTCTTGCTGCCCTGAATTTTGCAACTTCCTGGAACAATCCATTGTTCGCATTGAAGAAGAATGACAATCTTGGTGCAAACTGGTCAACATCAAGACCCGCTTTTATAGCAGCTTCCACATAGGCAATTCCATCGGCAATTGTAAATGCAACTTCCTGCACAGCAGTAGAACCTGCCTCCCTTATGTGATACCCTGAAATGGATATTGTATTCCACTTTGGAAGGTTCTTGGAACAAAATTCGAATATATGGGTGATAAGTCCCATGGAAGGCTGAACCGGGAATATATACGTTCCCCTTGCCACATACTCTTTCAAAATATCATTTTGGATAGTACCCCTTAATTTTTCAGGAGTTACTCCCTGTTTTTCTGCTACAGCGATATACATTGCAAGCAGTATTGAAGCCGGAGCATTTATTGTCATGGATGTACTTACCTTGTCCAGTGGTATTCCATCGAAAAGAGTTTCCATATCTTTAAGTGAGTCTATGGCAACACCAACTTTACCGACTTCTCCCTCTGCCAATTCATGATCTGAATCGTAACCTATCTGCGTAGGTAAATCGAAAGCTACACTAAGTCCTGTCTGGCCCTGTGAAAGTAGATATTTATATCTCTTGTTTGATTCCTCTGCAGTAGCAAAACCTGCATACTGCCTCATTGTCCAGAGTTTACCTCTGTACATAGTAGGCTGAACGCCTCTTGTATAAGGGTATTCTCCTGGAAATGAAAGCTCTTCATTATAATCAATGCCTTGTACATCTTCCGGTGTATAAAGTCTTTTGACCTCTATGCCAGATGTGGTCTTAAAAGATTTCTTTCTTTCCGGAAATCTTCCAAGAGCTTTCCCAAGAGTTCCTTCTTCCCATTCTTTTTTCTTGGCTTTTACTTCATTAACTTTTTCTTCCTTAAACATTTTCTAACCCCTTTCTCTATACTTCTGGACTTGATTTATCAGTTTTAAATTTCATGCTGCCAGTTTCCTCAAATCTCTCATGCCATGACAGCGCCTCTTTAAGTAAAACCGGCGTATGAATATTTTTGCCTTGACTTGCCCTCTTAAAATAATCTTTAAGGAAAGGTCTATAATAAGGATGACTGCAGTTTTCTATTATGACTTTTGCCTTTTCCTTTGGTGACAATCCTCTTAAATCAGCTACTCCCTGTTCTGTAACTATTACATCTACATCATGTTCTGAATGATCACAGTGAGGCACCATTGGAACTATTGAGGATATTTCACCATTTTTAGCAATTGACTCTGTAGTGAATATGGATATATATGAACTCCTCGTAAAATCTCCTGAACCACCTATTCCATTCATCATTCTGGAACCCATTATCTGGCTTGAATTTACATTTCCATATATATCCGCTTCTATAGCTGTATTCATGGCTATTACTCCAAGCCTTCTGATCACTTCAGGATTGTTGCTTATTTCCTGAGGCCTCAATATAAGCTTCTTTCTGTATTCATCAATTTTTTTATAGAATTTTTTTTGTCCCTCCTCAGAGAAAGAGACAGATGTAGCTGAAGCCACTGAAATCTTGCCTTCATCCATGAGATTAAATACTGAATCCTGTGCAACTTCAGTATATACCTGCAGATCAGTAAATCTGGATTCTTTTAATCCTGCAAGTACTGCATTTGCAACAGAGCCAACTCCTGATTGAAGTGGAAGCAGATTTTCAGGAAGTCTTCCCTGTTTGACTTCATTTTCAAGAAAATCTATCAGATTTCCAGCCATTTTCCTGCTTGTTTCACTTATTGGTGCTACACTTCTAATATTATCTTTTATATCGCTGAAAACTATACACTTTATTTTTTTAGGATCTGTCACTATATAGTCTGTCCCTATCCTATCAGATGCATGAGTTATAGGTATTGGCTGTCTAAAAGGCGGCTTCTCTGGAACATATATATCATGTATTCCTATAAGTGAAGTGGGCTGAGTTTCGTTTATCTCCACAATTACAATATCTGCATTTTTAACATATGTAGGTGAATTCCCTACAGATGTAGTTGGTATTATATAACCCTCTTCAGTTATACCGACAGCTTCAACTATCGCCACATCGATTTTGCCCATAAAACCATAATCCACCATCTGTGGAGACATACTGAGATGTGCATCTACGTAATCGATTTTGCCTGCATTGATGGCATTTCTTACATCCTTGTGTGTCTGATATGGAAATCTCTTTTTAATTGCGCCGGCTCTGGCCAGTTCTCCATCCAGTTCATCCCCTACAGAGGCACCTGTGTACAAATTGATTTTAATTTTTTCACCATCTTTTACCCTCTTCGCCAGTGCTATGGGCACTGATTTAGGATAACCTGAAAACGTAAAACCACTGGTTCCGACAGTCATGCCGTCTTTGATAAGTTGGGCAGCATCGTTTGGTGTCCCTATACGTTTTAGAAGTTCTTTGTTTTTTATTCTATCCGTAATCATACTATCCCCTTCTTTATTAAATAATTAACATAATTATTATTTATTAAATTTTTTAATTTATGCTTTACACTCTCCTTTCTTTTTTGATCTAGGTATGTATAATAGAAAAACAAAAAACGGCATAAGTGCATTGAAAAATGTACTCATGCCGTTATTTTTATTAATTTTATATAAAGGTTTAGCCTTCATACCATAATAAAATGGCAATATTATTAACTTTTTTTCTTTACTTTCTTTACTATTATTTTATACCTTTCATAACAATTTATCAATACCGCTATAAAAGATTTTTTAGCCATTCCAAAATAATTATCTTCTATATCCGACACAATTTCTCGAATATCATTCAAATTTCTTCCTATTAACAATTCTTTGGCATATTTTTTTGCGGTGTCAGTGACAAAAGAACACTCTATATCCTGTATTTCTCCTGAATACCTATTTACAATAACTCCTATGACAACTTCTCCACCGTAAAGCTGACTTGCCGTTATCCCCTTCGGAAGCTTTGCATAGCCTGTAATAAATATATTATCCTTTTTCAAAAAACATACCCCCACAACATATATATCCCTTTCCTCCGAAGGAATCAACATATATATTAGGCAGGCTTCCTGGCTCAGATTCATCTTACTCCTTAGTCTTCCCAGACAATACATCCAGTGACATGATAAAGTTTCATCCTCCATACAGTAGCGGCGGACTGCAGTATTCAACTTTTCCTTTTACTTATTAAAATAACACCTAATTAAATATTTAATTTTAACAAATTTCCTATATTTTTTCTATTTCAAATTTGTCTTTATAATCCACTCTTATATTACAGCCTTCATAAATATCACCCTTGATTATTTTCTTGGCAATAGAAGTTTCAAGAACATTTTCCATGTACCTTTTCAAAGGTCTGGCTCCATAAACCGGATCGTATCCTTCTTTTGCTATAATATTTTTTGCCCTGTCAGTTATCTCTATATAAATGTTTTTATCTTTTAATCTATTTTCTATATCTTTTAGAAATATGTCTATTATAGATTTGATTTCCTCTGTATTCAATGGTTTAAACATTATTATATCGTCCAGTCTGTTTAAAAATTCCGGTTTAAACTTCAACTTCATGTCATTCATTACTCTGTCTCTTACATCTTTGTCTATTCCCACAGCACTTTTATTTTCCAGAAGATAGCTGCTTCCTATGTTGGAAGTCATAATTATAATGCAATTTTTAAAATCCACTACCTTGCCCTGATTATCTGTAAGTCTTCCATCATCCAATATCTGAAGAAATATATTAAATACATCGTTGTGTGCCTTTTCTATTTCATCAAATAATATTACACTATAGGGTTTTCTCCTAACTGCTTCCGTAAGCTGGCCTCCTTCTTCATAACCCACATATCCTGGAGGAGCCCCTATAAGCCTGGAAACAGAATACTTCTCCATATACTCCGACATATCTATTCTGATTATATTCTCCTCACTGTCAAATAAAGTCCTGGCAAGAGTTTTGGCCAGTTCCGTCTTACCTACACCTGTAGGTCCCAGAAATATAAATGAGCCTATGGGCCTCTTTGGATCCTTCATTCCTGCCCTTGCCCTTATTACAGCATCAGAAACCGCCTTAACAGCTTCCTCCTGACCTATGACTCTTTTTGAAAGTTCATCTTCCAGCTTAACAAGTTTTTGTCTTTCTCCCTCTACCAATCTGGATACAGGTATCCCCGTCCATTTGGATACTATTTGTGATATCTCCTCTTCTGTAACTTCCTCTTTTAGCATAGCACTTTCATTATTTTCTTTTATAAGATTCTCTTCAGCTTTTATTTTACTTTCCAGTTCAGGTATGACTCCATATTTTAATTCTGCAACTTTATTTAAATCATATTCTCGCTCTGCTTTATCAATCTGGCCTCTCGCGACATCCAGCTGCTTTTTTAAATTTCTCACTTCAGTTATATTGGACTTTTCTTTCTCATATTTAGCTGTCAGTTCATTATCCTTGTCTTTTAAATCATTCAGCTCTTTTTCCACTGTTTTAAGTCTTTCCACAGATGCATTGTCTTTTTCCTTGGATAATGCCTCTTTTTCAATCTTCAATTGAAATAATTTTCTTCTCACATCATCCATCTCAGTCGGCACACTGTCAATTTCAGTTCTTATCATGGCGCAGGCTTCATCAATTAGATCTATAGCCTTGTCTGGCAAATATCTATCCGTTATATACCTGCTGGAAAGTTTCGCCGCTGCCACTATGGCAGAGTCATGAATTCTTATGCCGTGGTATATTTCAAATTTTTCTTTAAGTCCCCTCAGTATGGAAATGGAATCTTCCACAGTCGGCTCATCTATTACAACCGGCTGGAATCTTCTCTCCAGTGCTTTATCCTTTTCTATATATTTCCTATACTCATCAAAAGTAGTGGCACCTATGCAGTGAAGCTCCCCTCTTGCAAGCATTGGTTTTATGAGATTTCCTGCATCCATGGACCCCTCCGTTTTTCCAGCTCCAACTATGGTATGAATTTCATCTATAAAAAGTATTATCTTTCCCTCACTTTTCTGTACCTCTTTTAATACAGCCTTTAATCTCTCCTCAAATTCACCTCTGAATTTAGCTCCTGCAATCAGTGCTCCCATATCAAGTGAAAATATTATCTTATCTCTAAGTCCCTCGGGTATATCGCCTCTTATAATCCTCTCTGCCAGTCCTTCCACTATGGCAGTTTTCCCAACCCCCGGTTCTCCTATGAGTACAGGATTATTCTTAGTTCTTCTCGAAAGTATTCTTACCACTCTTCTGATCTCGTCATCTCTACCTATAACAGGATCCAGTTTGTTCTTTTTCGCTTCTTCAATTAAATTTCTTCCATATTTAACCAAAGCCTCATAAGTTCCCTCCGGATCCTGGGTATCAACTCTTTGATTTCCTCTAACTTGAGACAGTGCTTCTAAAAAACCATTTTTCGTTATGTTAAATTTTTGCAATATTTCATCCACATCTCGAGAATGAATTTCCATAATACTCAACATTAAATGCTCTACACTTATATAGGAATCCTTAAAGTTCTTAGCTATACTCTCTGCCTTTACAAAAATATCTTCAAACCTCCTGGTAGCATAAAGAGAGCTGCTCTCTGCACCTTCTCCCAATACCTTCGGCATTTTATCCAGAACCTTCTTTGTTTCATTTACAAGAGATTTTACGTCTACAGACATCTTTCCGAATATATTTGGAATCAATCCATCTTTTTCAAATACCAGCGCTGAAAATAAATGAATTACATCTATTTGCTGATGATTATGTCTTACAGCTATAAGTTGTGCTTCATTTATTGACTGCTGGGCCTTTACTGTAAGCTTATTTATATCCATAACAATATTGTGCAAACCTTATAAATAAGTATCTACACAATCCCTCCTTTTTATTTTAATATTGCATATACCATTCATTATAATTAACAATTACAAAAATTTATATTTTTCTTTTAGATTTATAGCAAAGGTAAAATATTTAACAGATTCCTCCACATTACCTACCTTATAATACATCTCTCCCATTTCCATATATCTTTTATATATTTCTCTGCTGGTTCCAAATTTGAGAAGATTATCTAAAGAAAGATTCATACACATTTCTCCCTTTGAAAAGTCTCCCTCTTTTAATAATATCAAAGCTTTGTAATAATATGCCCTTTCTATAAAAGCTATATCGTCTAAATTTATAGCATAATCTAAAGCTCTGTTACATGTAATACATGCCCTCTTTAAGAATTTATTATCTATTAATATATCTGTACTCATAAGCATAAAATGTACTAATTCCTTTATATTATCCTTAGGATATATTCTCAATGATTCATCCACATAACTCAACGCCCTATTTTTCTCCCCTAAATTAAACAGTACACGGGCATAATCAAACATTGCTTCACATTTATTCTTTAAATTTTTTTCACAGAGTTCATATACTTTTTTTTCATACTTACTAAATTTATTTATGTCCATTTTTAATGAAAGTATAGCAAGCATTTGATAAATACATACATTTTCTATATCCTCCTGCATTGAATCCATTAAATTTACAATTTTCATCGCCAGTTCATATGCCTTGTCATAATACTTCAAATTAATATAACAGGTAGCCTTATAGTACATAGCTTTTAATAGATATTCACCGCATCCATCCTCTTCACAAATCCGAATTACATTGTCATAATAATTTATAGCTTGAGAAAATTCTCCGGACACATAAAAATATCTGGCAATATCCATATAGTAAATTGAATTTCTTTCATTGGAAAAGCATTTCTGTAGATAATCATAATAGGTTGAAATTATAAACTGCAGCTTTCCAAATTGTTTTTCATCCAGATAGTGATTAAAAAGCATATGCATTATAACAAAGCATATATCGCTATAAGAGTAATTATCCGCAAATTTTAAATTATATTGAAGTAATTTTTCATAATTTTCTCCAGGAGAATTTTTAGATATGTCATCTATATTTTTGATTATCTGACTTCTGACATCCTGTTTTAAATATTCAACATCGAGTTCAAGCTTACTTGATACAAATTTTAAAATCCACTGTTCAGGCTTTATTTTATCATTTTCTATACAGCTCATCTTTGAAACGGAAATTTTATCACCGCATAACCTTTTTAAGGTATATCCCTTATATATCCTGGCTCTTTTAATTTTTTGTCCAGTAGAAAGTATCTCCATAATTCTCACCTATTTTTATTTAAGAATCTTTTAATAATCCTATTTTTTTAAAATTCTCAACACCTTCATTTAAATATTTAGCAGCTTCTTTATTTAAATTATTTTCTATATAAAATTTTCCTAACATTATTGATATTTTAGCAGCTTCCTCAATATAATCCATATTATTTGCAAAATTCAATGCCATGATCAAAGTATTTTCTGCCTCTTTTTTATTAGACTCAAGCATATCTATTCTGAACTTCAGCAAATAATAATATATTAAAGTTTTGCTATTCCCCTCATCTACTTTGTCCATTATCTCATCGAGAACTTTTTTTGAATTCTCAATGTCTTTTAGCTTTATATAATTTTCACATATATCCACCAGTGTTGTAACGACATCTCTGTCCTTCAGCTTTATTCTCAATTCTTTCGCCTTATTTAAATGAATAAAAGATTCTTCAATGTTGTCAAACTGATAAAATAGTTTTCCCAAGTTATTTTCAATTTTGGCAACATTCATAGCATCATCCAATTTTCTGTACACTTCTAATGCATTTTTAGAATATTTTATAGCTTTATCTATGTCTCCCTTTTTACTATATTCTTCAGCTAGCAGAAAAAGTGTATTAGCATATTCTTTTTTGTTATCCATTTGATTAAATTTTTCTTTTGCCAAATAGGAATAGTTTATGGCTTTTTCTACATTTTCTAACTTAAAATTTGCACATGCTATATAATAATATATTTCTCCCACTAAAAAATCATTCTCAATTTTGTTTTCATTATATACATTTTCCGCCTGTTGAAAATAACTGCAAGAAGAATGGTAAGATTTCAATTTCATTGTAATTTTACCTAAATTAATAAAAGTCTTTATAATCTGTTCATATTTATTATTTTTAATAAATATCCCATTAGCTGATAGAAAAAATTGTTGTGAAATTAAATAATCACCTTTAGCCATGTGTATTACACCTTTTAAATACAAATTCTTTGCTTTCTTGTATTCTAGTCCATATTTATCCGCAAAATATAAAGTCTTTTCAATGTATTGTTCTGCCTGAATTAAGTTTTCGCTTATTATGCAGGATTCAGTTATGTTTTCAAAATAAGTACAAATTTTTTCTGCTTGAGTTTCCTCTGATTCCATTAGATATTCAACAGAAGTCTTCAATTCTGCTGCCAAATATTCCAGAAGATCCATACTTGGATTTGATTTTCCGGACTCTACAAGACTTATTTGTCCAGGTGTAATTCTATCTCCTGCTAAATCCTTCAAAGTCATGTTCAGTTCTTTTCTTCTTTTTTTTATTTTTTCTCCTAAAGAAAGTATCTCCATAATTTCATCTTCCTTTACACTGTGCAACTATAGATCATAAATTTTAACCACATTAAAATTTTTACTAAGTATTTATCCTATTATACCATATTTTTTGTAATAAAAGAAAATCTTTTAAAATATGATCTAAATTAAATTTAAGTTAATAATTGTCTTATTTAAAATAAGATGTACATTTTTTCACTAACATCTGTAATATTATGAAAAAATGTACATCAACCTTTATTTATATTAAATTATAAATTATCACTTCCTCCAATTCATCATTTCATCTGCAGTATCTTTTAGGTGTCTGGAGACTCTTTTTATTTTTCTCCGATTAGATCCCCCCAGCTCAGGCATCACCATCATGCCAACTGCCGCTCCGATTATTGCACCAGCTATAAATTTTCCATGCATTTATATCCTACTCCTTTCTTAATTTTTCCTAAAATATTGATTTTTAATATAATGGGAATTTAACTATATTAAATAGGATATGTAAATTTAATTTTTTTAAACAGACTAATTTTCACAATTATTTATAGGATGGGATTTAAATATGTTTCGAATCTGTTCTAAAATTTTAGATACATTTTTACCCCCTAATATTTCCGTGATATAATTCACTGCTTCCTTTGTAATTGAAACTATATTTTCTTCTCCCTGCCAATTATCCATTATGATCTTTTCAGGTATTTCATCTATTATAATATTAAGTGCAAAAAATGCTATGGAAATATCATCTATTTTTCCTACAAAAGGTATAAAATCAGGTAGTATATCTATAGGACTTGCCAGATAAGCTGTCAGAGCAGTAAGAATAATTTTAACTTTTAAACTCACTCTTTTATCTTTGAGCAATCTCCAGAATAGCACTATTATATCCGGCACAAGCATACCATATTCTACAATTTTTTCGTATTTAGATGGCACTTTATGTAAAATTTTTTTTCTGAATTTATGATAACCATTTAAAATCAATGGGTTTTTCTTTTTATCTATATGGGGAAATTTTTTCTCTTTTTCATATTTTATATTTTCTGCCTCTATCTTTAAAGCATTGGGTAATGTCTCTATTCTTGTTAATTTAAGATTAAAATATGGTATGAGCTTTACAGCCAAATTTAAATCAATATTTATATTGTCTCCATTCACATTTATTCCGTAAGAAACAAAATTCTCCAATATTTTTTTTACTGCAATATTTTTAACACTTTTTATTACCTTCAATTTATAGATCTTTAAATCAAATATCTTTAAATTTATAATATTGTTTTTTATGCTGCCTAGCCCCAATTTAATCTCAAAGGCAGTATTTATTTTTTTCTTGTAGGTACCGCTTACAGTAATTATTTCTTGTATATTTATATTTTCTATATCCAATCCTTCTATTTTTAAATAATCTTTAGCTATACTGAGTATATCTTCTTCAGTTAAGATAACTTTTGCTGCAGACACATTCATATATAATTCTCCTCTCCATTATGACACATTATAACTAATTTTTACTATATTTCAAGAATCAAGCATTTTATCAAAATCATTCAATCTGTTCTTTTTTCCACAGACCATTTTTGAGAAACGATGCTGCTTTTTCTTCAGCTCCACTTACAATATTATCTCCATATCCAAAAATGCTTAAAAGCTTTATTGCATTTTGAGTCGTAGACTTCCCCGGGTAAATTTTGTAATCAAAAGATATTTCATTGTCCTCAATGCTCTCACGAAAATGATAATTTCTAAAATAATCTTCAAGTATGTACGTAAGTTCTATATCATGAGTAGCTGCTATACAAATACAGTTATTCAATGTAAAATATTTAAGCACCTGTGAAGAAGCCGCTATTCTCTCCACTGTATTGGTTCCCCTGAGTATTTCATCCACAAAACACACGGTGGGTATACTTTTGTCAATGCTGTCCATAATCCTCTTCAAGGATCTAGTTTCCACTATATAGTAACTTTCCTTTCCCAATACATCATCCCTTAAAGCCATGGAAGTATATACCTTTACATAATAGCCCTCAAAATAACTAGCAGTGCATGTACATATAGTTTGAGCAAATATGATATTCAAAGCTAAGGTCTTCAAAAAAGTTGATTTACCCGATGCATTGGAACCTGTGATCAAAATGGATTCTGTGATCTTCAAAGAATTAGGTACAGCCCCTTTTATAAGTGGATGGACCAAATCTTTAACTACAATACTTTGATTTTTCTTACTGCTGCATATATGTAATTTTGGGACAGCATAGCTTTTTATCCTCACTCTATATGAAGCAATTGCTATACAGCTATCTATATTCCCAATTATCGAATAGATGGTTTTAAATTCATCACTTTTCTGTTCAAGTACAGAACTCATTTTTTCATAGTTTATCAGATCCGTCAGGAATAATATACTCATATATTCCATCAACATGGCCATATCCGTGCCATTATTGAACAAGCTAAAATAGAATTTCTTGATTTTTCTAACAGAATCAGAAGCATTTTTCAATTTATCAATACATTGACCCAGTTCTTCCACATGGATTTTCAATATCGAATTGGAACACTTCACTATATTGATTATATAGGCGAAATCCCTGAGCTTATAATCTAATCTTCCTTTAAAAAAATAATGAATTGTAATATTTATGAAGCAGCATATAATTAAAGAAAATGCCCCCACATATAAATTCACAATCATAAATGCAATTGAAGCTATAGGTAAAATCCTAAATAATCTATAAATATTTAATAAGGAATGCCTGTGTTCATAGTGATTAACATTATAAAAATAATTGGTTATAGAAATTCCTCTTTTTATCCCAAGCTTACCAAGCACATATTGTAAAGTTTTCCTCTTTTCAGGATTCTTCATAAAATATTCTATAATCTCATTTCTATATTTTAGAGCTTCATCATCATATATGGGTTTTCTCAACATGGCATAGAGAGATTCAGCTCCTGGAGTACTAGAAGTAGTATCCATATCTTTAAATATTTCATTCATTTCCAAATCATTCCATGTAATATCATCAACGAAAAAACTATTCTTTTCATATAGATTTATATTTCTAAAATATCCTGATATATCATTGATTTCTTGCCTATTGTATTTCTTATCTGATTTTTTACCCCATTGTTCTTCTATTCTTTTTTTTATTTCAGCATTATTTTTTAAAATCGATATAATGGAAACTACTGCAATTATTGTTACTACTACCAATAAGTATCCGATAACCTGAATCAATTTATTCACCTCTGTCTTTTCGGAATGTCCTATAATTAATTTATCTATATCATATCAATTTATACACAGTTCGTCTATACTTACCTAGAAGTAAAGCCAACTTAATTTACCGGGTATCTATCCCCGCCATTTCATCAGTTTTTAGCTTTTTCCATAAATTACACTAGAAATATTTATGATTTTCATTAGACTAATTGTCAAAAATATTATAATATCATTATAATATTACAATTATTATAGTTTAAATTTGTTTTCAAATTATATGTAAAATAATTTAATTATAACTAATTTTTTGTAATTAAGCTAAAAATTATTTCAAGAAGGTGAGAAGTTCAATGAAAAAAATAAAAAACAAGCTTGTTTTAATACCAATTTTAATATTTGTACTCTCTGTGGGTTTATTGGTGTTTATGAATTATAACAATAATTCTATAAATTATAAATCATATACTTCATTTGAAAAAGATCTTTCTGCTAAAAATATCTCCACAATTTATTTAACAGACTCTCCCAAAATAAGGGTACAATTAAAAAATGGTACAATATACGACACAGATAATCCCAGAACACCTAGTACTAAAGAAACTTTCTTGAAAAATGGAATAAATGTACTTGAAAATTATCCTGTAAATAGTAGGCAAGTATACCCTATTGCCCTGATGGCTGTTTCCATTATATCTATTATAATTTTGTCACTTAAACCTTCTGCAAAAGCTTCTAAAAAGGCATTTTCCCTGGATTCTCTGGATGCTACTGCTGTTGAAGACTCCAATTATAATTTTAATAATGTGGCTGGAAATGATGAAGCAAAAGAAAGTGTAAAAGATATAGTAGACTTCCTGAAAAACCCAGAAAAATATACCTCTTATGGGGCCAGAATGCCAAAAGGCATCATGCTTTATGGACAACCAGGTACAGGGAAGACCCTTCTCGCCAAAGCTGTTGCAGGTGAAGCAAATGTTCCTTTTTATGCAGTCTCTGGTTCTGACTTCATACAGGTATATGTAGGTGTTGGAGCCAGTCGTATAAGGCAGTTGTTTAAAAAAGCTAGAAATAACAATCAGGGAAAAGCCGTCATATTTATAGATGAAATAGATGCTATCGGCAAAAAGCGAAGTGCTTCAAATAGCTCTGGTGGTTCTGACGAAAGGGATCAGACTTTAAATGCCCTTCTTACAGAAATGTCCGGATTCAATGAAAAAGAAGGCATTGTAGTTATAGCCGCGACCAATAGATTGGATATGCTGGATCCCGCCCTTTTAAGGCCGGGTAGATTTGACAGACATATAGAAATAACCTTACCAGACATTTCCTCAAGAGAAAAAATCATAAATCTACATTTGAAAAATAAACCTATAGGTGATATAGACATCCATGAGTGGGCTCAAAAAACTTCCTATTTTTCAGGGGCAAAAATTGAAAATTTAATAAATGAAGCTGCCATAATTGCCTGCAAAGAAAATAGTGCTACTATTGAAAATGATCATATGGATAAAGCCTTCTCCATTGTATTGGCGGGATACGAAAAGAAAAATAGAGATTATATAAGAGATGTGGATAGAAAAATAACTGCATATCACGAAGTGGGACATGCATTGGTATCCTCAAGAATACTGCCAAATGAAAAGATATCTAAAATAACGATTATTCCAAGTACCAAAGGTGCAGGTGGATATACATTAAGTATTCCAGAGGACAAGCTTTATGAAAACAAGGATTATTTAAAAAAGCGGATAATGGTACTCCTTGGAGGCCGTGCCGCTGAAGAAGTTGTATTCGGCTCCAACTACGTTACTACCGGAGCCCGCAATGACTTGCAGCGCAGTACCAATATAGCCTTTAACATGATAACTCAATACGGTATGGGAAAAACATTAGGTCTTTTAAACATGCAGGAGCTATATGATTTGAATATAAATCAGGATAAAATAATTCAGGAATGCAAAAGTCTAATTGATTCCATATATGGAGAAGTGAAAAACATCATAATCGAAAACAGACACTGTCTTAAAAAAATAACAGATTTACTTTTAAAAAAGGAAACTTTATTTTCAAAGGATTTAAGCGAATTAAAATCAACGGCATATAGGTAATCACAACATATTCCCTATAAGAGTGCTCATCATCGGTTTTTCAAATTACCAGGAGCACTCTTTTTTCTACTTCATCTTATCCAACAGCCAGGTTATAGATATACCTCCTATAAGTCCTCCTAAATGTCCAAAATTATCTACATTTGCCACAGAAAATCCTATCATCAGATTCATTATAATTACAAACATTATATTCACAATAAATCCTCTTCCTACCTGCCTTTTCATTTTAAGGGCAAATACCAGAGAAGCACCTAAAAGTCCGAATATCGCACCAGATGCTCCTACAGAAATAGAAGGTGAAAATACACAGCTGAAGGCAGATGAAATAATACCCGATACAAAATATATGATCACATATTTTATTTTACCATATATTTTTTCAATAAAAGTACCCATTATATAGAGAGAATACATGTTTACAGCTAGGTGTATTATTCCTGCATGTAAAAACATGCATGTGAATAATCTATAGTATTGTCCACTGTCTATAAGAGAATTGACCTTAGCTCCCATAAATATAAGTACATTTAAATTGCTATCAAATATATTTCCAGAAAAATATGATGTTACAATATAAGTCATTATGTTTAAAGTTATAATCACGTAAGTGACAATAGATTTAGTCATTTCCTCTCTTCTACCTACACCACTGCCATAAGAATTATTGAGGCCAATATGCTGCATTGCCTGAGCTATCTGTTCGGCCAAATTTCTCACAGCATTTGTACACCCTAATACCCTGTTTAAATTGGGGTTGATTAAAATCAATTCACACTGTGGATAAATTTTATAATTTAACTGTGGATTACTACCATTTTGCAATATATCGGCATTTTTATCTACAACTATCTGTATTAATCTCATATCCTCACCGGGAAGCAGCTTTCTAAAATTATACATTATATTTTCTACTACTATATCTCTATAACTTTCTATATCAGAAAAAAACATTATATTTAGGGCATCACCATCTCTATTATATATTGCCCATCTGCTGCATACTCCTGGCTGCTGATCCATCTCTATGATATTAAAATCATACAATTTATAAAGTTTATCTATTAAATCTTTAATATATGAATTCATGTTTATCTCCTGAAAATATAAATATTTAATGATTTAAATATTCTTAGATCTATTATACGCTTTACAAATTATTCTATACAATTCCATTTTATTCAACTATTGTTACTATAACCAAATCTGTACTTTTCAGCAAATCTATTTCAAAAGCTGGTATAGCTTCCCTGGTCTTTGCATCATACAGCACTCTTATCACCGGCCTATCTGGAAATCCCCTATTTTGCCTTATAACATAACCTTCAACCCCATTTGACAATTTGACACAACATCCCAGGGGATAAATAGCAAAAGTATTTTTAAAATAAGATACCAGATTTTGATCAAAACTGCTTCCGCTTCCTGAAAGAATGAGTTCATAGGCATCGTTAGGGCTAAATTTTTTTCTGTAACACCTGTCATTGCTCACCGCATCATATACATCACATATACAAACCAGTTTTGCAAATTTTGTTATCTGTCTATTACTGAGTCCATAAGGATATCCTTTCCCATCTACTCTCTCATGATGCTGCTCCACCATCTTTATTATATTATCTGAGATAGCAAAATTCTTTTTCAACAGTTGTGAGCCATATATAGGATGTTTTTTTATTTCATAAAATTCCTCCTCCGTAAGCCTGTCCCTTTTATTTAATATAGCAGTAGGAACTTTCGTCTTTCCCACATCATGCAGTGCCGCTCCTACTCCAATTTCCTTTAAATCCCAATTGTTATATCCTGCTGAAATGCCCAAAAAAGAAGCCATAATGCATACATCTATAGAATGAATAAAAGTATAATTATCATAAGTTTGTATATCATAAAGGCTTTTATTAACATCTCCAAGCTCAATTATATAACTTATCATATCTTCCACATCTATTAATGATTCCTTTAGTTTTTTGCCATTGCAATCATGTATATTTGCAAGTATATTTGACATGCTTTTAATTGTAAACTGTTTTAATTGGGTTAATTTTTCATCCTCCACCTGTACATCTTCTAATCTTTCATCCTCTACATATAAATAAAACACACCTAATTCTTTTAGTTTACTTATGAAACTACTATTTAATTCAACTCCTGCTCTTAACAAAACTTGCCCTTCACTGGTTAATATGCTTTTCCCTAGTATATCCTTTTCTTTAACCCTATTTATAAACTCTAACCTCATCATTTCACCTCAATAAAGTTTTGCATAATAATTTTATTTTTTACGAAACCATAACAACATATTATTTTAAAAATTAAAATACCATGACTTTTAATTAAAAGCGTATCTATCAATATTCAGTTATTATTATTGAAAATTCTACCAGTAAATATGAAATTAGTATTTACTTATGAATAAATTTTAGATATTATAATATTGAAAATATTTTTTCCATTATATGGAGGTAAATATGAAAAAATTTTTATTTTTAACTATGCTAATTATTATAAGTCTTGTAATAACAAAAAATATATACACGTCAATTAATTGTAGAAATATTGATTATGCAGTTACGCACTACTTTACAACGGGAATTTTTAATAAATATAAGATATACGATATGCAAGATATGACTACCTCATTTTCCAACGGTGCAGTTGCATTCATTAAAGTTGAGGGAATCTCAAGTGAATCCCCTCATAGAAGAGTAGGATATACTGTATTTTTGGAAAAAAACAACAGGGGTATATGGAAAGTAAAAAAGGTATATCCTGCCCAAGTAACTCTTAAGCAAAGTGATTTTTAATTTATACTTTTTTTATTTTCTTTCTGCAATCTCTGCATATACCTTTTATCTTAAAATCAAGCTTTTCCTCTTCAAATACAAAGCCTGTTTTACTCTTTATTATTTCCTCTACCTGTTGCATGGGACAATCTATTTCTATTTGCTTATGACATATTTTACATTGTAATATATGCTTATGTTTTTCTCTTATTATTGAATAACTGTATTCCCCTTGACCTAAATCAATTTTTCTTACAATCTTTTTTATTTCAAATAGCTCTAAAGATCTGTAAATTGTAGATAAATCCACATTTACGTTTTTTTCCTTGCACTTTTTAAATATACTTTCCGCATTTATTGCCTCCTCACTTTTACATAATATATCCATGATATTCAATCTTGCCTTTGTAACTTTTATGTTATATTTTCTCAAACATTTTTCTACATCCATGAATTCACCCCAAGTTTCTCTTAAAAAAACATCATTTTAATACCAAATATAATAAGTATTATACCACCTATATAATCTGCATACTTGCTTATAATATGTATTTTCCGAAGATACCCTGAAATCAGAAAGGCAATCAAAGATATTAAAAATGTAGTTACACCTATAAATAAAGTACTATACAGCAAATTCAAATTACTCTCTATATTATTCAAAGTGGTAAATCCAATTATCAAAGCATCGATGCTCACTGAAATTCCAAATACCATAACCATTCCCGGTTTAAAAAATAGAGATTCCTTTTTATTTTTCAAACCATCTCTCAGCATTAATACTCCTGTTATCAATACCAATGCCCCTCCTATAACCTCTGGCACGGAAACAATATATCTATTGAATAGAAATCCTGCATATGCTCCAGATATTGCAAAAAAAAATTGGAAAAATCCAAAAGAACCTATAAATTGAATTTTAATCTTTCTACTTATTGCTTTATTTAATCCTATACAAAGTGAAACACCAAAAGCATCTAGAGAAAGTGCCAGTGCAATCAAGAGTAGTGAATAAAACTCCATATCAGTTTTCCTCTCACATTACTTTTCTCGTATAAATATTATTTTACTTCATATTTCTTTTGATGTCTACACTATAATAGTGTATCTAGGATTTTAAGGGAATCTAAGCATATATCCATTATTTTTAAGCCAATTCCTTTTATCCAAATATTGAGGTATTATGGAGCCAACCATCCTCCAATATCCTCCGGAGTGATCCATATACACTAGATGACAGAGTTCATGCACAACTATATAATCTATTACATCCAAAGGTGCCATCAGAAGCTTGTAATTAAAACTTAGATTCCCTTTGGAAGAACAGCTTCCCCACCTGGTTTTCTGGCATCTTACTGTTATTTTATTGGGATGTACATTTATCTTTTTAGCATAAAATCTCACTTTTTCAGCAAAAATTATTTTGGATTTCTCTTTATAAAATTTACGGATGCTTTTGTTTATAGCCTCCTGATTTTTTATTAATAAACTATTGCCATAGATAATAATTTTGTCATTCAAAACTTCCACATGACATTCTTTTATATCTGACTCGCATTTTTTTACTTCTAGAAGTTTCCCCAGCCAAAGCATATTTTCCCCCTGTGAAATACCCATGGACTTCATATACTCAATCTTGTCTTTTATGATATTTTTACTTTTATATATCCAGTCCATTTTGCTTTTAACTATCTTTTCTACAGAGTCATAATTTATATCCCATGGAGCTATTACAATTATATCCCCCTTTTCATCTATACTTATACTTACATTCTTTCTGTTTTTCCTGATCACTCTGTATCTAAGTGATGAAATTTTATGAGTAGTTTCCATATTCCCACCTTCTCACAGCAAATTTATTCTATTTCCTTTTTTAGATATTAATATTTCTTATACCTTCAATTTAAAATAAAGCAAATGGCAATTCACCACTATAACTTTATGATAAATTGCCATTGATATTAAATAAGTTTCGTTATCTATTCACCACTAACTGATCACTTTGACCGGTCTTTTCAAATTTGCATTTATATAATTAATAAACTGGTGTACAATATTTCGCATACTTAGGATTTTTCCCAGTAGTAAGTCCAAAGAAAAGCTCCTTGATTTTTTTATAAACCTCTCCTTGTTTACCCGTACCTATAATTCTATTATCCACCTTTACTATTGGGGTAACTTCCATAGCAGTTCCACTAAAGAATATTTCATCTGATGCATAGAGTTCTGTCCTAGCAATGCTTCTTTCTACTACCTCAATTCCAAGTTCCTCTCTGCCAAGCCTCATGACAAGATCCCTGGTTATACCTTCTAGTATATTGTCAGAAGGCGGCGGTGTAATCAACTGCCCTTTTTTAACAATAAAAATATTTTCTCCAGGTCCTTCGCAAACATGTCCACTTACAGTCAAGAACAGTGCTTCATCATATCCACTTTGATTTGCTTCTAAAGATGCCAAAGCGGAATTCAGATAAGCTGCAGTTGGCTTAGTCCTTGGAGGAAGCATGGTATCTTCCAGTCTTCTCCAAGAAGATATACAGACGCTTAGCTCCTCTTTGCCTGCAAATTTGCCCATGGGTTGACAATATATAAGGAACTTAGGTTCCGCATCCGAAAGGGTTGGATTTATGTTTGTCCCTCCGTCAAATACGACAGGCCTTATGTAAGTAGTCTGTTTAAATTGATTTTTCTTCAACAAATCCACTGTAATTTTACATAACTCATCTACACTATAAGGAATATTTAAATTAAAAGTCTTTGCAGATTGAAGTAATCTAACATAATGGTCTTTCAGCCTGAATCCATAAAGTTGTTTTTCATCCTCATCCCAGTAGGCTCTTATACCCTCAAAGCATCCTAATCCATAGTTAAATGCCTTTGATCTTATGCTTATAGTTACCTCACTTTCATCTACAATTTTTCCATCATAAAATACATATGATTTTGACATTAAAAAAGCCCTCCTTTTAAAATCATCTAAAAGCAAGTTGTCCAAAATCGCAACAATTACTTTTATGTGCCCCAAAAATTTAAAATATTTACTATTAAATATACAGCTATAAAAAAAATAAGTCAATACAAATAATTTAGTTACAATTTTTACGAAGTATTTCCTTAAAAGTGTTTACAATATAAGGTATGTCCTGCTTTTTCACCCAATAATTGGTTACAAACCTCATCTTTCCGCCTTCTTCTGGATTTATTTTAATTCCCTTTTTATAAAATTCCTCTACTAACTTGGCACTGTCATAACCAGTTTCTGACATATCAAAAAAAACCATATTTATTTGAATGTCTTTCATATTCACTTTTATTCCAGGTATTTTGGACAGCTCCTCTCCAAGGAAAATGGCATTTTCACGATCTTCGCCCAGCCTGCCCACCATATCCTTCAGTGCCACAAGTCCTGCTGCTGCCAGAAAACCTGCCTGCCTTAATCCACCACCCATAAGTTTTCTACATTTTCTAGCTTTCTCAATGAAACTTCTGGAACCTGCCAGCATAGAACCTACAGGAGCACACAATCCTTTGGACAGACAAAACATTACAGAATCACAATACTTCGTTATCTCCCTGGCATCAACTCCCAAATAGGAAGCTGCATTAAATACTCTGGCACCGTCAAGGTGAACTGGTATGTTATATTCTCTGGCAGCATTATAAATTTCAGACATGTTTTTCAAGGAAAGTACTCTCCCATTGGAATAAGCATTTTCCATACATATAAGTCCTGTTTCTGGATAATGTATATTTTTTTCAGTTCTTATTGTCCTTCTTACTTCTACAGGATCCATTTCCCCCGCATTAGTTCTAAGTGTTCTCAGCTGAACTCCTGCTATAACCGATGCAGCACCTACTTCATGAACTACAATATGGCAATCATCTCCCAGTATTACTTCAGAACCTCTCTTACAGTGTGTAAACAAGGAGAGCTGATTTCCAAAAGTACCACTTGGCACAAACAATGCCGCTTCTTTACCTACAAGTTTAGGTGCATATTCCTCCAATTCTCTCATTGTCGGATCATCTCCGTACACATCGTCTCCAACTCTGGCATTATACATGGCATCTCTCATAGCTTGGGTAGGCTCAGTTGCAGTGTCACTTCTCAATTCTATAAACCTCATATAAAACACTCCTCTTTTTTTTATATACTAGTTTAATTATAAACTCACAAGCTGCAGAACACCATATTATCAAGGCAATATTATTTTCGTATTTGGCCTTTCCCATATACCATATACTTAGTAGTTGTCAATTCATTTAATCCCATAGGCCCCCTGGCATGAAGCTTTTGAGTACTTATTCCTATTTCCGCACCAAACCCAAATTCCCCGCCGTCCGTAAACCTGGTAGAGGCATTTACATATACAGCAGCTGCATCAACTTCCCTTAAAAATTTCTGGGAAGAAGTATAATTATTAGTTATTATGGCCTCAGAATGTTTTGTACCATATTTATAAATGTGATCTATAGCTTCATCCACAGAATCAACCACCTTTACAGCCAAAATCAAATCTAAGAATTCCTCTTCATAATCTTCCTCGGTAGCCAATTTTATATTTGGTATCAATTTTTGCGTTCTTCTGCATCCTCTTATTTCAACATTTAACCTTCTTAAGGTATCTCCCAGGTGAGGTAAAAATTTTTCAGCTGCATCCTTATGAACAAGTAATGTTTCCATTGCATTGCAAACTGCCGGCCTTTGTGTCTTGGCATTTACAACTATTTTCTCTGCCATATCCAAATCTGCATCAGCATCCACATATACATGACAATTTCCAGCCCCTGTCTTAATTACAGGCACAGTGGAGTTTTCTGCCACAGAATTTATAAGTCCCTTGCCTCCCCTCGGTATTAAAACATCTATATATCTATTGAGTTTCATCATAATCTCTACTGCTTTTCTCTCAGTAATATCAATAAATTCCATAGATCCTTCCGGAAAACCTGCATCAACAGCTGCTCTATTTATAATATTATATATAGCTGAATTTGAATTAATGGCCTCTTTTCCTCCTCTTAGGATAACTGAATTCCCGCTTTTAAGGCACAACGCCGAAGCATCCACTGTCACATTTGGCCTGGCTTCATATATTATCCCTATTGTTCCCAAAGGCACTCTCACTTTTTCAATACGCAGATCATTAGGTCTTTTCCACATCTTTACGCCCTCACCTATGGGATCAGGAAGGGAAGCTACTTTTTCAAGGCCCTCTGCCATAGAATTTATTCTCTTTTCATCTAAAGACAATCTATCGATAAAGGCATTGTTTTTTCCGCTTTTTTTGGCATTCTCCAAATCCAATTTATTGGCCTCTAAAATATCATCTTTATTTTTTTTAACCTGCTTCGCCATGGAAAACAGTGCTCTATTTTTATCTTCAGTACCCATATTTGATAAGATTCTCGCTGCTGTACTTGCCCTTTTAGCCTTCTCTACAACATAATCATCTATATTCATAATTTTATTTTACAATCCTCCCTCTTTAATTCTGTACAACGTGCATAAAACCAATTAAATTTGATCCCGTCAAACCTCCTACTCTTCAAGTAGAAAAAAATATTTATGAATTAATTTATCCATAATTGTATCAGTAAATCATTATACGGTCAATGTATTTCTACCTTCAAAAAATATAGGAGTAAGTATATATAATATTTTAAATATAGATTATAATTATTATATAGTTAGATAACTGCTTTTTTAATGAATAGGATTTCAATTATGTATAAATCTCGCTTTTGAGGTAAAAATAATTTATAGTAAAAGTGGGAGGGTGGTATTAATGTCAAAAACGCCGCTGAAGAAAATAATAAAGGCAAAATTAAAAGCAAACAGAGAACTTACAGAAGCTGAGAAACTGAGAGAAAAATTGAAATACGAAATAGCAGAAGAATTGGGATTAAAAAGAAAAGTGGATCTTTACGGCTGGAGCGGTTTGACAGCTGAGGAAACTGGAAGAATTGGTGGTATGATGACTAAAAGGAAAAAGGAACTCAATATACCAAAAAATGAAACTCTATTGAACAATGAGATAACCAAGAATACACAGTAATTTGATTCACGGAGTGTATAAAAATAGCTTTAAGAGAGGGGAAATATCCATTATATATAAGATTATAATGGGATACAAATGAATTGTTACGAAAAATTCGCACATATATATGATAAACTGATAAACGAAGATATTGATTATGGTAAATGGGCTTTAAAAATTTTAGATCTGTGCTGTACTTTCAATGTAGAATTCAAGAATTACCTGGATTTAGCCTGTGGAACAGGAAATATGACTGAAAAAATAGCACCCCATTTTCAAAACAGCTGGGCAGTGGATCTGTCCAATGAAATGCTTTCTGAGGCAGATAAAAAATTGAGAAACAGAGGATTAAAAACAAATCTAATATGTGAAGACATAAGCAATTTAAAATTAAATAGACAATTTGACCTAATAACCTGCTGCCTTGATTCCACAAACTACCTGCTAAAGGAAGAAAATCTGGAAAATTATTTTGAAGGCGTATTCAGCCACCTCAATCCCAATGGAATATTTGTATTCGATATAAATTCCTATTATAAGATCACCAGCATATTGGGCAATAATACCTATACCTATGATGAGGGTGAGCTAACTTACATATGGGAAAATTATTTGCAAGATGAAATTGTGGACATGTATCTTACCTTCTTTGTAAAATATAAGGACATATATAGACGATTTGACGAACACCACAGAGAAAGAGCTTATAGATGTAATACAATAGAAAAATTTTTAAAAAACTGTAAATTAAGTGTTCTAGGAAAATTAGACAACTACCAGACTGACAGTATAACTGATATTTCTGAAAGAATAGTATATGTAGTAAAAAAATACAAATGAAGTGGTTCACAATAAATTGCTAGCACTGAGGAGATGAATTTGATTATGGAAGATAAATTGATAAGAGCTACAGCCAAAAACGACAACATCAGAATAATAGCTGCTTCTACTACAAGACTAGTAAATGAAGCTGTTAAAATTCACAAATGCCGCCCCACTGCAGCTGCAGCTTTTGGAAGAATGCTAACCGCTGGATGCCTTATGGGTGCAATGCTAAAATCACAAAGTGACAGTTTGACTTTAAGAATATCAGGTGGAGGAAAAGCAAAAGGTGTGCTGGTGACCTCCTATTCAGACGGACATGTAAAAGGATATATTGGAAATCCTACGGCAGATCTACCTCCCAACGGCAAAGGTAAATTGGATGTTGGGGGAATCATAGGCACAAATGGAAATCTAACCGTCACAAGAGATCTGGGACTTAAAGAACCTTATTCCAGCCAGGTACCCATACAGACTGGAGAAATAGGAGACGATTTGGCTTACTATTTTACAGTTTCTGAGCAAACTCCTTCTGCTGTGGCACTGGGAGTCTTAGTAAATGTAGATCTCAGCATAAAATCTGCCGGCGGATTTATACTACAGATGATGCCGGGGGCAGATAACAGCCTGTCAGACCTACTCACAAGCAGGCTGCAGGAAATATCTCCTATATCCACCATGATAGATGTGAAGAAAAATATATATGAAGTATTAAATGATATATTTGGAGACATAGATCTAAAAATACTGGATGAGCTGTCTCCATCCTACAAATGTGACTGCTCCAGAGAAAGAGTTGAAAAAGCTCTCATGAGTATAGGATTTGAAGATTTGAAAAAAATCTATACTGAAGGTAAATCAGAGGAACTCAGGTGTAATTTTTGCAATAAATCCTATGTATTTACCCATGACCAAATAGGTAGAATACTTAAAAGTGCTAAAAAAGATCTTTAAAGACCATATTGTAGATTTTAAAAAACTTATATGTTATAATTGTTTAAAAATTAAAGATGCTTCTATATAATAAACGCCAGGAATTATTGTATAAACATATGAAAAGAGAGGATGATTTAACATGGAATTAAAGTATGATCTTACAGATCCCTATCAAATAGCCAAGTACATAAAAGAAGCCAAAAAATCCACACCGATAAAGCTGTATATCCAGGGAAATATATCAAAATGTAATCTAAATGGTATGGAAATCTACGGGAGTGATAATTTTCATATTATATTTGGAGAAAGTGATGTGATATCCAAATTTCTAGTAGAGAACAGAGATAAAATTGATCATTTCAGAATAGAACAGGATAGGAGAAATTCAGCTATTCCGCTTATGGATCTAATAAACATAGACGCAAGAATTGAACCGGGAGCAATAATACGGGATAAAGTCAAAATAGAAAAAAAGGCAGTTATAATGATGGGAGCAGTCATAAACATAGGCGCTGAAATAGGTGAAGGCGCTATGGTTGATATGAATGCAGTAGTGGGTGCCAGAGGCAAATTAGGGAAAAATGTTCATTTAGGTGCTGGGGCAGTAGTGGCCGGGGTTTTAGAACCGCCTAGTAAGTCTCCCTGCGAGATAGGTGA
This sequence comes from Clostridium aromativorans, assembly GCF_020908015.1. Taxonomy (NCBI): domain Bacteria; kingdom Bacillati; phylum Bacillota; class Clostridia; order Eubacteriales; family Clostridiaceae; genus Clostridium; species Clostridium aromativorans. Next base: position 82,335 of record NZ_JAJJPB010000001.1, read on the forward strand.
TGATGTCCTCATAGGCGCTAATTCAGTCATCCTAGAAGGTGTGAAGATAGGAAATGGTTCGGTTGTAGCCGCAGGTTCGGTAGTAATAGAGGACATTCCAGCTGGAGTAGTTGCTGCCGGAACTCCTGCAAAAATAATAAAAAAAGTAGACAGCAGTACCATGGACAAAACTAAAATTCTAACAGATTTAAGACAATAATTTAAAATCAAGCGGATAAAATAAAGCTAAAAAACCTTATCCGCTTAAATACCTATTTACATTCAATCTATCTTTAAGTCATATTCTGATGGTATAAAATTATTTAAGTTTAATTCTTGTTTAATTTTATACCAAAATTCTTGTTCGTTTTCTGGAATATTTTCAAGTTGATCACTCATGATGTCAAGCCATTTATATTCTCTATCCTCAATACATACTTCCTTATTGTCAATTGCCTTTCTTATTTCATCCATTGCATCACGAACTATTTTATTAATTTCAATCCCCCATTCTGGATTTACAGTCATAGGTGGAAGAAGCTCTAATTCCACCAACAAACCTTTGCAATATAATTCTTTCGCCCTCTTTAATACTCCTCCTATTACCAGTCCATTTTTTGTTGTCACTGGATTTTCAGCAACACCATATATAAAATCTTTTAATGAACTATAAGCTAACCTGTTAAACTTTTTATTCATATGAAACCTCTCTCGTAAGATAAGACAAATTTAACTTAAATATTTCTTTATCAAAATATCTTTTGCTGCTTCTGCAGCAGTAGCGGCATCCGGCATATAAATATCTGCATCAACTTGCTTTGCATAGCTATCTGTAACTGGCGCACCACCTATCATAAACACATATCTATCTCTTACACCATTAGCTTTAAAATTTTTAATTACCTCACCAATAGATGGCATAGTAGTGGTCAATAATGCCGAAATACCTACAATATCTGCATTGACCTCTGCAGCTTTTTCCACAAATACTTCTGGTGAAACATCTACTCCTAGATCATGTACTTTTATTCCTGCCCCCTGCATCATCATTTTAACTAAATTTTTTCCGATATCATGCAAATCTCCTTTTACCGTACCAATAACAACTGTTCCTATGGGTTTTATACCTGATTCAGTTAATATTGGCTCCAATATTTTTAAACCAGCACTCATGGCTTTTGCTGCAATAAGCATTTCAGGTACATATATTTCATTATTTTTAAATTTTATACCAACTTGTTCCATAGCAGCTATTAAAGCTTCATCTAAAATTTTCTTTGCACTGATTTTTTCTTTTATTAACTGCAGCACAAACTCTTTTGTTTTTTTTAAATTACCTTCTTGAACATATAGAGAAAGTTCTTCTAAATTCATCTCAATTACTCCTATCTTCCATATTTTGTCCATTTACGGGAAAATGTTAAAAATTCATCTGCCTCTTTTCTATTTGAACAATTTACAACAAAAAATACGCCATCTGGAGAAATATTATTTAAAATAGGCTCAATTTGCTCAGGTATAACCTCTCTTATAACTAATTTTTTTCCACAGGATTGAATTTGTTTATACACCTCTATCGATGTTTCACTGGAAAAATACTTAATCACTTTATTAAATTTTGGACTATACTTTGGTACAGGATCCCATTCTATTGAATGAAGCCCTTCTAATCTCAACAATATAGATAAATATTTAACCTGGTCTTCACCATCCAAATTAAAAAGAGCTTGATCTAAATAATCCGCTTCCCTTTGAATTGCAGGAAATACTATATCTTCAAACATAGTTGGGGAAATCATTGTTGAAAATTCACTTAAAAGCGGATACCATGTTTTTTGATTTACAATAGGAACCCATGAAGTAAAGGTTCTTTTATACCTGCTTAGAATTTTTATATTTTCATCAAATACTTCTTTCCAGAATTGATCAATTCTAAAAAGAAACCTTTTAACTTCATCCGGTTCAACAATCAAGTCCATTAGTAAATTTTCTCTTCCTCTCAAGGACGCCAATACATCCATATTAGCACCAACATCAGTAATACTTGTAATATACCTTCCCTGCGAAGCCTCACAAAAGCTTTTGGTAATACCAATAAATTTTTTATAAATTTCGCTGTCTTTTAGAAGACTAAGCTTAGGTAAATCATTCCAATCTGAAATTATAGGTTTGGCATCATACCATATAGTATCCTCTGCTAATTTATATTCAGAGCCCAGAAATGAAGCTAATATACCAGAACCAAAGTCAATATTGGCAATAGGAACTGCATCACCAGCAAAATAAGTAGTATTAAGTTTTTGATTATTTTCTTCCAATCTATAATCTATATCAAACCATTTTTGTTCAAGAGAACCTGGAGGCTTTATTGGTGGATATTTATCAAGTGCTGTTTCATCTGGTGCCATAATGGCAAAATATGCCCCTTCTCCTTCAAATCTTTTGTCCCAAAAATTATAATGCCTATTAAGTCGTTTCTCCATTTCCTCTAAATCCAACAAGTATTTCACCTCCAAAATAAATAATAATCTTCAAATTGCATTTACAATAAACCTTTTAAGCGCCTTACCTATAAATTGACGTGTCCTATTTTCCGAAGGATTAGTAAACATCTTTTCCACAGAACCTTCTTCAACTATTATTCCATCTTCCATTAAAACCACTTTGTCAGCCACATCACGAGCAAAACCAAGCTCATGTGTAACTATAATCATTGTATTATCATCATTAGCAAGCTGTTTTATAGTATGAAGTACCTCATCAACCAATTCTGGATCCAGTGCAGAGGTAGGTTCGTCAAAAAGAAGCACTTCAGGATTCAAAGCCAGGGCCCTGGCAATGCCAACTCTCTGCTGCTGACCTCCTGAAAGCTGGCACGGATAATAATCAACCCTATCTTTCAGACCAACTTTATCTAAAATCTGCCTTGCAATTTCCACTGCTTTTTCTTTATTTAATTTTTTAACTGTTGTAAGCCCTATAGTTACATTCTGAAGCACATTTAAATTTTTAAAAAGATTATACTGCTGAAAAACCATAGCAGTGGAAGTCCTAAGCTGAAATATATCTTTTTTGCTTGCAGTTTGAGAATTAACCCTAAGTCCGTTGATTTCAATTATTCCAGAGGAAGGCCGTTCTAAAAAATTTATACTGCGCAGTAAAGTAGATTTCCCAGAACCACTCGGCCCAAGTATGGCAATTACCTCACCTTTTTTTACTGTTAAATTCACATTTTTCAATACATGATGCTCAGAAAAATATTTATTAATATTTCGTAGATTAATCATCAAACAACACTTCTTTCAAATATTCTGCTTCGTTTTTCCAATAAATTAAGACACTTTTCAAGTATTATGCATATAAACCAGTATATAATGGAGACGGCTATATAAATTTCAAAAAAAGCCAAACCTCTGGCTCCAATTATTTTTGCCTCCCCCATTATGTCTACAATACCTATCATAAAAATGAGAGAAGTATCTTTAACGGTGCTGATTAATGTATTTCCTAAATTAGGTATAGCTACAATCAGTGCCTGCGGAAGAACAATTTTGAGCATTATTTGAGCTTGGCTCATTCCTATAGAATTAGCTGCTTCAAACTGACCCCTGTCAACAGCTTCAATTGAAGATCGTATGGTCTCAGACAAATATGCCCCTAAATTAACTGAAAACGCCAATATCGCATAGTATTCAGGTGGTATTACATTTACATTAATGTTCTCAAACCAACCGTATTTTATCTGAAAAAAGTACAAAAATTTAGGCATACCAAAATAAATAAGATATAGTTGAACTAACAAAGGTGTTCCCCTTACAAAAGACACATAAACCATAGCAATTTGCCTTAATACTGATATTTTATAAATTTTAACAATAGCTATAAAAAAACCTACCAATAACCCAAATAACATGGATATAACAGTTACCATCATCGTAGCTGATAAATATGGAATTAACTTTGGAATACACTTCACCATATAAGTAAAATCAAATATCTTGTCCATAAAACACCCTCCTGATATGAAGTCATGATATTCTATACCATCTATTTATTTAGGTATATACTCTCCACCAGTCCATTTTTTTGATAACTTTGCAAGCGTGCCGTCTTCTCTAAGCTGTTTAATTATAGGATCGATTTTTGATTTGAGTTCCTGCCCTTGCTTGTCTTTCTTAAAAACAAGATGTATCTTGTCACTTTGAACTGGTTTTGCAACTACCTGTACCTGTAAATTCTGCTTTTTGATAGTGGCCTCTGTCATTACTGGATCATTTACATAAGCGTCAACTCTTCCATTTTGCACATCTATCAAATTATCTGATGAATTTCCTGTATCATTATATTTTAAAATTATTTTATTACCATTTTCCTTATTATATTTTTCAAGCAATTGTGTGTATGAGTCACCTACAGAAGCTGCTACACTTTTACCTTTTAAATCTTCCAACGACTTTATATCATTTCTACCTTTTTTTACAATTATGACTGACTCAGCTGTAAAATACGGCTGATCTGAAAAAAGATATTTTTTCTCACGCTCAGGGTTTTTAGCAATTTCATCTGCAACAATTTGAGTTTTATTTGATTCCAGCGAAAGAAAAATACTATCCCAAGCAGCAGGTGCAAATGTAAATTTATATTCATCTAATCTCTTATCTATTTCCTTTATTACATCAATATCATATCCAGTTAAATTACCTTTGTCATCATTGTAACAAAAAGGCGGATAATCATTTTGCGTACCTACATATATGGTTTTTACTTCTTTTTTGCTCGTATTGGGTTTTGTATTTGAAGAGCATCCGTTAAAAATCGCTATTATTACCACTAACGCTAAAATTATTGCAGTTTTCTTTTTTTCCATATTTTTCTCTCCTTTGAATTTTATTATATCTTTATCAATATTCACAACTATTTTAAATAAATCTGCAATATCACCGCCTTTTGATAATTATTTTGGGAATAAACAAAGGCCAAGAATTACCATTATAAAATTATAAATTCATAATTTCACAACGGCAAAACTTAGCCTTTAGTTTTCTAATCAACTAATTTTAAATTAATAATCTTTAAATTTTTCCCAAGTCTCAAAAAATAATCAGAAATAAAAAAACTTCTTGCAGAGAAAACTACAAGAAGTAACATTCTAATAATATCCTCATCTTTCAGGCTTCGCCTGATGGAATTAGCACCATTGAATACATAATAATATCCAGGTTGCCGAGCTTCATAGGGCCAGTCCCTCCGCTTCTCTTGATAAGAAAATTAATTTTTAATTTATATTGCATACATTACGAGATTTAGTATATAACATATCAATTTTTTTGTCAACAGAAATCGAATTGTCAATTTTTTTATTCTTATCCATAATTACTTAGGATATACGTTTACCTTCCACATTTTCATTAAAATTGTTCTTTTGTTCTTCTTTTGCTTCTTTTAAATTTTCTTCACCTTTATCATCAGCCTTTTTCACGCATTCTTCATCGTTATCGTTTTTATTCACTTTTTCCATTTTAGAAATGGAAACTTCATAGGCCACTTTTTTTACGACTTCTGTATCAGATATTTTTTTTTGATATTCTCTGCTCTGCAGCCTTCCCCAAATTCTTATGTTGTCACTGACTTTCAACGACTTACAAAACCTAGAATTTCTTCCCCAGGCAATAGTAGGTATGTAGTCAGATTTATTATAGGCTCTATTTACAGCTAACAGCATATCGGAGATCTCCCTTCCAAAGGGAGTTGTCCTATAAATTGGTTCTTTGCATATGAAACCGTCAAGAAAAATTTGATTTGGATTTTTACTTTTTTCTTTACATAAACTTATATTCCTTGCAAATACAGTTAATATCAATCTATTTGCTCCATCTACAAATTTATTGTATGATCTCAATTGTCCTTCCACTACAATATCTATTCCCGGGATAATATTCATTCCACCTATAAGTCTTTCTGAAATTGTAATAAATAATACATCCTTGCTTTCGCTTAATCTCGGGACTTCAATATTAAAGGTATAAAAACCTTCACCATACATTTCATGACTAAATTTTAATTCTGATACTACTTTGCCTTCAAGATAAATTTTATTATTTAACATTAAATTGTCCATCATAAACCCCTCTTTCCCTTAGTTTTAAATATCTCATTATCCTATAACTATTCACAGGGAGGTAAAAATATACTTGCAAATACTTAATATTTAACTAAAAATTTTAAATGCTTTATTTTTGAGCAATATATGCATGTATCTATTATCCATCAGCCCCAAAGTTATAGCTATCATAGCTGCATATAGTTCATCAATGTCTCTTAAAACCATGTTAATCGGAATTTCCTGAGATTCAATTATATTCTGTCCATTTTGTACAATATCTCTCTGAAGGCAATATACAAATCCACTGTTATAATCTAAGCTGGATATGGTAACTGTATTTTTGCTGCCTAATCCATAGGTTATGATATAACCTTGCAAATTTAAATCATCACCTAAACCATCTATTAAATCCATATTTATAAAATAATAGCGTCCATCCAAAATATCATGTTTTTTATTTATAGAATTCATTATTATATATTTTGCTTTTTCAACGCCATCTTTATTTTCAGACACATTGTACTGTAAATTGTTCAGATCTAATAAATTTATCAAATGGCTTTTAAAATTATCATTACTATCAATAATTTTTACGAATCCCATAAAAATATTACCTCCTGAAAAAATATATAATCTAAAATTATTTTAAACAGGATATAGTTTTTTATACTAATTCTCCATTTGCTAAAAATCTCATTATAAACCTTTACTATATGAGTATTATATACAGACTTGCTTTACTGCCATTATAATACATATTTATCCTATTTTTCAATAACTGTTATAATATAAGATATTTAATTGTGTATCTGCTTTCCCTCATAATTTAATTTGTAATTATTTTTGTAAATTAAATCTCCTACTTTGACAAATTTATAACCTTTTTTTTGAAGTTCTTTTATTATTTTAGGCAAATTTTCCGGCGTATATCTGGCATTACCATGAAACAGAAGTATTGAACCTGGCTTTGTATTCTTAATTATTCTGTTATATTCAATATCTGCCCCCTGTTCTTTCCAGTCCACACTGTCCACATTCCATTGAATACAATAATATCCTGATTCTTTTACTAAATCTATCACCCTGTCATTATAAGCTCCTTCTGGACATCTAAATAACTCGGTACCTGCTCCTGTTATGCTTCTTATTTTCGCTTCGTTTATATTTATATCTTCAATGATCTTTTCACGAGATATTTTAGTCATGTTAGGATGTCTATTGGAATGATTTCCTATTTCATGTCCCCTTTTATATATTTCTTCTAGTTTAACAGGATTTTTATCCACCCAGTCACCTACTACAAAAAATGTGGCTTTAATATCGTATTTATCAAGTAAATCCAATATTTTTTCAGTATAATCATCTTTACCTAAACTCACATCAAAAGTTATAGCCACTTTTTTTTCTTTTGTGTCTACAGAATATATAGGTAATTTTTTGCTTGAATTTATAAAGACTCCTCTATACCCGTAATTGGTAAAAAATGATACTCCAATAGCTACAAATAATAATACAGATACCATAAATATTTTTTTTATAAGTCTTGTTTTCAATTTTTTTCCTCCAAATATTTGCTTTTATAATTTTATATAGTATCTCATATTGATAAATATTACATAAATTAAAAAATTTACTTATATAAAATTATTTCAAAATATAAGTTCAAATATTTTATGTTATAATATAAATATATTTTAAATTCAATGGAGAGGATTTTAAATGTTCGAAGATACTTTAGAACTAGCAGAAAATAAACTATTACTGCTTTATATATTTAAAAGAATTAAATTTCCCATTTCCAATAATGAAATAACACAAATTATACTTGAGAACGGCTTTATAAACTATTTTACTCTTCAACAATATTTAAATGAACTTTTATCTTCTAATTTTATCAAAAAAGTAGTTTATTCAAATAATCATAAATTCATAATAACCAAAAAAGGTCTTAAAGTATTGTTGTTATTTGGAAATAGAATTTCAAAAAATAAAATGGACATCATAAATCAGTATTTAGATACGAAAATTGAGTCTATAAAAAAGAATCTTTTTATAAATGCCAGTTATACCATCGATCCAAAAAACAATTTTATCGTGAACTTAAAAATACTGGAAAATAATTCTGAACTAATAGACATAAAATTAAATGTAGACTCCAACAGCAAGGCCAAAGAGCTGTGCAAAAAATGGAAAAAAGATTACTTAGATCTCTACTATAATATTGTTGAACTACTTATGAGCAATTAAAATTCAACTTAAAACCATACCTGTAGGTTCTCCACCTATGGGTATATATTTTTTATTTTTACTTTTTATATTCACCTTTATCAATAGATCATTATAGTTGTCTCCCACATACAGGTTTTCCTTATATTTTATTATATTTTTAGGCATTCCACCAACAATTATCTTTTTTTCCTCCTTATAATTATTTATATCCAAAATACTTATTGTACCCTCTCCAAAATTAGATACAAAACAATGTCTACTGCTGCAATAAATATCTATTGGCGAATTTCCCACAATAATCCTGTTTATTATTTTATAATTTTTCAAAGATAAAATAGCTACACTCCCCCTAAATTCAGATCCTATGTTACTTTCGCATATCAATACATGTTGTCCGTCTAATGTAAACACAGCTTTAGTAGGATAAGATCCCACTCTTATATTTTTAACACATCTATTGTTTGTACAATTTATTAAAGTTATGCTATCATCTTCCATATTGGATATCAATAATAATCTTCTCTCTTTATTCAAGCATATGCTATAGGGAAGACTTCCACAGGGGATTTCTTCAGTTACTTGCTTCTCTTTAAGATCAAAAACCAGTAAGCTGTTTAAGTCACTACATATTATATATGCATTGTTTCCGTAAACCACAACATCATTACAACAAGCTCCTACATAATAACTTTCTTCCTGTATTTCCCCTTTTATATCAATTATAGATATGGTATTGTTATATCTATTTGCTGTTATGAGCTTATTATCATTGGTATATATTCCATGAGGACCTACATTATAAATCATATCATTGGACCTTAAATATATTCTCTTCTCTTCGCAGAAGTAGTCCAAATTAATTTTTGACACAAGATCAGAAGAAGTGCTGCATACATAAAGATAATCCAACACCATCACCCCCTTACAAATATAATATGAATATCTGCTAAAATAGGTAATAACAATTGAAAATTTATTTTATTGTATTGTATAATGTTTGTGTTACATAATTACTTTGTTCAATATATTCATTCCCTATAGAAATCAGGTGATAAAATGTATACTTATACCACAAAGGGAGTTTGCTCGAGTAAAATAATTTTTGATATAGTGGGAAATAAAATTGCAAATGTAAATTTTATAGGAGGCTGTAATGGAAATCTTCAAGCTATATCCAGACTTGTAAACGGGATGGATGTAGAAGAGGTAATAAAAAAATTGCAGGGTATTTCCTGTAACGGCAAGGGTACCTCCTGTCCAGATCAGTTTGCAAAAGCCCTCAAAAAATTAGTTTTAAAAAATAAGACGGTTTAGATTTCTCCAATTTGATTTATAGCGTAAAAACTCAAAAAACAAAATGCACCTTGATTTAGGTGCATTTTTATATGGCAAACTCATCAAAATTAAAATTTTGCACTGTATCTTTTTATTATCTTCCTCATATCCCCTATCATATAAAGCGAACCGGATATTAAAAGCAAATCCTCCTTCTCACAGTAAGAAAGTGCTTTTTTATAGGCAATTTCATAATCCTCAAAAGCTTCACAGTTTGGATTATACTTTTCCACTACAGCTCTCAGTTGTTTTGAGCTCTCTGCCCTCGTATTGTTTGGAGTTACGGCTATAACCTTCCAGGCAAGTGGTACAATGGTCTTCACCATGATATCTACTTCCTTGTCAGCCAGAATACCCAATATAAGCACCATATGGTTATAGCTGAAATAGCTCTCTATATTATCCTTAAGCACAGAAATTCCCTCCCTGTTATGGGCTCCATCTATAACTACTAAAGGATTCTTTGCCATCACCTCAAGCCTTCCCATCCACTTTACACTGCTAAGAGCTCTTGATATTATGGATCTACCTATTTGAATCCCATATCTGGACAATTGCTCTACAGCAAAAACGGCCGCAGCACAGTTCAAAAGCTGATGTCTACCTAAAAGGGATAATTTAATATCATAGTTCTGTTTTCCCGTATGAAGGCTTATATGCTGCATGCACCCTCTACTGCGGCTGCTTATTTTATCTTTTTCAATACGTTTTACTGAATTTACCGGCACTTTTATAAGCTGACTTCCTTTTTGTCCACACACCTGCTCTATAACTTTCCCGGCTTCTTCCTCTTCAGGATACATTATTACCGGAATGCCGGGTTTAATTATACCTGCCTTTTCATAAGCTATTTTTCCCAGTGTATCCCCCAATACTTTCATATGATCATAACTTATAGAGGAAATTATGCTTAGCATAACTCCACCTTTTTGTTTCTCAGAAAAAGGCGGCATTACATTTGTAGAATCTAATCTTCCCCCCAACCCCACTTCAACCACAGCTATGTCTACTTTCTTTTCAGCAAAATAGTAGAACATGCTGCAGGTAATTATCTCAAATTCAGTAGGGTTGTCATAACCCATCTCAACAACCCTTCTTACAACTTCAGATACCTTTGTAACCACTTTGCTCAAGTCATCTCTTGGTATATTGACGCCATTTATCTGTATTCTCTCTTCAAATACTTCCAAATAAGGAGAAGTATACATCCCTACTTTAAAACCAGCTTCCATCAATATTTTACTTATCATAGCTGTGATAGAGCCTTTTCCGTTAGTGCCTGCCACATGTATGGCTTTTATCTTTTTATGGGGGTCACCTAAAATCTCCAGCATTTTCTCAGTTCTATCAAGCCCCAGATTGCTCCCAAACTTAGCTACATTTTCTATATATCTTAAGGTCTCTTCATAATTCATAGTAGTACATCCCCATATTTTTATTTTAAACTCTGTATTCTCTCCAGTACAGTATTAAGCATTTCCCTGTACTTACAAGCTTTTTCTTTCTCCTTATCCACTACATCTTTAGGAGCTTTTAAAAGAAATTTTTTATTCGAAAGTTTTTTCTCCACTCTTTCTATTTCATCTTCTAATTTCCCTTTTTCCCTGTTCAGCCTTTCAATTTCTTTATCCCTATCTACCAGATCCAAAAGTGGAATGAATAGCTCTGCTCCTTTAGTAACTGCCGACACTACATTTTCTGGTACATCACCTTTATTGTTTAAAAACTCCAGTTCACTCGTTGAAGCCAATTTTTTAAAATAGTCTTCTCCATTTTTTAACGATTCCGACGCACTTTTTTCAGTAGCCCATACCATTACCTTGGCCTTTCTCGAAAATGGTACATTCATCTCAGTTCTGACATTTCTGACAGCCTTAATAGCCTCTATGACATATTCCATATCTTTTTCTGACTCTAGGTCTTTAAGTTCATCATTATACTCCGGCCACTTCGATATGGTTATGGATTCATATTCTGTGCAGAGATGCGTATATATTTCCTCCGTTATAAAAGGCATCATAGGATGAAGCAGCTGTAAGCTTATAGTAAGTACTTTATTCAATACATTATAAGCCACTCCCTTGGTCTTTTCATCCTCACCGTACATGGCAGGTTTAACAAGTTCTATATACCAATCGCAAAATTCACCCCATATAAAATCATATATCTTTTGGGCAGCTATTCCCATTTCAAATTTCTCTATATTGTAAGTTACTTCCTTTACCAGCGAGTTTACTCTGGACAATATCCATTTATCCGCAATACTGTAATCTTTACAGTTCTTGTATTTATCCATCAGATCTTCATCCAAATTCATAAGTACGAACCTTGAAGCATTCCATATCTTATTGGCAAAATTTCTAGAAGCCTCTACTTTTTCAGGATAATATCTTATATCATTTCCCGGTGCATTGCCGGTAATAAGTGCAAACCTCAGGGCATCTGCTCCATACTGCTCTATGACTTCTATAGGATCTACCCCGTTTCCAAGGGATTTTGACATTTTTCTTCCCTGAGAATCTCTCACAATCCCATGTATAAGCACATTTTCAAAAGGAATGTCATCCATGCAGTATATACCAGAAAATATCATTCGTGCCACCCAAAAAAATATTATGTCATATCCGGTAACAAGGGTATTGTTAGGATAGAAACATTTTAGATCCTCCGTGTTATCCGGCCATCCCAAGGTGGAAAAAGGCCAAAGCGCAGAGCTGAACCAGGTATCCAGCACATCTTTATCCTGTTCTATATTGGTTGAACCGCACTTAGTGCATTTTGTAGGATCCGTATCACTTACTATAACTTCACCACAATCTTTACAATACCAGACAGGAATTCTATGACCCCACCATAGTTGTCTTGAAATACACCAATCCTGAATATTTTCCATCCAGTTAAAATAGATCTTTTCAAATCTTTCCGGTACAAATTTTACCTTTTTGTTTCTTACCACATCAATAGCAGGTTGTGCCAGAGATTTCATTCTCACAAACCACTGTTTTGAAAGCATTGGTTCGACAGTAGTGCCGCATCTGTCATGACATCCTACATTATGTGTATGCTCTTTTATCTTTACCAAAAATCCCTGTTCTTTTAAATCCTCCACCAGTACTTTTCTGGCTTCATATCTATCCATTCCATCATATTTGGTTCCCGGAAGCTTTATAGTTCCATCTTCATTCATCACTACAATTTCAGGTAGGTTATGCCTTTTTCCCACCTGATAATCATTTGGATCGTGCGCAGGAGTTATCTTGACTGCACCTGTGCCAAACTCCATATCCACATAATCATCGGAAACTATGGGTATTTCTCTGTTGACAATAGGCAGTATGGCAGTTTTGCCAACCAAATCCTTGTATCTTTCATCTTTTGGATTAACTGCAATAGCTGTATCACCAAACATTGTCTCCGGTCTTGTAGTAGCTATTTCCAAATATCGGTCGCTGCCAACTATCTTATATCTTATATTCCAGAAATGGCCCTGCTGTTCTTCATATTCAATTTCTGCATCGGACAAGGCAGTCTGGCATTTAGGACACCAGTTTATTATTCTGTTTCCCTGATATATGAGTCCATCATTGTATAATTTGACAAAAAATCTTCTTACAGCTTTGTTGAGCCCTGCATCCATTGTAAATCTCTCCCTTGTAAAATCCACAGAACATCCAAGCTTTTTTACCTGATTTCTTATTCTCTCCCTGTACTCATGAGTCCAATCCCAGGTTTTTTTAAGAAATGCCTCTCGCCCCATTTCCTTTTTTACAATGCCCTTTTTTAATAATTCCTTTTCCACTTTTACCTCAGTGGCTATGCTGGCATGGTCTTCTCCTGGAACCCACAGCGTATTGTAACCCTGCATCCTTTTAGTTCTTATTATTATATCCTGAAGCGTATCATCCAGAGCATGACCCAGATGTAATTTACCAGTAATATTGGGAGGTGGTATCACCATGGTATAAGTTTTCTTGTTGTCCTCTGCTGCAGGCGTAAAATATCCTTTTTTTTGCCAATTGTTATAAAGTTTTTCTTCAAATGTCTTTGGATTGTAAGTAGTTGCTATATCTTTCCTCTTCGACATTAAATCTCCTCCTCCTATGTTCTGAAAATAACTTGATATATAAAAAAGCCTTCATCCACAAAGGACGAAGACCCGCGTTACCACCTTTTTTTCTGAAAATTACAGACTCTCACAAAAATAACGGTACAAAACCGTCTCTACTTACTTCTATTTCAGTAAAGAAGCTCCAAAACTACCTTCAGGATATACCATATGAAAAGCCTTTCAGCTAATAAGCTTTTCTCTCTTTATACAATGCTATCCTTACTCTTTTTTTTCACAGCTGATAAATTAATTAATACATTTTCTATTATAACGTTAATTTTTATACTGTCAAGAAATTTTACACATTCAGCAATTAGAAACAAATACTTTAAAAAACAAGATTGCTTTTTTATAAATTTTATTGTATTTTACAGTTATAAAGTAGGTAATTATATATGGAAGGAGATATAAAAATGAATTGTTTAAGCACAGAACTCAGGAAGTGCCTTATTGGGAAAGGCGCTTCAATTGTCGGTTTTGCAGACCTAAAAGATATTCCAGAAGATCAGAGAGAAAGCTACAGATACGGAATTTCAATTGCGGTAGCAATGAATCCTCATGTAATTGCTGGAATAGAAAATGGACCGACAAAAGATTATTATGCTGAATATACAAGAGTAAACGAGCTTCTGGATAATCTCGATGAATATGCAGCAAAAATAATACGACAGCGTGGATTTAAGGCACTGCCAAAAGTAAAAAGAAGCATTCAAACGGATAAAACAACTTAATGTATATTTGTATGCCCTTGGACACAAAAATATTTAAAATCACAGAATTCAATTTAAAATATTTTTAGAGCTGGCTCCCCCCCCCCTTTACAGTGGGTTGACCCAACTCTACATCATGCCTATTTAACGGCTTTTTCCGCAAAAGAATTATTCACTATTTTGTCAAAAGGAGGTCTTTCAGGTATCAAATCTGATTTATATGATTGTATTACATCCATAAGTCTATTTAAATCCTGTTCTTTTATAATCGGAGTATCAGCATAGGCCTTTATATTCCTGTAGTTTTTTATTACAGATTTTAGTACATCCTCATCAGTTCCCGGGAAGAAGGATTTTATAGCCTCAGCTACTTCTTCATCACTGTGTTTTTGAACCCATATCTGCCCTTTATGAATGGCATTTGTAAATTTCTGTATTAACTCAGGATTCTTCGATATATAAGACTTAGTGGCAAAATAACAAGTATAAGGCAGTACACCAGCAGATTCACCTACAGAAGCCTGTATATAACCATTTTTATCCTTTTCCAGCATACTGGCAGTGGGTTCAAAAAGAGCCACATAATCTCCTGTATTGGCTTTAAATGCACCTGCTGTTGCAGTATAAGCCAAATTAGTTATTAAATTTACATCTTTTCCGGGCTGTATATTATTTTTTTTAAGTACATATTCTAAAGCCATTTCTGGAACTCCACCAGGTCTTCCGCCAATTATGGTCTTTCCCTTAACGGATTCCCATTTAAAATTCTTCTGCTCACTCCTACCCACTAAGAAGGATCCATCCGTAGCAGTCAATTGAGCAAATAATACAGGAAAATCCTTTCGCTTTTGATTATATATATAAATTACCTGCTCTGGTCCGCAAAAGCCTATATCACAGCTGCCGCTTAATACCTGCTGCATTGTCTTATCTGCTCCCTGACCTGTAGTAAGATCTATATTTATACCCTGTTCTTTAAACATTCCCTTGTTTATCGCCACATACATTGGTGCATAAAATGCAGATCTTGCCACTTCATTCAACTTTATATTAACTACGGAATTAGCACCTTTTTTGCTATTTCCACAAGCTGCAAAAATGGTAACTATAAAAATAAAGCACAATAGAACAGAATAGAGCCCTAATTTTTTTCTTATCATATATCCTCCAAAAAGCAATTTTAATATCTATTCATAATATGAGTATAATGTAAATTGTGTTAAAGCCTTTTGGATTTTTATTTATTTCCATCCTCTACAAGCACTGCCTGGGGAACCAGTTTATTTTTACGGCTCTCCACTGCGACTTCACTTTCCATGGATTTAAATGCCACTGACAACATGAGCTTTAACCTGTTTAACTGATTTACCTCACTTGCACCTGGATCATAATCTATAGTTGCAATATTGCTTCCTGGATACCTTCTTTTTAGTTCCTTTATCATTCCCTTGCCTGTTACATGATTAGGCAGGCAGGCAAAAGGCTGCATACACACAATATTTTTTACTCCGCTTTTTATAAGTTCTATCATTTCAGCTGTCAAAAACCAACCCTCTCCTGTCTGATTTCCAATGGACAATATTTGTGAAGCATCTTTTGCCAGCTGTTCAATATTAGATGGTGGAGCAAACCTTTTGCTGTTTTTCAGTGCATCTCTCATATATCGTCTAAAATATTCAATAAATTTTATTGCCCCTTCATTTATAATTGTACTTAAATAGCTTCCAGACAAATATCTGTGCTTGAATTTAGCATCATAAGCACTGTACAATAAGAAATCCGTCAAATCAGGGACTACTGCTTCGACTCCCTCTTCTTCCAATGTATCCACAATTCTATTATTGGCAGTTGGATGAAATTTAACCAATATTTCTCCCACTACTCCTACTCTTGGTTTCCGTATATCGGTCACTTCCAGATTGTCAAAATCATCTACTATATCGTAAATATTTTCTTTAAATTCTCTGTGAACACCGTTGGCAACATTTCTCTTGCATTTTTCAATCCATCTTTTATAGAGTAAATTTGCAGATCCCGGTATTTTTTCATAAGGTCTCACCCTATACAATACTCTCATAAATAAATCCCCATATAAAAGCGCTATCATGGATTTATTTATAAGTTTCGGTGTGATTTTAAATCCAGGATTTTTCTCCATTCCAACTACATTCACAGATATTACAGGTATATTTTTCATTCCAGCTTCTTTTAATGCCTTTCTCAAAAAGCCTATATAGTTGGTTGCCCTGCACCCCCCACCTGTCTGGGACATCACTACAGAAGTATTATTCAAATCATATTTGCCAGATTTTAATGCCTCTATCAACTGTCCTACCACTATTATGGAAGGATAACATGCATCGTTATTTACATATTTCAGTCCCTCGTCAACAGCTTTTTTATCAACAGAAGGCAGTACTTCCAAATTATAACCTGAATTTCTAAATGCTTCCTGCAAAAATTGAAAATGTATAGGCGACATTTGTGGACATAATATAGTATGATTCTTTCTCATCTCTTTAGTAAACATCACTTTTTTATAATTGTCCTCAACCCTATGTGGCTTAAAGCCTGCCTTTTCTCGTTCTTCAAGAGCTGCTTTCAAGGAACGTATCCTTATTTTAACTGCTCCAAGATTACTTCCCTCATCAATTTTCAGTACCGTATATATTTTCTCATATTTATTGAGTATTTCCTGAGTTTGATCCGTAGTAACTGCATCCAATCCACATCCAAAAGAATTCAATTGAACGAGCTCCAAATTATCCTGGGTATTTACAAAACTTGCTGCAGCATACAACCTGGAATGGTAAACCCATTGATCTACCACACGAAGCGGCCTCTCCACAATGCCAAGGTGAGCTACTGAATCTTCAGTAAATACTGCCATACCATAGGATGTAATTATATTGGGAATCCCGTGATTTATCTCCGGATCAACATGGTAAGGTCTTCCAGCCAGCACTATTCCCTTTCTTCCAGTTTTTTTAAGATATTCCAGTACTTCCTCTCCCTTTGCCCTTATATCCCTTTTCATTCTTTTATCTTCTTCAAAGGCTTTGTCTACAGCATCGAATATCTCCTTTTCAGGAATGTGAAATTCCTTAAGTTCTTCTACAAGTCTTTTCTTGAGTCTCTCCTTATTGTTCAGTGGTAAAAATGGATTTTTAAAATTAATATGTCTTTCTCTGATTATATCCATATTATTTTTTATAACTTCAGGATAGGAAGTTACCATTGGACAATTATAACTATTATTGGCCTCTTTTTGCTCCTTCTGCTCATATGGTATACAAGGGTAGAATATAAAATTTATTCCCCTCTGTATCAGATTCATTATGTGGCCGTGAACTATCTTGGCAGGATAGCAGGCAGATTCCGAAGGTATAGTTTCTATACCAAGTTCATAAATGCGTTTTGAGGAACGGGCTGACAATTCCACTCTAAACCCCAGCTGAGTAAAAAAAGTAAACCAGAATGGATAGTTTTCATATATGTTCAAAACCCTAGGTATACCTACCTGTCCTCTATTTGCCTCATCTTTTTTGAGAGGTATATAATTAAATATTCTCTTGTATTTATAGTCATAGAGATTCGGTATATCTAAGGTTTTCCTCTCAAGACCTGCACCCCTTTCACATCTGTTTCCAGATATAAATTCTTTTCCATCTGAAAATTTATTTACAGTCAACAGACAATTATTAGCGCATTTCCCGCATCTTCTCATTGTAATTTCCGTTGAAAATCTATCCAGCTCAGCTGAGTTTAACAGTGACGTCTCATGCTCCGGTTCAAATCTTTCCCTGGAAATAATAGCAGCTCCAAATGCCCCCATAAGGCCTGCTATATCCGGTCTTATCACTTCTCGCCCGGATATGATTTCAAAAGCTCTCAATATGGCATCATTATAGAATGTGCCGCCCTGGACTATTATCTTTCTACCTAGTTTCTCAGGATCTCTTATCTTTATTACCTTAAATAATGCGTTTTTTATAACCGAATAGGAAAGTCCTGCTGAAATATCTCCTACAGAGGCTCCCTCTTTTTGGGCTTGCTTAACCCTTGAGTTCATAAAAACAGTACACCTGGAACCCAAATCCACGGGCTTTTTAGAAGTTTCTGCAGACTTAGCAAAATCTTTTACACTCATATTTAAAGACTTGGCAAAAGTCTCTATAAAGGAACCACACCCGGAAGAGCAGGCTTCGTTCAACATTATTTTATCGATTACTCCATCCTTCACTTTAAGGCATTTCATATCCTGTCCGCCAATATCCAATATAAAATCCACCCCAGGCTGAAAGAACTCTGCTGCTTTATAGTGGGCAATAGTTTCAACTTCACCTATATCTACAGATAAAGCTGCCTTTACAAGTCCTTCCCCATATCCTGTAACTGTTGAATTTACTATTTTAGCACCTTCCGGTAATTTTTTATATAAATCTTTCAATATATCCACTGTAGATTTCAAGGGATTACCTCTATTACTTCCATAAGAAGAATACAGCAAATTTCCATACCCATCAATTAGAGCTGCCTTAGTGGTTGTAGAGCCTACATCTATCCCCAGATAACAGTTTCCGCTAAATCCTTCCAAACTTCCTCTCTTCACCGAATTCCTGCTGTGCCTTTCTCTAAATTCTTTTAATTCATTTTCATCTTTAAAAAGAGGCCTTAATGTTTGTATATCCTCACCCGAAGACTTATTTAAATTTGGAAGTCTATCTATTAAATTTTTGAAAGAAATAGGTTTTTCATTTTTAGATGAAATCGCAGCACCAAGTGCTACAAATAATTGAGAATTCTCTGGGAAAAACACTTGTTTATCTGTAAGTTTTAAAGTTTTTATAAATCTTTTTCTAAGTTCAGATAAAAAATATAGGGGTCCACCCAGGAATGCTACATTACCCCGTATAGATTTTCCACAAGCAAGTCCGCTTATAGTTTGATTTACCACCGACTGAAACACAGATACTGCAATATCTGACTTATCAGCCCCTTCATTTAAAAGCGGCTGTACATCAGTCTTTGCAAATACACCGCATCTGGCCGCTATAGGATAAATCACCTTATAATTTTTAGCCAGCTCATTTAAACCCTTAGCATCTGTTTGAAGCAGCGATGCCATTTGATCTATAAATGCTCCGGTTCCTCCTGCACAGGTTCCATTCATTCTCTGATCAATTCCGCCCTCAAAGAAGGTTATTTTAGCATCTTCCCCTCCTAATTCTATTGCAACATCAGTATCTGGAATAAATCTTTCTATAGTATTAGTGCAAGCTACAACCTCCTGTATAAAGGGTATATTAAGCCATTTAGATACAGACATTCCTCCAGAGCCTGTGACCATTACAGTGATATCTGAATCCTTTAGCTTTACATAGGCATCTTTAATAATTTTAGCTATAGTATTTTTTATATCAGAAAAATGTCTTTGATATTTTTGATAGATTATACTGTCTTTTATATCCGATACTACTATCTTTACTGTAGTTGAACCTATATCAAGACCTACGTGAAATAAATTTTTCATAATCAATCACCTTTTAAAATTAATAATTTAGACTAATTTTATAGACTTTAAAACAACATATTATCTATAAATTGCAGATGTATGTACATATATTATAACATATGAACATGTATCTGCAATTCTAATATATTCCATTCTAATATATTCTGAATACCCTAATTTTATAATAATATTCCTAATGATGTGGATTTTTAACACCATATTGTACTCATTCATATAATAGATTATAACTTAATTTTACCTTATATTAAATAATATAAAATTAGAATTTCAACCTATCTTTAACACCTTAAAACACAGTTATTAGGAGATGATATCTTGAATAAATTAGTTGTAAACAACATCTATATGAATTATCATTCACCCAAAAACTCTACTAAAGCCTTGGAAAATATAAGTTTTGCTGTAGAGAAAGGTGAATTTTTAAGTATAGTAGGCCCTTCCGGATGTGGTAAAACCACTCTTTTAAATATAATATCAGGTCTTATAAAACCGTCCCACGGCGAAGTATATATAGATGATGAAAAATTAACTTCTTTTTCTTCCAAAATGGGATATATGTTTCAAAAGGATCAGCTGTTTGAGTGGCTGAATGTATGGGATAATGTATTTCTCAGCATTAAAATACAGCATAGATCCACAGTTAAATATAAAAATAAAATAGCTGCCATGTTAAAAAATTATGGCCTGTGGGATTTCATTCATCATTATCCTGAAGAGTTATCTGGAGGAATGAGACAAAAGGTAGCTTTAATAAGAACTCTGGCACTAGAACCGGAATTTCTATTATTAGATGAACCCTTTTCATCATTGGATTACCAAACCAGATTAAACATAAGTGATGAAATATTTAAGATAATAAAAAAAGAAGGTAAAACTGCCATAATGGTAACTCATGATATTTCAGAAGCCATATCAATGTCAAACAGAGTCATAGTTCTTTCCAAAAGGCCTGCAAAATTAAAAAGAATCTACAATATAGATTTTGAAGGGAATCATGATTCCCCCCTAAAATGCAGAGAAGATCCTAAATTTAGAATTTATTTCAATAATATTTGGAAGGAGTTGAACAATTGATTATGGACTATATAAAAGAACGTGAAGTATATTTAAAAAATGTCAATACGCGAAAGAAAAAAATCATAATAAGCAGAATAGCCATTTTAATAGCTTTTTTTATGTTGTGGGAAATTGCTGGAGATTTAGGGTGGGTGGATCCTTTTTTGACAAGCACTCCTTCCAGAATGTTAAAAAACCTGATAAAACTTTATGCTGAAGGAAATCTATTTAAACATATTGGTATAACTTGCATTGAAACAATATTGGGTTTTTTACTCAGCACAATTATAGGTACTTTCATCGCTGTACTCCTATGGTGGTCTGATTTTGTTTCAGATGTATTGGATCCTTATGTAGTGGTATTAAATGCTCTTCCCAAAGTTGCTCTGGCTCCTATAATAATATTTTGGGTGGGTAATGGAATACCTGCTATCATTTTAGTAACCGTATTGATTTCAGTAATTGTAACCATATTGACTGTACTAAATGGGTTTAAAGAAGTGGATAAAGATAAAATTAGGCTTCTTCAAACTTTTGGCTCATCAAAATTTCAGATTTTAACTTACCTTATAATACCAGCTTCCATACCAACATTGGTATCTTCCTTAAAAATAAATGTTGGACTTTCCTGGGTGGGAGTAATAATGGGAGAATTTCTGGTGGCAAAAGAGGGACTTGGATTTTTAATAATATATGGCGGCCAGATATCACAATTGGACACAGTTATGTTGAGTATAATAATTCTTTCAATCTTAGCTTATGCAATGTATGAAGCTGTATCAATAGTTGAAAGAAAGCTGAGAAAAAAAATGTTTCACTAAAAGATTTCGTTAAAATGCCTTTCTGGCATTTTAACTTTTTAAATGGAAAATATTTTAGAATATTTTTTCTAAAAATGGATATAAATTTATTAAGGGATTACAAAATAATATATAATCTAAGGAGGAGTAAAATGAGTTATTTTCAAAAAGCCAATGAGTATTACAATTCAAAAAACTATAAAAGAGCCATTGATATGTATGAAAAGGCAATAAAAATAAAGGATAATGAATCATCTTCACTATACAATTCAGCCGTATGTTTTATAAAATTGAAAGAATACAGAAAAGCAATTGACTTGTTGAATTCCGCAATTAAATTAAAAAGAGAAAGTAAATATTTTTTTAATCTTGGATATTGTTATACCATGTTGAAAGATAATAAAAAAGCTCTCATATACTTTAATAATGCATGGTGTTTAAATAATGAAGACTCAGATTGTGAAAAAGCCATAGATAACATACTTAAAAATTACATAGCAAAATCAAAATAAACAAATACCACTCTTTTTCAAATCAGAGTGGTATTGATCTTTTTGACTTTCTACCATTCTCCTATCACCTGTGCATTTTTGTGATCAACCTGAAATCTTCTGCTGTTAAAATAATTTCCTCCCTTATAAAAAGTAGTATCTACATTTATCCATTTATTCTGTTCTGGAATATAAACTTGATTCCAGGCATGGCTTACCCAGCTTATTCCATTAAATCCCTCGCCAGTTATTAATCTCACTTTCATGTTATTGGCCCTGGCCATAGCTACATACAGGCAAGAATAATCAAAGCAAATTCCCTTTTTGGAATAGAATGTGGGAATTGCTCCTGACTTCACATTAAAATCATTGTTCAACACCTTGTTGGCTTTCTCATTATCATAATTTATATTAGTTCCTATCCAATTGTACAGCATTTCTGCCCTTTCAGTAGTATTACTTCCCTCTGAAGCAAGATCCCTGGCAAAACTGTTGATCTCTGAGTTTGATTTAACACCTTCATCCAGTGTAACTCCGTTATAATATACTATGGTATTTTCATCATTTTTTACTCTATTTAAATTACCTGCATCTTTTACTTCATTTGAATTTGGTTCTCTTATAACTATCTTGAAAGAATTATCCAATACATTTGGCAGTTGTTTTGCAATAGTTGAATTGGTAACAGGTATTATTATTTCCTTGCAGATATAATTATAGGGCTTTGAACCTTCCATATACTTATTTAACTTTGAATTTATATTAAACATGGACATTATATTTAGTACAAATGTAACTAAAAGCACATAACATATCGCCTTAGGAACTTGAGATACCACTCCAAGTATTCTTTTAAAAGTATTGCTTTTGGATCTCAGAAATCTATCTATGCTGTCAAGTACAGGGTAAAATGTAAGATAATTAAGTAAATCTAAAAACAATTTTATAATTTTATAACATATGAACACAAACAGTGGAATTGCAACTGCATATACTATAAAGTTATTGTTCTCAAGATACTGTGAAAGATTGTCGGGTATTAAATTATATATTCTCTCATATATTCCTCCATCATGCTGTATAAATACTTTTTTCCCAAAATATGTGCCCATTATTAAAGATATTATAAATGAAACACTTCTACTCACATCACTTATATCTAACTTCAATGCATTAGAAGAAAACTTAAACAAAAACCCCTTTACAAGGGGATATAAAAATATCAATCCTATCATCAATGTTATAGGATTCACTTTCATAATCATAATCACCTCTAAACGGCAAAAAGTTTCAAATCCAAATAATAAATTTTAATTATATATAGTAAATTCTAAATTATTTTTTCAGTACAGTCAAAAGGTAATATATTCTAAATTAAATAGAGAAATCCTCCATAATCTTTCCTAAAACCTTTTTTATATCTTCCCATAAGTATCCCCTTCGCAGCAAATATGTCCCTATTTTTCTATATATTTTATTCCTGTCCTCTTCTGATTTTATTGCTATCTGGTATCTCTTCTGAGCGATATTGTACAACTTATCTATATCATTTTCACTTAAATGGATTCTTTCATCCTTTCTATTGAAATCATCACATTTGTTTAATATCTTTCGAAGTACGTCTTTAACTATGCTATAGTCATACCCTTTTCTTGTCAAATAATCTCCTAATTTTTTATATATTATTTTTGTACTATTTTCATTTTTTGAAATAGCATCATATTTTTTTTGTGCTATATTTAAAGCAGTCTTCTCCTCAAAACAATTATCTATTGAATTCAATTTTTCATTCAGAAGATTTTCCTCTATTCCTTTTTTCATTAAGGAATACTTAATTTTATTTCTACCCTGGAAATTAATCTTCTCCTTTATATACAGTTCTACAAATTTATTATCATCTATAAATCCATATTTTTTCAAAAAATCCATGACTTTTGCAACAGTTTCCTCGTCATATTGCTTTTCAAGCAATTTATCTTCCATTTGTTTTTCCGTCTTATAGGTTTTTTCCAATACTTTAAGTGCAGAATTCTTGCATCTCATATAATTATTTTCAGCTGCTACACTTTTTAAATATTCTATATCTACAATTTTTCCTTTAAATATATTAAATGTATATATGAGTTCTAAATCACAGGAAAAAGCAAACTCTCCATCTACATATACATTGGCTTTTTCTCTATTCCTTCTTTGAACTTCAATTTTAGTTATTACATGTTTATCCATAATTTCCTCCCTAAATACTAGTTCAATGCGCAATTAATGAAGGCTTTCGGATAAGATCAAAAATCAGCTCTGAAGTTTGTCTAAAATAATTTCTTCTAAGACCTTCTCTTGAGTATATGAATAGTAGGTTCCCTAAAAACAGCCCTGGCTACTTCATATATATCTTCTTTCCCTATATCTTCAATTTTTTCTATATCATAGATAAATCTGTATATGCTGTCTCCCCTCATAGCTTGATGCAGTACATAATTTCCTAAGTCCATAGGATCCTCTAGAGTAAATACCACTGCTGTTTTTAATACCTTTTTCATCAGAGTCATCGTATTATCATTAAAATTTACCTTCTCATTCTTCATCTTGTTTATGCAATCTTCAATGACACTAACGGCATCTCTTATGTTTTCTTCTCTTACAGAGGTATATATATACAAAGTTTTTATATAGTCCGATAAATCTAAATCACTATATATATCATAGGCAAGTCCTTCTTCTTCCCTTAGCTTTCTAAACAAAATAGAATTGCTGCTCTCTCCAAATTTGTGATTTAATATTCTAAGAGCTAATTCATCTTTTTCACTCAATCCGTAAAAAGAAAAAAGATATATTATAGTGTTCTGTTCTATATCCCTTTTATAAGAAACTTTTTTGCATGGAAAATTTTTTTCAACTATTATTTTATTTCTACTAAACTCCTTATATTTCCATACTCCAAAATATTTTAGAACCAAATTATAGATTTTCTCATGTTCATAGAAAGAAACCACTGATATAAAGCAATTATTGGGTACATAATATCTATTGTAAAATTCAATCAGATCATCTCTTTGAAATTTACTTACACTATCTTCATTTCCTGTTATATCATATCTCAGAGGCCCTTTTTTGAATGCCAATTCATTTGTTTTTCTAAAACTATATTCTTCAATATCGTCTTTGTTGGTTCTTATTTCAGAAAGTATTACATCTCTCTCTTTTTCAATTTCATCTGCGGGAAATATTGAATTCATAAGCATATCAGAAATAATATCTAAAGACTTTTCTAATTCTATCCACAATGCTGTAATGCTATACACTGTAGAACCATTATCCGTATAAGCATTGTATTCTCCACCTAAGGTTTCTAAATTCACATTCAATCTTTCATTATTTCTAGATTTCGTGCCCTTAAAAAGCATGTGCTCAATAAAATGGGATATACCTTTTTCATCAATGTTTTCATATATGGCGCCAATTTTAATGCCAGCATGTAAAGCCATTATTTGTGTATCCTTCTTTATAGTGATAAGTTTTATACCATTAGGCAGAACACTTTCTTTAGCATCAAACATATGAAATTCTCCTTTAATTCATCAGTATATTCTATTATAGTTTATATCATTATAAATAAAAAGTATTTAAATCAAATTAAAATTTGATAATATGTATATACTATGATATGATAAGTTTTGTTTTGTAATATAAAAAAGAAAGAGGAATTTTAATGAAAAATATTGATTTTAATAATTTAGGCTTACATTCTAAAGTCCTCCAGGCCATAGATAATATGGGATTTGAAGAGCCTTCTCAAATTCAAGCGGAATCAATTCCCATAATATTAGAGGGAAAAGATGTAATAGGTCAGGCACAAACAGGTACGGGAAAAACCTTGGCCTTTGGAGCACCAATGCTGAGTAAAATTGATTGCAATAGTAAAAACATTTCATCTATAATAATCACGCCTACTCGAGAGCTTGCCATTCAAGTAAATGACGAACTATCCAGAATTGCCAAATTTAGAAAAATATCACTGCTTCCAATATACGGCGGTCAGCCCATAGAGAGGCAAATTAAAGCCTTGAAAAGAGGCATAGATGTAGTAGTAGGCACACCTGGGAGAATATTAGACCACCTACATAGAAATACCCTGGATTTAAGCAGTATACAATTTCTGATAATAGATGAGGCAGATGAAATGCTGGATATGGGTTTTATAGATGATATAGAAGATATAATCAAAGCCTGCAATTCAAATAGACAGACACTGCTCTTTTCCGCTACCATGCCAAATCAGATAAGAAAATTAGCCTCAAAATACATGAAAAGCGATACAAAATATATAGAAATAGCTAAAAACACGTTAACTGTTGAAAAAACAAAACAGTATTACTATGAAATAAAAAACAAAGATAGGTTCGAATCTCTATGTAGAATTTTAGATGTAGATGAACCCTCCAGTGCTATCATATTTTGCAGAACTAAACGCGGCGTAGATGAATTAGTAGAAGGCCTCCAGTCAAGAGGATACAATGTAGAAGGTATGCACGGAGACATGGGGCAAAATCAGAGGTTGAACACACTTAGAAAATTCAAAGATTCCTCCCTGGACTTTTTAGTTGCCACTGACGTAGCTGCCAGGGGAATAGATGTTGAAAATGTATCCCATGTAATAAATTATGATCTTCCCCAGGACACCGAATCCTACGTACACAGAATAGGAAGGACTGGAAGAGCCAATAAAGAGGGAATTGCCTATTCTCTGGTAACTCCCAAAGAATATATGCTGTTAAAGCAGATAGAAAAATTCACTAAAAGCAAAATAAAGAGAAAAGAAATTCCTACAGTAGATGATATATTTGAAGCTAAATATAAAAATATAGAAAAAAAGATAAGAGATGTTATATCGGAAAACAATTATAAAAATTTTGTTCCAGTAGCAATGGAATTGGATGAAGAATACAATTTGGTGGATGTGGCTGCTGCCCTTATGAAGATAATTTTCGAAAAGGAATTGAGTTTTAATTATAAGGAGAATTCCATAAACATAGAAGAGGAAAATATGAGATTATTTTTTTCCATAGGAAGAATGGATAATATAACTCCAAGAAAGCTGTTGAAATTCATAGCTGAAACCTCTTCAGTGGAGGCCTATGAAATAGGAGATATAGACATACTAAACAAATTTACCTTTATAAGCGTTCCCGAAAGAGTTGGAAACATCATACTTAAAAAATCCAATGGTAAAAAGCTTCAAGGCAGAAGAGTTTCTGTAGAACTGGCAAAAAATAAAAAATCCCATCGTTAAATTAATTTGTCCTATAAGAGCCATGTGAAACCCTGTAAATATCATGAAATATATCCCTATGGTTTCTTTTAGGACTTTTATCCAATATTGACAACAACAACATCAAAAATAGAATTTTAACTCAAAATGTATAAAATAAGTTGGAGGAACCCATATGAATAAATTAAATTTTAAAGGCAGTGCAATGTTAAACCCAACTCCAGTGGTCCTTGTGGTTTCCAAAAGCATATCCAATAAATTAAATATTTTTACAGTGGGATGGGTAAGCACTGTATGTACTAAAAAACCCATTGTCGCCATGGGAATAAGACCTGAAAGGCTTTCTCATAAATACATTAAAGAAAGTGGACAATGTTCTATAAATCTTCCTACAAAAGATATGACTACAATTGTAGATTATTGTGGAGTTGTTTCTGGAAAAAAGGAAGATAAAATCAAACATTTTAATCTTAAACTTAACAAAGGCATATCCATCTCCACTCCATCTCTTGAAAGATCTCCAGTAGCCCTGGAGTGCAAATTGCTGTCAATTACACCTCTTGGAACTCACGATCTATTTTTGCTGGAAATTTCAAACGTAAAAGTGGATAAAAATCTGCTTGATTTAAACAATAAAATACATTTCGAAAAAGCGAACCTTATCTGTTACAGCCATGGAGAATACTACAGCCTAAATTCAAAACCTCTTGGCCACTTTGGATATTCAATCAAGAGAAGAAATAAAGCCCCAAGATAAGGGCTTTTATTTGATCATTTACAGTATTAACTAGCTCTCACAAACATCTATCCACTGTCCATTTACCAAATTGCCAATTACCTCTGGTTTTATTTTAAGGGCAAACTCTTTAGATCCAGCAGCAGGGTATACATATTCAAAATCCCTTATAGATTTATCCAAATATACTTTAATAGGGTTTTTCAATCCAAAAGGACACAGTCCTCCCACAGGATGACCTGTATCTTCCAGCACCTCATCATGACTCAGCATTTTAGCCTTAGTTTTAAAAAACTTTTTGTATTTTTTATTACTAACTCTTAAATCCCCTCTCATAACTATTAATATATCATCATCTTTAACTTTAAATGCCAACGTCTTTGCTATATATTTTGGCTCCGTATGTATGGTTTCTGCAGCCTGCTGAACAGTAGCACCACTATCAGGAAGTTTGAATACTGGATTTTCCATTCCCCTATCTAAAAAATAATTAACTACACTTTCTACACTCATCTTCAATTCCTCCAATTTTTTATCAAATAATTCTTAAGTTCAAGAAATGACATCCATGATTATACATTGTAAACTGTGAATCAAGAAAAGATAGCCTTCAGATAAAAAATCTCCTTATAGATAAGCTATAAGGAGATTTACATACTCATATATCTTATCTTCCAGGTATCACCTGCTGGAATTAGCACCTTAAAATATAATTTTAGGTTGCCGGACATCATGGGGCCAGTCCCTCAGTCTCTCGCGATAAGAATTTTAATATTAATTTTAAATACAGGATACCAGACTATCATTTGTTTGTCAACTCATGTTTTTGTAAAAAAATATTTCGCTAGATAAAATATCCAGCGAAATATTTATAAAATCTTTTCTATTTCCACATCATAATTTCCATCTGGAGATGCAACCGTCGCCCTTTCCCCCACTTTCATCCTAAATAAGGCTTTACCCAGAGGTGATTCTATACTTATTTTCATCTTTTTCACATCTGATTCTACTGAACTTACAAGAGTAACCTGTTCAACTTCATCTATATCACAAAATTTTACTTCTGCCGTTTTATTTATATCGAACACATCTTCATCCTGTGAACTCTCTATTATTACAGCATTTTTAAGTTGACTTTCCAGTTCCTGTATTCTAGTTTCAGTCATAGATTGATCATCTTTAGCTGCACTGTAATCGGCATTTTCGCTAAGATCCCCCTGTGCACGAGCAGATTTCAAGGCAGCTTTTATTTCCACCCTTTTAACCGTCTTTAAATATTCCAATTCCTGTTCAAGTTTTTTTTTGCCTGATTCTGTCAAAATTACATCTTGCATAAATAATTCACCTACTATTCTAAATTTTCCATAATGTAATCAAAAAACCAGCTATTTTTCATGGATTCGCTGTTTTTTTACGTGCTCATTTGCCTTACTATTTTATTATAATATTACTAATTAAATAATACAACCCAAGTTCCAGACAGTCTAGTAAAATTCAGGCCAGCCTTTTATAGATGATTCTTAAAATCAACATAATTATACCTATCAGTATCAATATTGAAAACATGTTGACACAATAATATTTACCATTATATAATATATTTAGTAAGGCATTTAAAAGACATACACACAATTATATTTGCAATTTTTGTATGTATGAGAGCATATGAATCTGAGAGAGTATTTACTTAGATTTTTATATGCTTTTTTTAATGAATAAATTTACAGTCAAGTGTATACAAGGAGGGAGGTTATTTATTATGAAAAATATAAAAGATATTTTTTTCATGTTGATTGGAACATTTCTTGTAGCTTTCGGTACCTATTTCTTTTTAGCTCCAAATCACATTGCCGCCGGTGGCACAAGCGGTATTGCCATAATTATAAACACATTGTTTCCAAATCTTCCTATTGGTCTGTTGATGATGGGAATGGAAGTTATATTATTCACTTTAGGAATTATAATAATTGGCCCTATATTCGGCGGGAAAACCGTATTCTGCAGCTTCTCCATATCTGCACTGATATTTTTCTTAGAAAAAATATATCCACATATAAAGCCATTTAGCAGTGATATTCTAGTTCAGCTTATATTTGGCATATTGATATGTGGAATGGGCATGGGTATAATATTTAATCTAGGCGCTTCAACTGGAGGTACGGATATAATCGCAAAAATAATAAACAAATATACAAAAATAAGCATAGGCAAATCCGTGCTGATAGCTGATATAACCGTAACTATAGCTGCAACTATAGTACTCGGGGTAAACAAAGGTCTTTATGCCATACTGGGGGTAATATTAAATTCTACAATAATAGACAGGGTTATAGTAAGTCTAAATTCCTATAAGCAGGTTGCTATAATAAGTAATCACGGGAGGAATATACAAAATTTTATTATAAAGGAACTTGAGAGAAGCGCCACCATCTATTATGCCAAAGGCGCCTATAAAGATGATAAAAAGGAAGTCATAATTACCATTTTAAATAGAAAACAATTTTTAAAATTGAAAAATTATATAAGACTTTTAGATAATAAAGCTTTCATCACTGTAAATGACATAAATGAGGTATTAGGAGAAGGATTTAGCAATATAGTGTAGAAGATATCCGAAAGGTAACTAGATTACTTTTCGGGTATCTTCTACATATTAATCTAGTGACAATATATCTTCCACTTTTTTGTAAGGTACGTGATATCCAAAAAACTCAGGTCCAAAAATTTCAAGTCCCCTTTTACTTCTCCATTGCTCAAAAGCCTTTAGAGAAAACACCGTAACTTCCATACCCACTTTTGCATAGGGATTCAAAAGTGGCATATTTTTATCATTGTCCACTACATTTATTGAATCTGGAACCGTTACAAACACTTTTCCATTTTTCCAGGAAATTATATTTTCATTTTGAAACCAAATTCTTAAGTTTTGATTTTGATATTTTCCATTACCTTCAATATATATATTTCCAAAAGTAAATCCGGATTTATCTTCCCAACAAACCTTACTGACTTTTCCTTGAAACATGATGAATCCATCAAATTTTTCCACAATATCATAGGCAAAGTTTATATTTTTATTCCTAGCGATTCTGGCGATTTTGCCTACTTCCAGGCACATTGTAACAGTATTTTTGATAAGGGTATTTTTAATTACCTTCCATCTTGCAACATGATCTACCACCCCAACATGATTAAAGCTAGCAACAGCCGCTGCCCTGGCAAGGGCTTCTGCTCTTTCGTCACTTTCAACTTCTGTAAATATCATGGAATCTCCAAGCTTGTCTGCTACACCCATTGGAGTTATAGGTATCCCATTTAAATTATAAGTTGAGTGTTGAAGGCAGGGAACACTTCTTCCCGCAGGATCCGCATCTATTATGGGCTTTCCGGTTCTAGCTGCCACGTCCAGTGCAGATGCCATATTGCCGCCGCCGAGCTCCGTTGTAACTACTCCATATAAGTCCTCTCCCAAATATTCTTCTATTGCATTGACAGCAGCCATTTCTGCAGTATATTTTATTTTGTACATATTTTTATATTTTTCTACCTGATCCTCAGAAAGAGGGCTTATAGAACCACATCCATATGGAGTTCCTACCAGGACCTCATCTTCTATTTCACTTAAACCTGCGAGATAAAATTGATATCCTTCATTAAAAGAACCTTCTACCAATTTTATTCCATTTTCAAGACTTCCTCCTCCACCTGTGCCAACTATTGCAGCTCCAAGCAATATATCTCTCAAGTCCTGCATACTCAGCCTCTTCATAATTAAAGTCCACCTTCCTCCATATCATTTTTTAAATATTTCATCTACATATTTAACAAGATCAGGATGTATAATCCTACCATTGTCCATTATTTTTACGTTATCCATCCATATAGAAGAATTAAGACATATTCCATCACAATGGGATACAGCATTTTGTCCAAAAGGAGGTGCCTCACTTTTGCTCACATATCCTATTCCCCATTCAACAGCACCCCAGACCCTCTCATCCTCTACTATATTCCCGGTAAGCATTGCTCCTGGTCCAAATCCATACGCTATATGGGCAAGCTTATACATACTGGGATCCTTCAATGATTTCAGCCATTCCTTAAATTCATCAGCTTGATGACCCCCTTCTATCTTAACGATGGTACTGTTCTCAATTTTCATCCTTATGGGTTCTTTTAAAAGCCCGCAAGGCGGAACAAGAGATCCGTCAAACACCAGCACACCGTTTATTGTGCCAAATCTAGGAATCACGTTTATCTGCCCCGGCATCATGAACATTCCAGGCTCATAAGCTTCTCCAGCATCACAAGCTACTACATGTGTGGGATCTAGTTGAAATTCAAGGTGAGTTCCAAGAGGCGTTTCAGCTGTCATAGCTGCGGCAGATCTATTCATCTCTGCTACTTTTCTCAAAAACTTCGCAAGTACTCTTATATTCACTTTTCCTATATTTCTTATCATAATATCCGGATTCATTCCCACAAGATTTATATATCTTAATTTTTTGTTGTTTTTAAATGCCACCTCAAAGGGTGTAGAATACAAAAGCCATTTCTCATTATATTCTATCCACACATCTGCTTTTGACAGTGCAGCTCCAAGAGCTTCAACTGGAAGCTTTGGATCTGCTGCCTTTCCAACTCCATCCGGAGTTGCAGTCCATATGACCATAGGCTTTCCCTTTACACTATATATGCTTGAAGCTGTGGTATTTACAACAGTTTCATTTGAAGAAGTATCTGCTGTTATCAAAACAGTTTCTCCTTCCTTGACTTTGAGTATTTCATTGACCAATTTATCTGCTGCCTTTTGTAATTCAAACTCGTATAATTTCATCAGATCACACCCTCCATATAAAATTTTAACCATTATGTTTTCTAACATCATAAATTTGTCACTGCCGAATCATATGACACCCTACCCTTCTCCCATCCTCCAACATAATCAATTCAGGCTCTTCAATACTGCATATACCCTTTGCATAGATACATCTAGTATGAAACCTGCATCCTTTTGGGGGATTTATTGAGCTTGGCACATTTCCCTTTAAAGTAACCATATCTTCTATATTTTCCATATTTATATCCGGTATAGCAGCAAACAGAGCCTGGGTATATGGATGCATTGGATGGTTGAACACAGTATCTGAATCCCCGTATTCAACAATTTTACCAAGATACATTATCGCAATCCTATCGGCCATATAGCTTACAACACTTAAATCATGAGATATTATTATATAAGTTAAATTGAACTTTTTTTTAAGCCTTTCCAACAATTCCAAAATTTGGGCCTGGGAAAATACATCTATAGATGATGTTGGTTCATCGAGAACAATGAGTTTTGGCATAAGTGCCAATGCCCTAGCTATCGCAATACGCTGTCTTTGACCTCCACTAAATTCATGAGGATATTTATAAGCACCATCTTTTGGAAGTCCAACCATTTCAAGAAGTTTTTCGACTCTTTTCATAATTTCAAAGTTATTTATTTTCTCCTGAACTTTAAGTGGTTCTCCCACGATATCTTTCACCAACATTCTAGGGTTCAAAGACCAAAAAGGATCCTGAAATACAATTTGTATGTACTTTCTTATACTTCTCAATTCCTTTTTACCCAGACTAAATAAATCTTTCCCGTCAAAAATAACTCTTCCAAAAGTCGGCGTTATCAAATCTAAAATAGTATTTACCAAAGTTGATTTTCCGCAGCCTGATTCTCCCACAAGCCCAAGAGTTTCTCCCTTTTTCACATCAAAAGATACATCATCAACGGCTTTTAAATAGGATTTAGTTTTAGAAAAAAGACCCTTTTTACCAATTTCAAAGTACTTTTTTAAATTTCTTACCTCTAATAATTTTTCATTCATCATCATTATCTCCTTTGTATAAACAGCATTTTACAAAGTGATTTTCCCCAAGTTGTAATAATTCTTGCTTTTTTCTGCACTTGTCCTGTCTTTTCAAACATCGGTCATAATATAAGCATCCTTTTCCATCATCTCCAGCATTTCCTTCTGTAAATACCAATTTGTTTAGATCTATTTCATTTTTTCTATTCTTCGGTACGGCATTTAAAAGCATCTGCGTATAGGGATGTTTGGCATTTTTTAATACTTCTCTAGTTTTTCCCCTTTCAACTATTTCTCCTTTGTATAATATTGCAGTATCATCACAAGTTGCAGAAACAAGTCCAGGATTATTTGCTATAAAAAGCACTGTTACTTTTAGATTTTTTTGTAGTTCACGAATAAGTTTCAAAATACCTGCCTGTATTGTTACATCCAGGTTTCTCGTGGGTTCATCCGCGATGATAAATTGTGCTCCGCAGCTTAGCGCAAGTGCAATTATAACTCTTTGCCTCTGACCTCCACTTAATTCATGAGGATATTTTTTCATTATATTTTCAGCATCAGGGAGTTTAACAGTATTGATCATTTCCACCGCTTTTGAATATGCATCTCTTTTATTTAAATTTTGATTTTCCATTATTACTTTTATTATCTGATCTCCAATGTTAAAAACCGGATTTAAAGTAGACATCGGATCCTGAAATATCATGGATATTTTTTTACCTCTTATTTCACTCTGCATACGCTTCTGACTCATATTTAAGAGATTTTCTCCCTCCAAAGATATCTCTCCTCTCACCACTCTGCCAGGAGGCATTTGAAGGAGTTTCAGAATAGATAATGCTAGTACTGTTTTCCCTGTTCCGCTTTCTCCTATTATTCCATATGACTTCCCTCTATCTATTCTAATTTCATCTATATTGAGTACAGTCTTTTCTCCCTCAAAACTCTTAAAATTAATTTTAAGATCTTTTATATGAAAATACACTTTACTGCTCATATAACCACCTCACTTATCAGTTTTTTCTAGTTTTAGGATCAAGTATCTCTCTAAGTCCATCACCCAACAGATTGAATATGAGAACTGTAATAAATATGGCCAATCCAGGGAATATACTATACCACCAGGAATCCAAAAAATAATCTCTGCTTGTACTGACCATCAATCCCCATTCAGGAATGGGAGGCTGCGCACCCAGTCCTAAAAAACTCAAAGAGGCTATAGTCAAAATAACTCCTCCTATATCCATAGAAGCTTGAACTATTATAGGTGCTATACAATTGGGGATTATATGGCTTAAAATAATAGTATGAGGCGAAGCTCCTATAGCTTTCGCCGCCTTTACAAATTGCCTCTCTTTTATAGACACTGCCTGACCTCTCATTATTCTCGTATACCATGGCCACCATGACAGCGCTATGGCAATCATAGCATTTTGAAGATTAGGTCCTAAAAATGCGGCAATAGCTATAGCAAGCAGCAAAGGTGGAAATCCTAAAAATATATCTGTAAATCTCATTATCAATTCATCTACAAATCCCCCAAAAAATCCGGCTACAGCACCTAATGGTATTCCTATAACAAGAGCCATCCCAACAGCCAAAAGAGCCGTTTTTAAGGAGATATTTGCACCTGCAATTATTCTTATAAATACATCTCTTCCAAGTTCATCTGTTCCAAAAATATGTTTTAGAGAAGGTGCCATCAATTTGTCCTGGGGAACTGCATTTTGAGCAATAATTTGAATAGACGGTACAAATATGGGAAGTATAAATGCAATGACAAGAAGAATTAAAACTCCATAATAGGCAATTCTGGTAAGTTTATTTCTTTTAAGTAAATAAACATTAACCCTTAATTTTTTGATTTTAGGTTTTATTGTTTTAGATAACTGCATACTATTCATCTTCTGCCATCCTCCCTATACTCTGACTCGTGGATCGAATGAAATTATTATATCTGCTATAAGGTTCAATAGTATATATGCACAGGCTGAAAACAGTGTGACCCCCATAATTGCGGGATAATCCAGTGATACAACAGCTGTGGATATATAATTTCCTATACCTGGCCAGCTAAAAATAGCTTCTACTAAAAACGTGTTGGTAAGTGTATATCCTATAGACAAAGCCAATACTGTAACTGTAGTTCCCATTGAATTTTTTAGGGCATATCTCCATATGATAAACCTCTCCTTAATTCCATAGGATCTTGCTGCTTTTATATAATCTTCCTCCAATATTTCCAAAAGGGAAGATCTCGTCATTCTCGCTACAAGCCCCATGGGATAAAGTGCTATAGTTACCGCCGGTAGAATAATATGCTTGGCAGCATTTAAAAATACAGGTATTTGGCCTGACAACAAACTGTCTAAAAGCAATAATCCCGTATTATGAGGCACATTATACAAGATGTTCATTTTTGTATCCAATTGCCCACCTAAAGGCAAAATCCCCAATTTTCTATAAAATATCAATTGTAAAAACAATGCCACCCAGAAGGTAGGTAGAGATACAGCCCCTACGGAGAAAAATCTACAGAAATGATCAAGTGCATGATCTTTTTTCCTTGCAGAATTCAAGCCAAGCGGTATTCCAATCAAAACTGCCATTATCGTAGACCAAAATACAAGTTCAATCGTAGGAGGCAAATAAGTTTCCAGCTCTTTTAAAACAGGTTGCTTAGTCCTAAGCGATGTTCCTAGATTACCATGGAACAGATCCACTACGTATTTTTCAAATTGAACATATATGGGTTTATCTAAACCCAATTCAATTCTTGCTTTCTGTATCTGCGCAGGCGTAGCTCTTGAACCTGCCCACTGTGCAGCTGGATTTGAAGGTATCACCCTAGTTAGAAAAAAGGTTATGAGAATTACTCCAAATAATACCACCACTCCAAGTAAAATTCTTTTTAATATATAACTTTTCAAATCTTCACCTCCTAGTTATCCTTGGATAAACTATTTTCTATAGCAGTCATAGAAAAACACTACTAGAGGATAAGCAGAATTTGCTTTAAATCCTCCTAAAGAAGAATTAGTTATCCATGCATCTTCTTTGTCGTAGATAAATACAGCTGGATTATCTTTAAGAAGAATTTTCTGTGCGTCTATAAATTTATTTTCTGCTTCTTCAATATTGGTGCTTGACATCTTATATCCATCATCAACCAATTGATCATACTGGCTATTTGAATAATAAGCTAAATTATACAGAGGATTTTTTTCACTGTGAAATAGATTATAGGCCCATGAATACGGACTTGAAATATCAGGCCACCAATACATCATGAGTATATCCTGTCTGCTCTGTATATCCGTACCTTTGGCTTGCTGCCATTGACTTTCCCAAGGCATAGCCCTTACCTCCAAGTTCACTCCAATTTTTGAAAGTTCACTTTTATACAGCTCTGCTGTTTTCTTTTCAGATTCATCTCCACTCATATAAGTAAGTGAAAGCTTCAACTGCCCTTCATTTATTCCAGCTTCTTTCAATAGAGATTTTGCTTTATCCAAGTTTAAGGAATACTTTGTCAAGCTGTCACCATGCCCCCACATTCCAACCGGTATAACTCCTGTAGATTGCTTTGCTAATCCTCCTGCCGCATACTTAACTGCATTTTCATATGGGAATGCATAAGTTAATGCCTCCCTGACTTTTTCATTATCCAGGGGTGCTTTCTTAGTATTAAAAAATGCTACTAAATTTGTAAATGAAGGCTCTATATCAACTTTTACATTTTGTGAGGATTTAAGAGCTTTTACATCTTCTGCAGGAAGATTGTTTGTTATATCAGCATCACCCTTTTCCACCATCTGCCTTCTAGATGAGGTCTCAGAAGTTTTCTTTATTACAGCTTTAGAAAAATGCTTTCCATTCCATCCTTTCCAATAGTCATTGAATTTAGAAAGTACCACTTCATCTCCCATTTTATTGCTGGAAAGCTTGTATGGTCCCGTCCCATCTTCATTGCCCTGTTCCAGCCAATTATCAGGTTTATCTTTAACCTTAGGTGAAATTATAAAAGCTGCATAAGGACAACTTGCTATCATGTCAAGTGGAGCTGCATAATTTAAGGTAAATTGAACAGTATAATCATCTATAGCCTTTATTTCTTTCACAGGAGCCCATATATAAGAAGCACCCACTTCTTTTTTCTGAGTTCTCTCTATAGAATATTTAACAGCATCTGCAGTCATTGTAGTTCCATCGTGAAATTTTACACCCTTTCTCAATTTAAAGGTCCATACAAGTCCGTCTGAGCTTTTTTTATAACTTGTTGCAAGTACATAATCGTATTTTTTAGTTGTAGGATTAAATCTGAGAAGTGTTTCGTAGACATTGTTTAACACAATAACTCCATTGGAAAATTCAACACTTGGATCCCAATTGAGTATCGGCTCACTATTATAGGCATAATAGGCAACATCATTTCCATCACTACTGCCACCGCTATCACTGCTGCTTCCGCCGCATCCAGTAAACAATGACAAGATCATCATAAATACAGCTAAAAAACAAATTTTATTTTTCATAAGATAATGCCCCCTTATATCAAAATTATTTTGAAGCCACTTTTTTTTCTATAGGTACATAGTCCACATCAAATCCAAAAAATCTGGGATTTAGAAGTGAGATCCCCTCTTTGCTCCTCCATATCCCATGTGATTTAAACCCCAAAACAGCTATTTGGTCACCCTCCCTGCAATTAGGATTTGTTATTGGATAACCTTTTTCAGCATCTAAAACACATATAAGATCTGGACAAGTAATAAATATTTCATCATTTTTCCAGGAAATCATATTTTCATTTTTATACCATATCTTAAATTTTTCACCCCGGAATTGATTTTGTCCTCCTATAGATATCGTCCCTATTGTAAACCCATCTTTTATTTGAAATGTAGTTCCCTTTTCCACTTTTCCCTTAAAAAGCATATACCCTCCAGTATTTTTAATTATATTCTCTATTGGATCAACACCATTTTCTTCTGCTTCTCTTCTGGCCCTGCCAACTTTTTCAGCATAGCTCAGAGCATGCGGAACTACAGATCTTTTAAGTTCCATCCCATTTATAGGATGATCTGCCATTCCAACTTCGTTATCCGTAACCTCAGCCATAACCCTGGACAATGCTTCAGCTCTCTCATCTCCATGAACTTTGGTGACAATTATAGAATCTCCATATTTAGTTGCAATAGCAAAAGGACTTATAGGTTTGCTCTTAATGCAATATGTGGAAAATTGAAGCTCAGGTACTGCTCTCCCGGCTGCATCACAATCAACTATACATTTATTCATAATTGCAGCGGTTGCCATAGCTTGTCCTGTGTTACCCCCTCCATATTCTATAGAAACTATACCTTCAAATTCTATTCCCATATAATCTTCAAGTTTTTTCACTGCACGGATAGTTTCCATATTGTTTTTTTCACTATTCATTTCATCTTTCGGTTTAACTGAACCACAGTAATAAGGATTTACGTAATAAGAATCATCTCTAATTTCTTCAAACGCTAAAAGTTTAAATTCTCTTCCTTCATCAAATGTCCTTTTTACAGTTTTAATTCCTTTATCTAAATCTCCACCACCTCCAGTACTTAAAATCGTGCATCCAATCAGTATATCCTCTACTTCTTGATATAACAATTTTCGCATTAAAACTCCTCCAATATTAACAATTCGATAAATATACAACTATTTTATTGATATTTATTTACATAATTATATAACTAATTATGATATAATTTATTATAATTATTACAAATATCCATTTATTTTTTTTAGTTTTCTATAATTGATTTGGAAATTACATATCAATTCTGGAAACTGCATTATAATATTGTATAATAATGCAAATATTTTTTACATTTTATAAAAACTTTCAAAAAGTTCAGGAGCAAAAACCCTGTAAGACATAGGAGGGAGATAAATGGCAATCCAAATTAAAGACTTGCTATCATTGAATTTATTTAAAAGTGCTGTCATTGTATCCGGCAAAAATGGTATTTCAAATGAAATAAAAAGAGTTAATTTCGCAGATTGTCCTATTGTAGATGATATCTATGATAAAAATCTTGTAAAACAAGGTGATATATTCATAAGTAGTTTATATATAGTTAAAAATAGTACGGATAAAATGTTCAAACTTATTGATTTTTGTATAAAAAGCGAAAGTTGCGGTATGTTTGTAATAAACGAATATATAAAGAAACTGCCAGACAAAATCATAGAATTGTCTAATGGAAATAATTTCCCCATAATATTAATCGATGCTGACATGCCTTATGCAGAAATAATAAAAACTGTAACGGAAATGATCTTTCTCGAGCAATCTAACGTAATATCAGAGATGAGATTAGAAAAACTTTTAAATAAAAATATAACTACAAATGAAGTGATCTATTTAGCTAAGCTTTTAAATAGTAATTTCAAAAAAAATTATGCATCTATATATATAAATACAGATAATTTTACTCCTGGCAAAAATCACCTCATTAAGACTAATTTAAAAAATTTGACTAGATGTGAACTTTTAAGATATAAGAAAGGTTCTATACTCATTGTAAATTTTAATATCATAAGCGAATTCATTTCAACCGTTAACTATATAAAAAATTTGGTTGATTCTTATAAAGATACCTATTATATTGGTATAAGTAATTCTTTTTCCAATATTAAGGATTTTAATTTATGCATAAAGCAATGCATATCTTCATTTGAAATAGCAAAAATAATTGACGGTAATGTAGTTTATTACAAAGATTTAAATGTTTATAAAATCTTGTATCCACTAATAGATACCATATATCTCAATGATTTTTACAATGAAATTTTTATTCCAATAAAAAAATATGACGATTACTACAATGCTGATCTGATAAAAACCATAAACACTTATTTTGAAAATGACGGTGATTACAAGAAAACCTCTTTAAAACTTCATCAACATGAAAATACAATAAGATATAGAATTCTAAAGGCCAAAAAAATACTAAACCTTGAACACAACCATATAAAATTCATCGAACAAATGTCAATAGCCTTAAAAATAAATAAACTAAAAAATAATAAAAAATACTAACCAAATATAGATTTCAAATTTTTTTACTCAAAATCAATTTATTTTATATATTTTAGAATATTAACCAAAGTTATTGGCTATAATTTAAGACAGTATTGAAGGGGGATATGCATATGAAATTACCAAATCACATAGGTATAATTCCAGATGGAAACAGACGATGGGCTGTAAAAAATAAATTGAGTAAAGAAA
Source organism: Clostridium aromativorans (assembly GCF_020908015.1). Lineage (NCBI taxonomy): Bacteria > Bacillati > Bacillota > Clostridia > Eubacteriales > Clostridiaceae > Clostridium > Clostridium aromativorans. Next base: position 123,815 of record NZ_JAJJPB010000001.1, read on the forward strand.
AAGGTTATGTTTTTGGTCTAACCCCTGGTATGAAATTATTTAAACTATGCGAAAGATTAGGAATAAAAGAATTAACCTATTACGGTTTTACTACAGATAATACCAAAAGACCATTGATTCAGAGAAAGGCTTTTACTGAAGCATGTGTAGAAGCTGTAAAAATGCTTTCTAAAGAGGATGTTTCCCTACTGGTAGTGGGAAATACCGATTCTAATATGTTTCCAAAAGCTCTTCTACCCTATACCATTAGAAAAAATTTAGGCAGCGGTGGAATGAAACTTAATTTTCTGGTAAATTACGGGTGGGAATGGGATTTGGGAAAAACACAGCATTCCCGAACTACAAATAGACATTCCATTATTTCATCTCTAAATTCCCATGATATATCAAGAGTGGATCTGATAATACGATGGGGCGGCAGAAGGAGACTCAGCGGTTTTCTTCCTGTTCAATCAGTATATTCAGATTTTTATATAATAGATGATTATTGGCCGGATTTCAAAGCCGAGCATCTTATAAAAGCCCTAAAATGGTATAATAATCAAGATATAACCTTAGGAGGATAATTGAATTTACATATTACCTTATTACCTTATAGTATTTTATAAAATTTTTAAAAATTGTAATTAAAAGCCGTAATATTAGAAAAACTTTTCACTTATATATTGTGGTTTTTCGAAAATACTAAAATTGAGGTGATATAAACTATGTCAAAAAATAAAAAAAATCATAGAGAAAAAATCATAGAAAATCACGAAACTGCTTCATGGGCAAACATTACTAAGATCAAACCGCTTTCCAAGGTACCTATTCCAGATGAAAACGCGACTGAGAATTCTAAAGAATGGGTAGACAGTAATGAAAAATGAAATCTCAAAAAAATATATAACAAATAGTTATATTATAGGCTAAAAATTATGGATCGCTATTTTTAAAGCGATCCATAATTTTTAGCCTAGTTATTCTATTTGAGATAGTTTCTTGTATATGTCATATCTATCCATAGCATTTTTTTCTGATAACTTAAATAGTTCATCCACCCTTTCCGGGAATGTATTTTTGAGAGATGAAAATCTTATTTCTCCCTCTATATAATCCCTGAAAGATAATTTAGGTGGTTTAGAATCTAAAATAAATGGATTTTTATTCTCAAGTTTCAATAGAGGATTAAATCTATATAGATGCCAATATCCAGATTCCACTGCTTTTTTTTCTTCAGCTATGCTGGTTCCCATACCAGTTTTTATACCGTGGTTTATGCATGGTGCATAGGCTATTATCAGCGAAGGCCCTCTATAGTTTTCAGCTTCTGTTATAACTTTTAGAGCATGATTCATATTTGCCCCCATGGAGATCTGCGCTACATATACATATCCATAGCTCATTGCCATAAGTCCTAGATCTTTCTTTTTAAGGACTTTACCCGAAGCTGCAAACTTTGCCACGGCACCAGTTTGAGTCGCCTTTGAAGACTGTCCTCCTGTATTAGAATACACCTCTGTATCCATTACAAACAGATTTACATCTTCTCCAGAAGCCAATACATGATCTACACCTCCGAATCCTATATCATAGGCCCACCCATCTCCGCCTATTATCCACTGGGACTTTTTTACCAGATAATCCCTTTTATCCATTATTTCTCTCAGTACAGGATCTTTTTTATAATCACAGGATTCAATGGATTCTACTACTTTATCTGAAGAAACCTTAGATAAACTTCCATCTTCCATCGTGTTTAGCCACTCACTAAAGGCCTCTCTGATATTATCATACTTGCAGTCTTTTAAATAGGAGGTCATAAGAAGTTTAATTTTATCTCTCATCTGCTTTACAGCCAAAAACATACCATAGCCATATTCAGCATTGTCTTCAAACAGTGAGTTCCCCCAAGATGGACCCTTTCCATTTAAATTCTTAGTGTAGGCCATAGATGGTGCGCTTGCACCCCATATAGATGAGCAGCCTGTGGCATTTGCAATCATCATTCTTTCTCCAAAGAGCTGAGTTATAAGTCTTACATAAGGAGTCTCACCGCACCCAGGGCAGGCCCCATTAAACTCAAGAAGCGGTTTTATAAACTGACTTCCCTTTAAGGTATTCCTGCTCATTACATCCTCTTTTGGGACTATACTCATAGCATAATCCCAATTTTTCGATTCCACTTCCATCTTCTCTTCCAGTGGTTTCATAACAAGAGCTTTTCCCGGTGCCGGACATACATCCGCACAATTTCCACAGCCAGTGCAATCCATAGGACTTACCTGTATGCGAAAATCAAATTTTTCCAGCCCCCTGCCCACAGCTTTTTTACTCTCAAAACTTTCAGGTGAATTTTCTATCTCATCCTCATCTAGAAGGAATGACCTTATAGTAGCATGTGGACACACAAAGGCACACTGATTACACTGTATACATTTGTCAATCTGCCATTCCGGTATGGTCACTGCTATACCTCTCTTCTCATAAGCTGTGGTTCCAACAGGGTAAACCCCATCAGCTATATTAATGAAAGCACTTACAGGCAAATCATCTCCTTCATTTTTCGCCATAGTTCTTTGAATATTTCTCACAAAATCTGGTTCATCTCTTATTATCTCCATTTCCTCTACAGCGTCTTTCCACTTTTCAGGAACATTTACCTTTACAACAGCCTCCAGTCCTCTATCCACAGCTCTGTCATTCATCTCAACTATATTTTTCCCCTTACGTCCATAGGTTTTCTCTATGGATTCCTTCAAATATCTAATGGCATTACCTATTGGTATAACATTGGCCAGCTTAAAAAACACTGCCTGCATCACCATATTTATTCTGCCGCCAAGGCCTATTTCTCTGGCAATCTTAACTGCATCCACAATATAAAATTTTATATTATTCTGAGAAATATATTTTTTCATGGATGGGGGAAGTTTTTCATCCAACTCCTCTTGACTCCAGGGACAGTTTAATACAAAAGTCCCGCCTTTCTTCAAGCCTTTTAGTATATCATAATTATTTATAAAAGACCTATTGTGACAGGCTATATAATCCGCGCTATTCACAAGGTAAGGTGATTTAATAGGCTTTTTCCCAAATCTCAAATGAGATACCGTAGTTCCACCAGATTTCTTGCTGTCATAGGAAAAATAGGCCTGAGCATAAAGATCCGTATTATCTCCTATGATCTTTACGGCAGATTTATTGGCTCCCACAGTACCGTCAGAACCAAGTCCCCAGAATTTGCAGCTTATAGTTCCCTCAGGAGTGGTTTCTATTGTACCATAATTTTTTAATGAAGTATTGGTAACATCATCTACTATGCCTATAGTAAACCTTTCTTTTGGCTCACTTTCCCTCATGTTTTCAAATACAGACAATATCTGGGAAGGGGTGGTATCCTTAGAACCAAGCCCATATCTTCCACCAAATATTGCAGGTGCATTTTGTCTCCCATAAAATATCTTGCATATATCCAGATACAGAGGCTCCCCCACAGAGCCCGGTTCTTTGGTCCTGTCTAAAACTGAGATTTTTCTAACAGTAGAGGGAAGTACCTTTAAAAAATGCTCTTTTGAAAAAGGCCTGTAAAGGTGCACCTTTATACACCCGACTTCTTTACCCTCTTTAATTAAATAATCTACAGTTTCATCAATGGTATCACATACGGATCCCATGGCCACAATTACACATTTGGCATTTTTATGCCCATAATACTCAAAAGGTCTATATTTTCTCCCAGTTATCTTATTTATTTCTTCCATATAGCTCTCTACTATCTCAGGAACTCTTTCATAAAATTTATTGGAAACCTCTCTGCTCTGAAAATATATATCTGGATTTTGCGCAGTTCCCTTAATTGTTGGATGTTCTGGATTTAAGGCCCTATCCCTAAATTCCTGTATTGCCTCATAATCTACCAATGGTTTAATATCATCATAGTCCATGACCTCTATTTTCTGGTATTCATGAGAGGTTCTAAATCCATCAAAAAAATGTAAAAATGGCACTTTAGACTCTATTGCACTCAGATGTGCAACAAATCCCAGGTCCATTGCTTCCTGAACATTAGAAGATGCCAGAAGAGCAAAACCCGTCTGTCTGCAGGCCATTACATCCTGATGATCCCCAAAAATTGAAAGTGCGTGGGTAGCAACTGCTCTGGCGCTCACCTGAAATACTCCCGGCAAATGCTCTCCTGCTATTTTGTACATGTTTGGTATCATCAGCAGAAGCCCCTGAGATGCAGTATAAGTAGTAGTCAATGCCCCTGCTGCTAGTGATCCATGCACTGCCCCTGCTGCTCCTGCCTCTGATTGCATTTCAGCTACTTTTACAGTCTGACCGAAAATATTCTTTTTCCCATGGGCAGACCATTCATCCACACCTTCGGCCATTGGAGTAGATGGAGTAATGGGATATATAGCAGCTACCTCAGTAAATGCATAAGAAGCATAGGCTGCAGCTTGATTTCCATCCATAGTCTTCATATTCTTAACCATAAAACTTGTCATCCTCCTTTATTATTTATAGATAGATATGTATAATATTCATAGAGTCTAGAGTCCCCATGAAATTCTCTCCACCTTTGTTTTTATCATTCCATTTTCTTCAATTTTAGGGTAGAAAGTATATCTTCTTTAACTTATTATTTGAAATATAAAGATTCTCATACATAAATATTTTAAAAATATCAGGTTTTCTAGATAATCACATTTAATTATTTTCTCTATATAATAAATAGATGGATTGAATTACATAGCTGTACTTTAAAAACGATTTTCTTTATCAATTGATAATGCTTATTATCTTATATTGCTATTGACTTATAAGCTATTTTAGTCTATTATGATAGATATACTTAATTATCATTTGATAATTATTGAATCTTAGGAGATGTTTGAAATGGATGAAAGAGTAAAAACTGCTACACTCTCTATAATTTCTAATAGCAGTTTAATAATTATGAAATTAATAGTTGGGATATTTACAGGCTCGGTGAGCATTTTATCTGAGGCAATACATTCCACTATGGATTTAGCTGCATCCATAATATCCTTTTTTTCTGTCAAAATATCATCCAAGCCAGCAGATAAAGAGCATCCTTACGGTCATGGAAAATTTGAGGATGTATCTGGCGTACTGGAATCAATTTTAATTTTTACAGCCTCTATATTTATAATAATAGAGGCTTCCAAAAGATTAATTAGTGGGAAAGAAATAAATTCCTCCACTCTTGGATTTTTAATTATGTTTTTATCGGCAACTATAAACTTTTTGGTATCTAAAAGATTATACAAAGTGGCAGAAAAAAATGATTCTATGGCTTTAAGAGCAGATGCTCTTCATCTTAGAACAGATGTATATTCCTCTGCAGGAGTCGGCCTGGGGCTATTTTTAATATGGGTTACCAATCTTCATTTTCTAGATCCACTGATAGCTATATTCATAGCTCTCTTTATTTTAAAAGAAGCCGTCAATCTTTTAAAGTCTGCTTTTGATCCACTAGTAGATGTAAAATTATCCGACAGTGAGATCTCCATTATAACCAATACTATATCTAAATACAGCCCTGGCTGCGGCTTTCATAAATTGAGAACTAGAAAATCTGGAAATGAAAGATATGTAGATCTTCATCTGGTATTTCCCGGAAACATGCATATGAAAAAGGCTCATGATATATGCGATAATATAGAAAGCGAAATGGGTAATTCCCTTAAAAATACAGAAGTAATGATTCATTTAGAACCTTGCAATAATGATTGTAGAAATTGTGGACTCCTCAACAAGTCAAAATGTAAAAATAGATAGGAATTGAACATTCCTATCTATTTTAAAATTGATCTTTTTTATTCCACCTCATTTAGAGCTTTAATCAGCTTTCTCACGTTTATTCCATGTACCATGGCTGCTTCCTCTACTGTTTCGGCCAATGATGCAGGGCATCCTATGCATCCCATTCCAAAATCCATAAGTATTTCAGCATAGGTAGGATTTATCTTTAACACATCACCTATAGTCATATTTTTATTAATCTTAGCCATAATATTTAATCTCTCCTTACATTTTTTATTAAATATTCAGTATATATCCCTAATTATAATTTCCAGCATTTTAAATCTATATACAAGCTAAACAAGTGCGTTCAATGCCTTTAATAAATTGTCAACATCTATTCCATGTACCATGGCTGCTTCCTCTAAAGTCTCACCCTGAGCTGCACCACAAGCTACACATCCCATTCCAAATGCCATAAGCGTTTCAGCATGCCTCGGATGTAATCTGATTATTTCACCTATAGTCATATCCTTGGTTATCTCAGACATATTTTATACCTCATTTCATATTTATTTACATACTTTAATCAGCAGGTTTATATAATTACCTCATGAATAGTATAGAATAATTTTAATACTAAAATCATTTTACATCAAGCTTTACATAGATAAAATATTACAATACAATTTATTTAATCTTACCAACTAGTTTAAAACTTGAATCAGTGAGCTGGAAATTATTTTTCAATCCCTCTGTAACATAGACTTCTTTATTTTTAGTAATAAATATAGCATTCAACCCAGATATATTTTTTACATATTCTGCACCTTTATCTAAACCAAGATAAAATATATTCTTTGTCATGGCATCAGCATTCAGAGAAACATCTGTAACCAGAGTTACACTTGCCAAATCATTGTCCATAGGATACCCTGTAAAGGGATTTAATATATGGTGATACTTTTTTCCGTTCTTTTCAAAATATCTTTCATATATACCTGAAGTAACTACTGTTTTATTAGTTACACCTATAGTGCCAATTGGAGTTCCTCTTGCCTTGAAGGGGTTTTGTATTCCTATATTCCACGGTTTGCCATCAGGATCCCCATTTATAGTCAGAATATTTCCTCCTAAGTCCACAATTGCATGTTCAACTCCATTTTTTTTCAATACCTTTACCACCTCATCTGCTGCATATCCTTTTGCAATACCTCCCAGATCCAATGACATTCCAGGTTTCACGAGCATCGCTCTTTTACCTTTTTCATCAAGCAGAAGATTTTTATAATTAACCAGCGATTTTTTTTCATCAATTTCCTTTTGGGAAGGAAGTCTGGCATGATCCGTGCCTATTCCCCACAGCTTCACCAGCGGCCCGATAGTTATATCAAAAACTCCCGAGGATTGCTCTGAATAATATTTCCCCTTCTCAAGTACATAAAAGGTGTCATCAGACACTTTAACAAAATTCTTTCCTGCAGCATCTGCCACATTATCCACTTCTGTTCCCGACTTGTTCACGCTCATTTTATTTTCAATTTGCTTTACTCTGGAAAAGGCTTCATCCAAAGTTGTTTTGGACTCATGATCATATATGGTTATTGTGCATATTGTACCAAGCATAAATTCTGTTCTTGACATGGGTTCTGAACCAATGTCACTGCAGGAAGACAGCGGAATAATACATATCATTATGATTGCACTTAAAAAAATACTTAGTTTTTTTCTCTTGTACTTCACTGAATTGACTCCTTTTACTAAAAATTTTAACCTTCATGACCACTGCCATGTTATTTTAATTTCAATGGCAACCCGCAGACTGTCAAATATACTTCATTACTGTACTCAGCTATAAGCTGATTTACTCGTCCCAATATATCTGAAAATATTCTGCCCAGCCTATATTCCGGCACTACACTTAGACCAACCTCATTGGTTACAATTAATATACATTTTGAGCTTTCACTTATTGAAAAAATTATGTCTTTAACTTCTTCAATAATACAGTTCTCCAGTTTCTCTATTTCTTCATGATCTGCATTGTCTACGTCAACGCCATTTTCCAGAATTATATTGGTTATCATAGTACCTATACATTCCAACATTATATATTGACAACTGCTGTTTTTTATCACATTGCCCAATGCCCTATATCCCTCGTAAGTTATCCAATTGGGGTTTCTTCTGGATTTATGCTTTTCTATTCTATTTTTCATCTCTTCATCCGTGACCACAGCTGTTGCTATATAAAGAACCTTTTCCTTATCCTTTAAAAGCTTCTCAGCAAAGGTACTTTTACCACTTCTGCTTCCTCCTGTTACCAAAATTATTTTACCCATATCTTTATCCTCCAAACAAAGCACTATAGATTATCGGTTCAGTTCATGATTGCAACAGATACCATAAGCATCGTAACTATTTCCACCATTTCATTATCTGCTCCAAATAAATCTCCTGTAAGTCCTCCTATCTTTCTATTGCAATACAAATTGAACAAAGTTGCTACAATAAGAGCAGTTAATATAACCATAATCATATACTTCAGGTTCATATTGACTATAAAGAGCAGGATAGCCACAGTGATGCACGTAGTGATAAAAATTTGAAATTTTCCTATATTTCCTATAAAAAGATTCCCTGAACCTGTACTTTTTGCCGTTTTACCTATAAAAGCTATAAAAACTATAGAAAATCTGCCTATAACAGGGGCAGCTATTATTACAAAAGAGAATCTAGGGACTATAAAACAAAGAAGGCTATATTTCAAAAGCAAATCCATTACTATGGTAACACAAGCATAGCTTCCTATTCTGCTGTCCTTCATTATCTCTATTATTCTGTTATTTCCCTTAAAAGCAAAAAAACCATCACACATATCTCCCAGTCCATCTATATGTAATGCCCCGGTAAGTATTATTCCCACTAACATAACAACGGCTACAGAAACATTCACCGGCAATATGAGTACAGCCAATTTATACACTGCCCACTGTATTCCTCCTACTATAAGACCTATAACAGGCATAAAAATAGACGCCCTCTTAAAATTTTCTTTCCCACAATTTAAGTTTTTATTTACGGGAATTCTCGTTAAAAATTGAATCATCAAAAGAAAATCATTCATAAACTCCCTCATATAAATCCCTCCCAACACTCCAAAACCGCTAATATGAATTGGCCTATCCAATTAAAATTTACAACAATACAACTAAACATCAACATGAGTTATGCTGTCTATATACAAATTATCATACTCATATTTTACCAATGTAATATCACCATTTTTGGAGGCAAATTTCCAGAAAAAATCCAGATTATCATTTAGTATATAGCAGTAGGCAGATCTTATCACACCTCCATGAGTGACTATGAGAATATTTTTTCTATTTAATTTCAAAATATCCTCCATGAATCCACGTATTCTCGAATAGAACTCTATATAACTTTCACCGCCTGGAGGTGATTCATTTTTCCAATCGCTGCACCACTTACCCCACTGCTCTGGATATAATTTTTTTATCTGTTCATAACTTTTACCCTCAAACTTTCCAAAATCCATTTCATCTATTCTTTTGTCTATATTGATCTTTTTAAAATTATGTCCTAAAATTATATCAGCTGTTTCAACAGCTCTTTTTCTCTCACTTACATATACTTCATCAAATTTTACACGATTTAAAAAAGCAGCTGCTCTTTTAGCCTGGCTTAAACCCTTTTCATTTAAGCATACATCCAGCTTTCCATAATAATACCTGTTATTATTTTCATCTGTTTGTCCATGTCTTACAAAATAAATATTCATATAAATTATTCCTTTACTCAGTCAATGATTTTATTATATAGCATTAAAATAAAATATACAAATTAAAAATCAAGGTTTTGTACAGCTTATCTTGACATATCAAAACAATTACTATAAAATTGTTTTTGACAAGTAATAATTTTTATTATATAGTTATAATTGATTATATAATGAGGATGGTGTCTATGGATAATTTAACTAGTATTTTTAGAAATAAAAAATTGAAACTCACTCCCCAACGTATTGCAGTATATAAATATCTACAATCTACTAAAGAACATCCATCAGCCGAGACAATATACAAGACTCTGCAGATAGATTATCCTACTATGAGTTTGGCAACTGTATACAAAGCTTTAAAAACATTGGTCGAAGTTAATCTCATACAGGAAATCAATGTGGGGGAAGGTAACTTCAGATACGATGGAAACGTTGAACCACACTCCCATATTCAATGTATAAACTGTGGAAAAGTAGATGATATAGAGGGAATTTGCTTTCAGGATCTAAATTATAAAATTAAAGATCTTGTAAACTACAAGGTATTGAGTAATCAGGTCTACTTTTATGGAATATGTGAAAACTGTCAAAAAAACTCAACAGACTAGATAAAAAAAATGACAACTGTCAATTGATTTACGACAGCTGTCATTTTTTATAGCATTTCAATAGGATTCTTCAACTACTTCATTCCATTCATTTCCCGTATATTTTCCTGAAAATATATCATCTATTTTCAGAGATATACTGTATCTAAAATTTTTAGGCATATTGTATATAACAGCTATATTATCTTCCGTACTATTTTTCAAATGTTCTATTATACTTTTATTTATACCTTTTTTAGGAGTATTTACTTTCCTATTTCCAGTTATAAAACCCTTATTATACAATTTTTTTTGGATATTGTCACTCAGTATAAATTTTATAAAATCATTTATTTGATCCATATTTTTGCTATTTACAGGTGTACTCATTATAACATCTGCCATAACTGGAACTTTAACATTATCAGATGCTGAATTGTCATATTGCAAACATTTTATCCTGGTATTTTTAATATCATTTATATAATAGGAAGATGTTATTATCACTGGTATATCATTTCCATTGAATTTTTGTATAGTACTTCCATTCCCAATCTCAAAGGTATCCTTATTTACATAACCATTTTTAACCATATCATTTAATCTGTGAAAACACTCCTGCATCTCCCCCAGTGATTTATAAGCTGAAGGTCCACTGTCATATATATCTTCTAGTTTTTTCATGGAAATCAAGTTATTTGACACTATAGAAAATAAAGCTGTATTTATATCCACATCCTCATTTAATACTACAGGTACTCTTTTTTGCAGAGAATTGAGAGCTTTCAAGCTGCCCATAAATTCATTCATGGAATTGGGCATTTTTAAATTCAATTTATTAAAAGCATCTTCATTACACAATATTTCTATAGTATAGGGAAATATTGCAATGCCATAGTATCTGTCATTAAATCTCCCAAAGGACTTCGATACGCTGTAATATCTTTCATTTAAATTATTTTCCCTGTATAAATTTCTCATATCAGACAGAGCACTTTTCCTAACTAAATTCAGCATGTCTGTTCTGGAAATAAATACAACATCCATATTGCTGTTGTCATTTATATCTCCATCTATTTTCTCACCTATGGAATTATCCACATTCAATTCAACCTTGGGATTGGCTTTTTTGTACTCATTTATAATATATTTTATCATATTTAAAGATTCTCTGTCTTTTACTCCAATATATAGATTTATTTGTCCATCATCACTTGCATTGCTATTTCCACCACAGGCAGATAAATTAAACAGTAATATCAGAGTTAGAAAAAATATTATTATTTTATTTCTATGAAGCATACATTTTCTCATCTCACTTCCAAATATAAACACTTCAAAAATTACTCATACTGAGTATGTACATAAAATTATGTTTCATACAGTCAATATTTTATAAATTTATTTTGTACATAAATAATTAAATATATAATAAATTCATATAATTAAATGGAGGTGAAATTTATGAAATTTAGAGTAATATTTCTAAAGAAACGACATATTTACTTTTTAATATTGTTAATCTTAATCATATTTTTATCTGTAACCTTTATAGTATCCAGACATTCTTCTCCTTCTTTCAATACTATCTCCAGCAGCAGAAAAATACGGGCAGATCTCAATGGTGACGGAAAGAATGATATACTGTCTATCATACGAGATGAAAACAGCTATCTAATAAAAGCAGTTATAGATAATAAAACTTTTAACTTCAATACTAATAAAAATTCACCAATAATTCAAAGCTATTCCCCATATTGGCCTTTAAGAATAACACTCATGGATGTATCCAGAAACAGAGTTCCTGAAATATTTGTGCAGGGTTCAATAAAAAATAAACCTGTTCAACGTGTCTTTATATATACTGGTACAGGATTTAAAAATATTATGTCAAATTCTAGCAACATACTTGGTTTTATGGATTGTAAAAACAACAGAACTCCAAAAATCATATCAGGTAAACTGAGTGAAAGCTCCATGTATCTCTCCAATTACATATTTTTAAATAATGGATTTAAAAACTATGATTATGAATACAGAAGTTCTCTTATGGGACAAGATACTATTTATACATTTGTAAAATTTATACAAAGTTTGCCTGAAAGCGAACCATATAAGCCAAAAGATATTTTTTCATCTAATATATCTAAAGAGAATATGGCCCTAATTGGCAACTTGACAGGAGAAAATAATACCTATGTATTTCAAGACGGTTTCTTCATGGAAAATAAATGCGATAAAGACGGCAATGCTTCTGAAATTTCCTGGTCATTAAATTTTAAGGGTATTTCCAGAACAGATAAAAATACAGTAAAAAATTATAAATTGGATTTAATTCTCGTACCTGACAGCAGTGATACTAAAAACTGTCGTTTCAAAATTGCCTCTATGTATAGAAATAGATAATTAAAAAGGGACCGTATATGCGGTCCCAAGGGGGATGGGGGGTTACACATCAAACAATAATTTATATTATTTGATGCTAAGGAGAATTTTATATCTCCTAATTACATTTATTATATTGTCCTAATATAAATAAATTATTCATATAAATTAAAATTTTTAATATTTTTTATATAACTCCTCTAATTCTAACTTAATATTTTTTCGCAGTTCTTCAGGTTCAATTATCTCAGCATCTTTTCCAAAACCCATCACCCATTTCTTCACATCTTCAATATCATCTATATAGAGACTTAAAATTATACTTCCATCTTCCAGATCGTCTATGCGCTGGTTGGTATTCCATTTTGTACTTTTTATAAAATGAGAGATGTTTCTGCTAAATTTTATTAGTACCTTTATCTTATCTCCCATAAACACTCCCCAATGCTGGTTTAAATAATCTTTAAGAGAGAATGTGTGGGGTCTCATATAAATATCATCGCTTATTTTCAAACTCTTGATTCTATCAAGCTTAAAAATTTCTATATCATCTTTCATATGACAGTACCCTACTACATACCAGTTCCCCTGTTTAAATACTAAGTCGTAGGGATCCACTTTTCTCATAGTCAGATTGTTTTTATTTACCGAAAAATAATTTACGTTCAGGCTTTTTCCTTTACTCATGGAATAACTTATCTGTGATATTTTATCCTCTAATTTTTTCAAATTGCCTATTGAATCTATAGAAAAGCCACCTGTGTCATCCATTTCACTTAAATTAATATCTGAATTTATAGAAACACTTTTTATCTTATAAACTGCATTCTTAAGCTCTTTTTCATATATGAATCCATTTTGCTTTGTAAGCACTTCTGAGGCCATGAGAAGTGCACTAAGTTCTCTTGCACTCAAATTTGCAGACTTCATGTAAAAATTTTTATCTATATAAAATCCACCATATCTTCCTTTTTTAGTGTACACAGGTACATTAGCTTTATTCAGACTACTTATATATCTATATACCGTTTTCTTATCCACCCCTAAAGTCTGGGCTAATTCCGATGCAGTAGTCAATCCCTTATATTGTATTATCATTATTATCTCTAATAAATTAGAAATTTTAGACATGTTTTTAACCTCCAGTGTAAAATTATCATAATATTTAATTATATCGTTACTTTCTATAATTTTTTTAGTGAAATTTTATATAAAATTAAATTTCTCTTATTATCCGGACATTTTACCATTACAATCTCCCATTTTTGTGTCAAATCTGTCCATCTTGAATAATATATAATATAAATTTAATTATGATAACTCAATGAATATAAGTATAAGTTCAACTTACCAAATACACAACATTAAAAACGAGGTGAATGTAAATGTCAAAACACCACAGGAACTATAATAATGGTTTTAATATAGGTGATATTTTAAACAATATAGATATAACTCAACTTCTATCCATATTATCCGCATTGGGTGGAAATAAAAATTTCTCCAATGATCAACTGGGTTCACTTATGGAAAATTTAAATTCTTCCAATGGAGGAACTCAGGGGAATTCTAACTTTAACGATTCAGATATAAAATCAAAACTGGCAGCATTGGAAAATAGATTATCTAAAATAGAAAACGGAGGAACTATAAAGGAAGAGCTTCTCCGTACAATAAAAGAGCTACAAGATTCCCCAGATGCAGCCAAAACATTAAATAATTATATAAATTCCATCAATTCCAGTAGAAACACACATAGAAGTTAATTAAAATTACATTAAAAAACACTATCAAAATTTGTAATTAGTTTCCGATAGTGTTTTTTACTTTAAAAATCAGCTTAATTTTTGCAGTAAAAGTGCTATTACAGTTACAGAATTAAATGCAAAATGATTGAACACTGCATACCAGTATCCCTTTTTATATATTAAATAACAATTATAAAGTCCAATCCACAGTATTATTGGAAATGCATTAAGGCTAAAATGAATTACAGCAAATAAAAAGCTGCTTAAAAATGCTCCCAGGTAAATTCCAATTCTCTTCGCAAATATTTTTTCAAATATAAGCCATCTAAATACAAATTCTTCTAAGACAGGTGCAAATATTATAACTATTGGAATCATTATTAAAAATTTTCCCAATGGCATATTTGCCATATGAGTAACTATTTCCTGCTGTTGTAATTCCAATTTAAAATTAGAAAGCACTGTTGTCTCAATTGCAGATATAAAAAAAGCAGCCAAATAAAATATGAATACCATCTTAAAAGCTTCAAAAATTTTAAAATTTTTAAAATCAAACTTATAGAATTCATCTGTATGTTTTATATACCACAAATTAATAACTACAAAAATAAATGGAATAAAATTTTCTGTAAATATGGAAAGAATTATATACAATACACTTATAATAAGCAAAATTACATTATTTCTTTTATCTTTCCGCCAGAACTTGATAAATACCAAAAGAGGTGGTACATAAACAAGTACAAAAACTAGAGCATTTTTTATAATATCCAACCTAAACATTATTAATTTCTCCTTGCTATTTTTATTAGCCTTACTAATTATTAATCTTCAGGAATTAAATTAAGCATGGAATCTAGAGTATCCAAAATTTCTTCTCTTCCCTTCTTATTTAAAGCAGAAAAAGTCAATACTTCATCATCTTTTTTCAACTCCAGAGTATCTTTTATAATTTTTAAATTATCGTATAATTTATTTTTAGAAATTTTATCAATTTTTGTAACTATAATAACAGTTTTATATTTATAATGCTTAATCCACTTATACATAGTTATGTCATCTGCCGTTGGTTTATGCCTGCAATCCAATATAAGAACTATTGCTTTAAGTTGTTTTCTATCCTGCAGATATTTTTCTATTATTTTTCCCCATCCCTGTATTTCCCTTTTCGAAGCTTTCGCATATCCGTAACCTGGCAAATCTACAAAATAGAACATATCATTTATTAAAAAGAAATTGATCAGCCTGGTTTTACCTGGAGTACTACTTACTTTAACTAATTTTTTTCTATTTACAAGTGCATTTATAAGGGAGGACTTTCCTACATTGGATCTTCCAACAAAAGCTATTTCCTCCCTGTTGTCTTTGGGATATTGACTTGAATCTACTGCTGAAATTAAAAATTCTGATTGTTTTATTTTCATAAATAAATACCACCTAATCTCTGGTTAAAAGCGAATTTTTCAATACTACATCTATGTTGTCTGCCAATATATATTTCATCTTGTTTTTAACTGTATTGGGAATTTTCAATAGATCATTTTTATTTTTTTCAGGAATTATAACCGTATCTATACCAGCCCTATATGCTGCAAGGCTTTTTTCTTTCAATCCTCCTATAGGAAGAACTCTTCCTGTCAAAGTTATTTCCCCTGTCATGGCCACATTGTGCTTTATTTTTCTTTTACTTAAAGCAGATATCATAGCAGTAACCATAGTCACACCTGCCGAAGGACCATCTTTTGGTACTGCACCTTCCGGAACATGTATATGTAAATCATAATTTTTGTAAAAGTCACTTTCAATTCCATACTTATGTGAATTGGCCCTTATATAACTGTAACCAGCTTTAGCCGATTCCTTCATAACATCTCCCAGTTGACCCGTAAGCTGCAATTTGCCACTTCCAGGCATAACAGTAGCCTCTATAGGAAGAGTATCTCCTCCATATCCGGTCCATGCCATTCCCATGACTACTCCAACCTTATCTTCTTCATTTGCCTTATCATAGGTAAATATTTCAGAACCAAGGTAGTATTTAACCTTAGTTACGGTTATACTTATGGACTTTTTACCTTTTTCCATCATTTCTGATATAGCTTTTCTTATAAGGGATGCAACTCTTCTTTCCAGGCTTCTGACCCCAGATTCCCTAGTATAATTATCTATCAACTTATATATGGAAGAATCTGAGAAAGCAATCTCATTATTTTTAACTCCGTTTTCTTTCAATTCTTTAGGTACCAGGTATTTTTTACATATATTAAACTTTTCCTCAGAAGTATACCCAGATACTTCTATTACCTCCATTCTGTCAAAAAGGGGCCTTGGAACAGTTTCAAGGGTATTCGCAGTAGTTATGAACATCACATTGGACAGATCAAAATCCAGTTCAAGGTAATGATCCCTGAAGGTACTGTTTTGCTCGCTGTCTAATACCTCTAGAAGTGCATCTGCTGGATCTCCTCTGAAATCGCTGCTCATTTTATCTATTTCATCCAGTAAAAACAGTGGATTTTTTGATTTTGCCTGTCTCATGCCATATATTATTCTTCCTGGAATAGCTCCTACATAAGTTTTTCTATGTCCTCTGATCTCTGCCTCATCCTTCACTCCCCCCAATGACATTCTCACAAAATTTCTGTTTAAAGCATGGGCTATAGACTTTGCAATAGAAGTCTTCCCTACACCTGGAGGTCCTACAAGACAAAGTATTGGTCCTTTAAGAGACTTGTTCATTTTTTTAACTGCCAGATACTCAATTATCCTATTTTTAACATCTTTTAATCCATAGTGATCCTTTTCAAGTATTTCTCTGGCTAATTTTATATTTAAATTATCTTTAGTCTCAATATTCCATGGAAGACTCAATATCCAGTCCAGATAAGTTCTTATTACTCCTCCTTCTGAAGAATAAGAACCTGTATTTTTAAGTCTATCCAACTCATATAACGCCTTATCTTTAACACCTTTAGGCAATTTAGCTCTAGTTATCTTATTCTTATACCTCTTTATTTCTCTTTTGTCTTCATCTTCTTCCCCTAGTTCCTCCTGTATAGCTTTTAACTGTTCTTTCAGATAATATTCCTTTTGAACTTTATCTATTTTGTTTCTTACCTTAGCGCCTATTTTCCTTTCCAACTTCAAAATTTCTATTTCATTTACCAATATGGAAAGCAATTTTTCAAGTCTTTTTCCCACATCATAGCATTCAAGAAGTTCCTGCTTTTTTTCCTGTTTTAACATCAGATAGGAACTCACAGTATCAGCTAATCTTCCAGGACTGTTTAACTCTTCCAATGTTATTATAGTTTCTACCGGTATATTTCCAGATAACTTTATATATTCATTAAAATTTTTTTCTATAGCTCGCACAAGGGCTTCATAATTTTTATCCTCGCTATAATTTTTATCCTCTATTACTTCAACTTGAACTTTAAAAAATGGATCTTCACTGATATATTTTCTAAGCACTGCTCTGGATTCACCCTCTACAAGTACTCTCACTGTATCTCCAGGCAATTTCAATATCTGCTTTATATTACAAATTGTACCTGTTCTAAATATATCTTCTTCTCCAGGTTCTTCAGTTTTTACATCCTTCTGTGCAGTCAAAAATATTCTCTGCTCTGTAAGCATGGCATCTTCAAGTGCAAGTATTGATTTTTCCCTACCTACATCAAAATGCAGAACCATATACGGAAATATAGTAATACCTCTCAACGGAATTAGAGGAAGATCTCTTAAATTTTTATCCATATCTCTCTCCTCCTTTTAAAAGATTTTATAGTACAATAACATTTTCTGCTAACAAACAACAGATTAATTTATTATAACTATAAAATATATTTTTTTCAATTACCCTGTACTTTATCCACAATCATTTTATTGAATTAAACATAGATAACCTAAACTTTACCTAAAAAAGAGTACCGGAATCAGTACTCTTTTTGATATGAAGCTATGCAGTTTCAGGACCTTTTCGCGTTCTGGATTTTTTTAATTTAATAGGAGTTCTCTTCCCATTTTCAGCATTTATAACCTTTGGTTTTCCCTTTAACACTGCATTTTTATCTATTATTACCTTACATATTTCCTCTCTCGAGGGAATATCAAACATTATGTCTTTCATAGTTTCTTCTATAATAGCTCTAAGTCCTCTTGCTCCTGTGTTTCTCTCTAATGCCTCTTCCGCTATCGCATCCAATGCCCCATCTTCAAATTCCAGTTCTACATCATCAAATTCAAAGAGTTTTTTATATTGTTTAACAAGTGCATTTTTGGGTTCCTTCAAAATACTTATCAATGCATTTTTATCAAGCGCATCTAAAGTTACTATAATTGGAATTCTTCCTACAAACTCCGGTATAAGACCATACTTCAAGAGATCTCCTGGCATTATCTCCTTTAGAAGCTTTCCTACGTCCTTTTCCTTTTTAGATTGTATATTTGCACCAAAACCAAGAGTACTTATTCTAGTCCTTCTCTCTATTATACTATCTATACCGTCAAAAGCTCCACCGCATATAAATAATATATTAGTGGTATTGATCTGAATAAATTCCTGATGAGGATGTTTTCTTCCCCCCTGAGGTGGCACTGAAGCTACAGTACCTTCCAGTATCTTTAAAAGTGCCTGCTGTACACCTTCTCCCGACACATCCCTAGTTATAGATGGATTTTCTGATTTCCTAGCTATCTTGTCTATTTCATCTATATAAACTATTCCGCGTTCAGCTCTTTCTATATCATAATCAGCATTCTGTATAAGTTTTAACAATATATTTTCTACATCTTCACCCACATAGCCAGCTTCTGTAAGCGTAGTAGCATCTGCAATAGCAAAAGGTACATTCAGAAATCTTGCCAGAGTCTGAGCTAAAAGTGTTTTACCAGATCCTGTAGGTCCAAGTAAAAGTATATTACTTTTCTGTAGTTCTATATCATCACTTTCCTTATTAGAATTTATCCTTTTATAATGATTATATACTGCCACTGCTAGTGACTTCTTTGCATCTTCCTGACCTATCACATATTGATCAAGATAATTTTTTATTTCTATAGGCTTTGGAATTGAAGTCATGTCTATCTGTACATCTTCCTCAAATTCATCACTTATTATCTCAGAACAAAGCTCTATACATTCATCACAGATGTATACACCAGGTCCTGCAATTAATCTTCTAACTTGATCTTGTGTCTTACCGCAGAATGAGCACTTAAGTTGCTTTTTTTCATCATTTTTTGCCATTTCTACACCTCACTAAAGGTTATTTCTTTTTTGTAATAACTTCATCTATTAAACCATAATTTTTGGCTTCTTCTGCCGACATAAAGTTATCTCTCTCTGTATCACTTTCAACTTTTTCAAGAGGCTGACCTGTTTTCTCGCTTATTATAGTGTTTAGTTTTTTCTTTATTTTTAGTATTCTATTTGCATGAATTCCTATATCAGTCGCCTGCCCTTGAAATCCACCAAGAGGTTGATGTATCATTATCTCTGCATTTGGAAGTGCAAATCTTTTTCCCTTTGCACCAGCTGTAAGCAAAAATGCACCCATAGAAGCTGCCATTCCTATGCATATAGTGGACACATCTGACTTTATATACTGCATTGTATCATAAATTGCCATTCCAGAGGTTATAGATCCTCCTGGGCTATTTATGTAAAGATATATGTCTTTATCTGGATCTTCAGCTTCCAAAAACAGCAATTGTGCTACCACAAGGCTAGCCGTTACATCATTTACTTCCTCACTTAACATTACTATCCTATCCTTTAAAAGTCTAGAATAAATATCATAGGATCTTTCTCCTCTATTTGTCTGTTCTACAACTACTGGTACTAAACTCATAAATCTCTCCTCCTTTATACTATATCTTAAATTAGTATATATTAAAAAATAATTTATATCGCCTTACTACTATCCACCAACATATTTACTACCTTGCCATTCATTACATCTGTTTTCAAATATTCTTTCTGGCTATCGAGAATAAGCTTTGACATCTTTTGAATCTTATCCTCTTCTTTGCTGCCATACTGTTTAGCCATATCCTTTGCTCTCTCTAAAAGTTCCTCATCTTCCACTTTTATATCTTCCACTTTAGCTATTTCTCCAACAACTAAATCCGTTTTAACTCTCTTTTCTGCTGTTTCTTTCATATAATTTCTAACTTTTTCTTCTGTATTATTTGTATATTGATAATAAGTTTTAAGATCTAACCCCTGGTATTTCAATTTCATCTCTAAATCCTTAAGCATATTATCAACTTCTTTTTTAATCATAACTTCTGGTATATTCACTTCTGCATTTGAACAAACCGCATCTAAAACTGCTTCCTCAAATTCCCTGTCAGCTTTTAATTGATTTGCCTCCTGTTTCTTACTTCTTATGTCAGCCTTAACTTCCTCCAAGGTATCAAATTCAGATATTTCCTTCGCAAATTCATCATCTAGCTCCGGTAATTCCTTGATCTTTATTTCATTGACTGTAACTTTAAATACAGCTTCCTTTCCATTTAAATCCTCTCTTCCATATTCTTCGGGGAACTTCACATGGACATCCTTGGAATCACCAGTCTTTAGTCCAATAAGTTGATCTTCAAAATTATCTATGAAAGTTCCTGAACCAATTTCTAATTTATAATTTTTTCCTTCTCCACCTTCAAATTCTTTGCCATCCACTGTTCCCTTAAAATCTATTACGGCTATATTTCCCTTTTCTACAACTCCATCTTCTTTTGTTTCTATTCTAGCATTTTTCTGCTGCATTGTCTCTAATTCTTTTTCCACATCTTCCTCTGTCACTTCATATGTATTCTTTTTCACTTCAAGACCTTTGTATTCTCCAAGTTTTACTTTTGGAAACACAGTTACAGTTGCCGTATATACAAAATCTTTATTATCACCTATCTGAACTATATCAATTTGAGGATAATCCACAGGTTTTATGCTGTTTTCTTCCAGTGCCTTGGGATATGTATCATCACAGCAGAAATTTATAGCATCTTCATAAAAAACTCCTTCACCGTAATATTTCTTTATTATGTTCATTGGGGCCTTGCCCTTTCTAAAACCTGGTATATTAAACTTTTTGGCATTTTTCACAAATGCTTTTTTCATTGCTTCATTAAATTTTGAAGATTCTACAGTTATCTCTAATTTTACAACATTTTCTTCTATCGTTTCCTTCTTAACATTCATTACAAAATTCCTCCCACTAATTACTCTGTATGCTTATATCAACTATGCTATTATATCATATATCCATTCACATTTATATATTATACTTTCCACTTTTACTCATTGACCATAATTTAATTTCAATATTAAGAATAAATTATTAATTTGTACCTTTATATTATATATTTTACCACTAAAATTATAATATTCGTATTATAATTTCATATTAAGCAAACAAATTTCATAGTTTTTGACTGCAAATAATATTCCAGATATAGTTTTGGGACTCTTTCAGCTGACAATAATCTTTATAATTATCACTATATACTTCAATTATACCCACTTTATTATATCCTATTTCCTTTAACTTACAAAGTATTTTTTTATAATCCACATCTCCTTTTCCCGGAAGAAGGCAGGAATTTTTATCGTCTCTGTCATTTAGATGAAGATTTTCCATAGCACTTCCCATGACGTCTATATATTCTTCAGGTGTCCTGCCCGCTCTATAAGCCTGTTTTATATCCAGAGTAAAATATATGGGATTACTGCATTTTTCCCTAAGCTCATACAAAAAATCAGTATTGCTGGATAAACACCAGAAAACATTCTCCTGGCATAATTTTATACCCTGTTTTCCTGCTGCGTATGTCAACTTATTATAAATGTCAAAAATAAAACTGCTGTGAACCTCTTGTAATTTTCTATACTTCATACCGTGAAAAGTATAGCATTTAGCTCCCAGCAATTTTGCTAATTTACAAACTTTTTCAAATTTTAAAAAAGCATCATCCCTTCTTCTTTTATACTCATCAAATAAATAGGGTTCAAAAGAAGAAGAAAATGCATGAACTGAATTGATAACAAAATCATTTTTTAACTTTTGTTCCAAAAGCAACTTTCCAAAACTTTCTTCATACTCACTATCGCTGTTTAAAAATATCTCTCCCAATTTAAATCCTAAATTTCTCATTATAGTTATACTGTCTTCCGTATTTACATATGGATAAAAACTGGCAGATGACAATCCTATATCCATAATACCTCCTAAATTAACAAGCTAGTTATTATTGTCCACTGTACTACAAGAATACCCAGTCAGCAAGGTACATACCCCACCTACTGGGTAACAGAACCTGCTGCATTTACATAAACAGTTGCGCCATCTTCGATCACTGTAAGTCCCTTCTCGGTTAATCTCTGAAATTTTATATTTTCTCCCTGTATACCTTGAACCATAATGTGACTTTTATTCTGTATATTCTCTATCCACACATATTTTGAGGTCTTACCTATCCATGGTAGTTGACTTATATATGCGATATTATTGTCGTCCAAAAATTTCGGTGATAAACACCATATATAAGATGGATTGCTGGATATTTGGGCATTTTTTTCTATCACACTGCCGTTAGTAGATACATATTTAGGATTTGTTATATCCTGTTTATTGCCATTTATATCTACTAGAAGTATACTTTGAGATTTGCTGTCAAATAGCACTATATTTTTAGCAGAGGGACTTATATCATAATTTCCATTTCCAGGAGTGACACTTTTAAATTTTCTATCGCTGCCCTTACCTTCGTATGCCAAATTTACACTCTTGCCATCACTCAATTTTATTTTATAATTTTCTTCTTTTTTTACTGATTTGGATTTCTGATCTGTCGAAGATACCTTTGCACCATGGCTACTGTCCTTTACCTGTTTATTTTCAGCAGAAATATTACTTTTTACTTTATTTGTTTCCTTTACTGCGGCTTTAAATGCCCCTCTTATATAAATTACAGCTAAAGCTATTATTAATAAACACGCTATCACAAGTATAATCAAATTTCTCTTGCGTCGTCGCATTTTCTTCTCATATTCTTTGCTAAAAATACTTGGCTTAACCACTCAAAAATTCCTCCTATACTCAGTATTAAAATTATAAACTTAACCAATCATCATAGATAAAAAAACCATTCTAATTTTTTATCTATAATACATAAATACTCGTTATTTATTATAACTCAAAATCCTAAGAAATAGTACTAATTTTTTGTGAACCTTTCCAGATATATTTAATCTATTGCATCCACTTTATTTATCAAGTGATTCTTGGGTTCAGATGGAGTTTGCCTATAAGAAATACTTTTCTCCAGCTGAACCTTAGCAGAACTTATCCAGGCGCGTAGCAGTGCTTATCGTAAGCTTTAAGAAGTTGGGAGTATTAGCAATGTTAGCGTTCGGATAAAGCTAAGCCCTACTTAATTTATTTAAATAGACTTAACTGAGCTTAAGAATTACTCGATTTAAACACTCTACTCCCGGGCTTCACATATTCCATTCCATCCTTACACATAGGACAATCTTCTACATCATAAGTGCTTATGTCTAACTTTACTGCACTATATACAGGATAGGGTATATCTATATCTTTTGCTCTCCTGTCAACTATACAGCATATACCTATAACCTTACCTCCCAAATTATCTACAACTCTGGCAACTTCCAGTGAAGACTTCCCCGTAGTCACCACATCTTCGGAAATCAAGATCTTCTCTCCCGGATTTATCTCAAAACCTCTTCTTATAGTCATATCTCCATTTTGTCTTTCTGCAAATATCCCGGGTTTTCCAGTCTGTCTTGCAAGCTCATAGGAAACTATTATTCCACCCATTGCAGGCCCTACTATTTTGTCAAAATAGACACCCTTCAACTTTTGTACAACAACTGCCAATACTTTTTCCGCCCTATCCGGATATTGCAAAAGTTTAGCACACTGACAGTATCTATTGCTGTGCCTCCCTGAAGAAAGTAAAAAATGTCCCTCTAAAAGTGCCCCGGATTCTTTCAAATTATCTATAACTAAATTGCTCATAATTTTCCTCCTAGATTATTCCTCTTATTTCTTCTAAATCCTCTATTTTTTCCTCTGCCGCATATTTTTCAAGCCCCTCTATTATATCCAGACATATGTCAGGCTTAATGAAATTTGCAGTTCCAACTTGAATCGCACTGGCACCTGCCATGATAAATTCCACCGCATCCTCCCAACTGCATATTCCACCTATCCCAACTACAGGAACATTTACTGCCTTTGAAACCTCATACACCATTCTAAGAGCTATGGGCTTTATTGCAGGTCCTGAAAGCCCAGCAGTAATATTATCAAATACCGCTTTCTTATTTCTTACATCTACAGCCATGGCCTTAAAGGTATTTACAAGAGATATACTGTCTGCCCCTGCTTCACAGCAATTTAAGGCCATATCCACAATATCTTCTGCATTGGGCGACAATTTTACCATAAGAGGTTTACTGCATTTTTCTCTGACCGCTTTTACTACTTCATTGGCCACCCGGGATTTTATACCAAAAGCCATACCGCCGTTTTTCACATTGGGGCATGATATATTGAGTTCTACAATATCCACATCTGAATCACTCAGCTTTTCCACGGCCTCAATATATTCCTTCAAAGTACTTCCCCCCAGATTGGCTATTACAACTGTGTCAAATCTTTTCATCTCAGGCAGCTCAATTTCTATAAAATGATCAACACCTGGGTTTTGAAGTCCCACACTGTTTAATATACCCCCTGTAGTTTCGAAAATCCTAGTGCCGTAATTTCCCTCCCTTTTATTCAGTGTAATGCCTTTTGAACATATTGCCCCCAATTTTGACACATCGTAGATAGCATTGTATTCCTCTCCAAATCCAAAAGTTCCCGATGCAGCAATTACAGGATTCTTAAGTTTCACGCCGCATATATCCAGCAATTGACCAAACTCCCTTCCAAATAAAATAAACAGTTTCAACTTACCATACCAGCTCCCGGCCTGAAAAAACAGGACCATCTTTACATACCTTTTTATTTCCAAAAATTGTATTACAGGCACATCCCAAACAGGCCCCGATCCCACAGGCCATACGTCTTTCCATGGACATATACACTGCTACCTTTTTTCTCACACAACCTTCCGCCACTTTTTTCATCATGACTTCAGGTCCACAGCACAGTACCATATCATAAAATTCCGGTTTAAATCCCTCCGTGACAAAACCTCTTTTCCCATATTTACCCGATTCTGTAGTAATATATACATTATCAACAAGGGATCTGAATTTTTCTACAGAATATATTTCATCTTTAAATCCTGCATACAAATCCACTTTCAAATTTTTTCGATTTTCACTGCTGATTAAATTGTGATTTATCATGTCCACGACAAGATAAAACATTGGAGCAATACCTATTCCACCAGTTATTACGGCAATGTTTCCCTCCAGTTTTTTCATATTGAATCCATTTCCCAAAGGCCCCAGGAGGTTAATTTTATCCCCTCTTTTTAAATTGCACAGTTTCTTGGTTCCATTCCCTATTACCCGATACAGGAAAGTTATTTTATTTTTTTCCAAAGCATGTATGCTTATGGGCCTTGACAACACAGGTTCCTTTTCCCAGCATCTCAGCATATAAAACTGGCCTGGGTTTCCCCTGAAACTACCGCTGACTTCAAGTTGATATATATTGTCGCTTATTTCTGTGTTTCCATATACTTCCTTACATGTATAATTTAACTTATCTTCCAATAGATTTTTTCTCCATTTCTCTCCATTATTATCTTAATTTCCATATATCTTCTCTCATTTTAATGCACGCTTCCCTGGCACATTCTCCATAGTTTTTTTCACCCATTTCCCTGTTCTTATAGGCAAGTAATATACCTCTGGAGGAGTTCACCACGCCGCCGTTGCCATTTTTAAGATAAACTGAAATATCCTCAGCTTTTCCACCTTGTGCTCCGTATCCGGGTATTAAAAAAAAGGTAGTATTCAAATTGCTTCTAAGCTGAGCTCCCTCTTCCTGATGAGTGCAGCCTATTACACCGCCGATACTGCTGTAACTGCAGTTCCCCAGATATCTTTTGCCCAGGTTGTTTATTTTTTCTCCCACTATTTCATATAATTTTCTCTTTTTTTCCGTATTTACATACTGTAAATCCCTAGCACCCCTGTTTGAAGTTCGTATAAGTATGAAGAGGCCTTTATTTTTGCCTGCAATATAAGGTATATAGGGCTCTATGGTGTCAAACCCCATATATGGATTGAGAGTGATAAAGTCACTCTCAAAATCTCCATTAAAGTGGGCTCTTGCATACATTTCAGCTGTCTTTGCTATGTCTCCCCTCTTAATATCGGCAATAACTATGGCATGCCTGCTCCTTATATATTTCAAAGTCCTGCTATAAGCTCTAATACCCTCAATTCCCAGGGCTTCATAGTAGGCAATCTGCACCTTATAACAGGCAGCTACATCAAAAGTGCTGTCTATTATATTTCTGTTGAATTCAAATACTGCATCCTCTGCACTTTCACAGGATTTCACTATATTTTTAGGTATGTATTCCAGGTCTGTATCCAGACCTACGCATACATTTCCCGTCTTCTCCACTCTGTCATATAATTCATCTATAATCATAAATAACCCCCTCGAATCAAAAATATCAAATTTCCTGTTCAAACACAGTCTTTCCTGCTTTTATTGTTTTAATCACTTTACCAAATACCCTACGTCCTTCAAAGGGAGTATTTTTACCTTTGGATTTAAATTCACAGCTTCTTATTATATAATCCACGTTTAAATCTACCAAAATCAAGTCTCCATCATATCCTGGAGTTATAAGTCCTTTTTGGACCTTCAATATTCTGGAAGGATTTCTGGACATCAACTGTGAAAGTCTATTTAAAGTTATGTGACCTCCCCTAACAAGCTTTGTATAACACAAGCTGAAAGCTGTCTCTATACCTGATATCCCAGCTGCACCTCTTTGCTTATCTTCTTTCGTATGAGGTGCATGATCCGTACTTATAGCATCTACCCAGCCTTTTTTTATACTGTCCACGAGGTAATTTACATCCTCTGCATCTCTTATGGGAGGATTCACCCTGTAATTGTTTCCTGAAAGGACTATATGATGAGGAGTAACTTCACAAGTTATATTTGCCCCATTGCTTTTAGCCCTTATTATATATTCCATGGATTCTTTGGTGCTTACATGGGCTATGTGCACAGGACATCCTGTATATTCCGAAAATGATATATTTCTCCAGGTCATTATATTTTCCGCCAGCCTCATGTCAATGTCCGAAAGGGATCCATCCTCTGAATGGCACATTACTATCTTTCCCAGTTTTCTAGCCTTCATCATAGCTTTCAGCATAATTCCGCCATTCATGACATCTTTTCCGTCTTCAGATATTATTTTTACATCTCCGCTGAGTTCATCCAAATGACTTATATCCTCTCCATCAAAATTATTGGTTATAGTGGCACATTGATGTGCATCTATCAGTCCCACTTCTCTGATTCTTTTCAATACATAATTTATAGTTTTCATGCTGCTGCAGGGGGGATTCGTATTTGCCATGAGATTTACCATGGTATACCCCCCTCTGACTGCAGCCCTGCACCCACTTTCTATATCCTCTTTATCTGTAAATCCCGGTTCTCTAAAATGCACATGCAAATCTACCAAGGATGGCATTAGAACTAACCCTTTAGCATCTATTGTCCTGCAATTTCCTTCCAGATTTTTTCCAATTTTGTTTATAACTCCATTTTTTATATACACATCTCCTAGAAAATCCTGAGAACAATCCACTACCCTGGCATGCCTTATAAGAAGTTCCATTTATAATCATCCTTTCACGCACTCTAATCCTACTGTATACTTTATAGGGATATATTTTCATATATCTGATCACAGTATTCACATCTGTATTCCCCTGTCTTTTCATCCACCAGGTTAAAAATATGAGGTATATTTTTTTCTACAGAAGTTACACATCTTGGGTTTTTACATTCTATTATATTCTCCACCCTGCGCGGCAGCTTTAATTTTATTTTTTTATATATGGATTCATCCTTTATTATATCAATTGTTATGTTTGGATCTATAAACCCAAGTACATCAAAGTCCATTTCCAGATTGTTTTCTATTTTTATAATGTCTTTTTTCCCAAGCTTTCTGCTTTCAGCATTCATTATAAGAGCCACAGAATAATCAACTTTATCCAGCTCAAGATACTTATATATTTTCATTCCAAATCCAGCCTTTATATGATCAATGACAATTCCGTTCTTTATACTATTTATAGTAAGCATTATTCATTACCCCCTATTGAATTCCAAGTAATTTCATCATAAGAGCCATTCTAACGTACATGCCGTATTTCACCTGTTTAAAATAACAGGCCCTGGGATCCCTGTCAATTTCATAAGAGATTTCATTTACTCTCGGCAGTGGATGCAGCACTATCATATCCTCTTTCGCTCTGGACATCTTTTCTCTATCCAATATATAGCTGTCCTTCAACCTTACATAGTCCTCTTCATTAAAAAATCTTTCCTTTTGAACTCTTGTCATATAAAGAATATCCAAAGAGTCTATAACATTTTCCAAATTACTCGTTTCACTGTATTCAACATTCTTATTGTCCAGCTCTTTTTTTACATAATCGGGTATTTTCAATTCCTTGGGAGATATCAATGTGAAGCTGTTTCCTTCATACCTAGACATGGCTTTAATAAGCGAGTGTACTGTTCTTCCAAACTTTAAATCTCCACAACATCCTATCTTCAGATTGAACATTGTTCCTTTTATAGATTTGATAGTTAAAAGATCTGCAAGAGTTTGAGTAGGGTGCTGGTGCCCTCCATCTCCCGCATTTATAACGGGTATAGGGGAGTACATAGATGCAATTTTAGGTGCTCCTTCTTTTGGATGCCTCATAGCAGCTATATCCGCATAGCAGCCAATTACCCTTATGGTATCCGCTATGCTTTCACCTTTTGACACGGAACTTGAACGTGCATCTGAAAACCCTATTACCTTTCCGCCCAGTCTCATCATGGCTGATTCAAAGCTCAACCTGGTTCTAGTACTGGGTTCATAAAATAACGTAGCCAGTAACTTTCCCCGACATACCTGAGAGAATTTTTCTTCTCCCGAAATTATCTCATTGGCTAATTCAAATATTTCATCAAGCTCTTCTGTCGAAAAATCCATGATGTCGATTAAATGTCTTCCTTTTAACATTTTCCTTCCTCCTTCTCAGTATCTCTGTACTAAAATTAAAGGTTCAAAAAAGTGTCTCCTCAATTTGGAAGACACTTTTACTGAATATTATATAATATCTTAAATCATTACTAAGCCTTCCCAGTTTCTCTGAACTAGTTTTAAAGGGCTCCTACTATTTAATTTACCGTAGCTTAGAATAACACAATTTTAGTTTCAAGTCAATATTTAATTCATTTTTTGTGTTGTTAACTTGTGATAATGTCATCTTAAGATTAACTTTATAAAACGTCAATTTCAACTAAACTATAAAATTATATTAACACATTAATAATAACATTGGTGAATCACATAAGAAAATTACAGTATGTTTTTATGAATTCTAGATTATTAGCCATTAACCTTTATTCTTTCAACTTTTCCTACTAAGAATATGTAAGACAAAGCTCCCAAAAATGTAATCACACCAATTAATATAATAGCCGGTTGAAAGTTTCCCCCCTTGACAATAAATCCAATAGCTAATGGTATAAAAATCGATGATAAATTTCCTATAAAATTAAATACACCTCCTGTTAACCCTATTAATTCTATAGGAGCTATTGTAGATACAAAAACCCACGTTATTGATGCTAGTCCATTTCCTAGAAAAGCCAATGTCATAAACAAAACAACAAGCGATGGACTTTCAACAAAATTCGCTGCTACTATTGATGTTGATAATAATAGCCCAAATATTATAGGTGTTTTTCTTGCTATCCCAACTGACACACCTTTTTTAATTAAAGAATCCGAAATTATTCCAGAAATTATTACACCACAAAATGCTGCTAAAAATGGCAGTGAAGCTAAAAAACCCATTTTAATAAAACCTAAATGTCTATATTCTACCAAGTAAGTTGGAAACCAAGTTAGGAAAAACCATAATGTTGAACACACTGCAAATTGTCCTATATATATACCCCATAATTTACGACTAGTTAATACAATCTTAAAATCATTTATGGTAAATTTACGCTTAATCTTTCCCTCTTCATTTTTATTAGATATATCTACTATTGCTCCACCTTTTCGAATAAAATTAAGTTCCCGTTCATTAATCCATTTGCTTGCCTTAGGATCTCTATATAAAAAATACCATCCTGCAGCCCATAACATCCCAATCACTCCTGTAATGACAAACAAGGCTCTCCATCCAAAAATATTTTGAAGTGCAACTAATAAAGGAGTTAAAAATGCTAATCCAACAAACTGCCCTGATGTGTAAAATCCTATAGCAGATGCTCTTTCATTTTCTGGAAACCATGTAGTTACAACTCTATTATTAGTTGGAAATGCTGGTGCCTCAAAGATTCCCAATGATATTCTTAATCCTAAAAATGACGGAAATCCCTTAACAAAAGCTTGTAATAACGTTGACAATGACCACATTCCTAATGATATCGTATTCATTACCCTTGATCCAAACTTGTCCAAACATATTCCTCCTGGAATTTGCAAAAGTGCATATGCCCAACCAAAAGCCGAAAATATTAGTCCAAGTTGTACTGATGATAAATGTAATTCTTTACTAAACATTGGGGCAGCAATGGATACATTACTTCTATCCATGTAATTAATTATAACACATACAAAAACCATTGCTAATATTATCATTCTTGCTCTTGTAGGTTTTGTATTTTCAATTCTTATATTTTTACCAGTTTCCATATTTATCGTTCCCTTCTAAATATTATTAAGGTAAATCTAAAACACTATACAAAAAGTTTATATCTATCTTTCCAAAAACTACCATTCCGATATACTTCCATCATTATGTCTCCATATAGGATTTCTCCAGTTATGTCCTATCTTAGCCATCTTATCTACATAATTCTCATTAATTTCAATTCCAAGGCCAGGCCCATTAGGTATTTTTACATACCCATCGTTATAATCAAAAACTTCTTTATCCTTAAGATAATCTAACAAATCTGCTTTAACATTATAATGAATTCCCAAACTCTGCTCTTGAATAAATGAATTATATACAGTTGCATCAACCTGTAAACATGCCGCAAGTGCTATTGGTCCTAATGGACAATGGGGAGCTGCTGCAATATCAAATGCTTCTGCCATAGATATTATTTTTTTACATTCAGTAATTCCACCAGCATGAGATAGATCTGGCTGAATTATATCTACATATCCATCTATAAATACTTTTTTGAAATCCCATCTAGAAAACATTCTCTCCCCAGTGGCAATTGGTATACTTACAGCATTTGCGATATCTCTTAGGGCTTCATTATTCTCTGGCAATACTGGCTCTTCTATAAACATGGGTTTATATGGTTCTAATTCTTTTGCAAGAACTTTAGCCATTGGCCTGTGTACCCTTCCATGAAAATCTATTCCAATTCCAATGTCAGATCCAAGAGCTTCCCTTATCATAGCTATTCTTTCAACTGATTTATTTACTTTTTTATATGAATCAACAATTTGCAGTTCCTCAGAGCCATTCATTTTTACCGCCGTAAATCCTGCATTAACAGCCGACTTAGCTGCTTTAACAACATCCGAAGGACGATCTCCGCCAACCCATGAATAAACCTTAATCTTATCTCTACATTTTCCTCCCAGTAATTGATATATAGGAACATTAAAATATTTCCCTTTTATATCCCAAAGGGCCTGATCAATTCCTGCTATTGCACTCATTAATATAGGTCCACCTCTATAAAATCCTGCACGGTACATAATATTCCAATGATCCTCAATTTTCATTGGATCTTGATTAACCATATAATCCATAAATTCTATTACTGCAGCTTTAACAGTTGAAGCTCTTCCCTCAACTATTGGCTCCCCCCATCCTGATATTCCTTCATCAGTATTTATTTTTAGGAATAACCATCTTGGCGGTACTTGAAATAATTTATAACCTGTAATTTTCATAATAACCCTCCATAATATATTAAATTAATATTAAAATAATAATTTTTATTGAATTACACTATTATATTGTCTGGCGTTTCATTATTTAATTTTTTTACCACATTCCAAGAACATGTAGTACTTACTGAGTCTATAGCTTCTTTTGAATATGATGCTATATGAGGCAAGATAACAACATTATCTAATTTCAGCAAAGGATTTCCTTTTGCTGGTTCTTTTTCAACAACATCTAAACCAGCACCTGCCAAATGCCCATTAATAATATTCTTATACAGAGCATCTTCATTTATGATTCCACCTCTTGATGCATTGATTATAAAACTTCCTTTTTTCATTATTGACATCTGGGGTTCATCTATAAGATTTCTCGTACCCTTGTTTAGAGGAATATGCAAAGTTAAAAAATCCGAATTTTTAAGAATATATTGAAATCCTGATAATTGTACTTTATCATAATTATCTGGCAATTTATTTATAAACGGATCGTATGCTATAACTTTCATGTCAAATCCTAAAGCCCTTTTCGCAACCTTTTTACCTATTGCACCAAATCCTATAATACCTAAAGTCTTATTATGCACATCAACGCCAATAACTTTTGTCCATTCTCCACACTTTACTATATTTGAGGCATATGATAACCTTCTTGCAATGTCAATAATCAATCCAAAGGTCGTATCTGCTACCGCATCAGAATTTACACCTGCTACATTAGTTACACAAACATTATTCTTCTTAGCTGAATTTAAATCAATATTATCTACTCCAGTCCCATGTTTACAAATAATCTTTAAATTTTTACCTTTTTCTATTACTTTTTCAGTAATCTTATCTGCACCTACTATAAGTGCATCATATTTATCAATTACATTTAAAAAATCTTTTTCTTCCAAAAGACTTGGCTTACTTTTAAAATCATATTCTATATTATTTTGGCTCAATATTTTTAGTGGCCTATCACTCACCTGTCCAAATGATCTTGAAGTAATAAATACCTTTTTATTCAATTTAGCTCCTCCATTCTTATAAGTTCTAGAAAACCTTTTACCGCAAAGCTTTCTTTTTCCGGTTGTTGAAAAGTGTTAACAGGTATATATCTATTTAACTTTTTCATAAGAATTCTATAAATATTAGCTATTTTGTTATTTCCAACAATAGCTATACCTTTTATATCCATCCATTTATCTTCTAATATTTTCTCAAATGCTAATATAACTCCACCCATTATTACACCTTCTAAAAACGAAGTTTTTTCAACTTTATCTAATTTACTAAATATTTTCATAGTATTTACTAAATAAAGTGCCCTATTTATTCCATATTCCTTTAACGCTTGAAAACCCATTAACAACATTTCCTCATCAATCTTGTCTGTTTTACTGTCTATTGAGGTTGCTAAAATCGTACTCGTTGAAACTGCATAAAAAAGTTCCCCTGAAAACGTAGACAAAATATCTTTAATAGAGCCATGCTTAATATATACTATATGGGTATGAGATCCTGGTAAAAACACTGATACCCCATCTTCCTTCCAATCTTCCTTAACCATTGACAACATACCAAATGTTTCTATCTCTTCACCTCTCATATTATTAATAGAAGAAATATTATACCTATTAGCTACAAAATCTTCTCCGTTTTCCTTTTTGTCAACGTTTATCTACTTTTTGACTTTCAAAAGATTGTAAAAAAAAAGCACCCTTTAGGTGCAATGCAAAATTTTCCCAGCTTCTATAAAATATGTATTCCTACTTTCCTCCAAGTTTTCTAGAAATTTCATTTGCTGCATCAAACATATCTTCTATAATAGCCTCCTTGTTGGAAATTATTCTAGTCTTTGATCCAGATATGCTAATAGCAGCTTCTATATTTTTGTCCACAGTAGAAATTGTTGTGCCAATACAATATAGCCCATATTCACTCTCCTCATCATCAATAGCATAGCCCTGGCGTTTAAATTGTTCTAACTGTCTAATAAGTACATTTTTATCCGTAATTGTATGTTTAGTAACTGGTTTTAATTCAATATTTGAAAATATTTTTTCTTGTTCCTCTCTTGTCATAGCTGATAAAAATGCTTTTCCCAATCCAGTATTATATAAAGGTCTATGATATCCAGGTTGTGCAGTTGTATTAGCAGATCGATTTGAATCAATCTTCAATATATAAACAACTTCATATTGAGCACGAATAGCTAAAAAAGCTGTTTCTTGAACTTTTTGTGTTAATTTCTGTAGTATTGGTTTCGCCACAGCACCTATATCAAAAGATTCCATAGCTACTGATCCCAGCTGGATTAATCTTACTCCAAGAACATATTTCTTAGCTTCATCTCGTGCTACATATCCTGAACTATACAATGTTCTAATCAAATTAGAAGTACTGCTTTGTGGAATATGTAATTTTTTGCTTATATCTGCTATAGTCAATCCACTTTTATTTTTTGACAATAACTCAAAAATTTTTAAAACTCTATATGCTGATTTAACTTCCATTTCTTTCTCCTAAATTATTTTACGTATCTTCATCATAATATTATCTGACGTAAAACAACCTTATTTTAGCTAAAAATAATAAAACATTACTATATTTGCTATTTTATTATACATTATTAAACTTAATATTATCAAATTAACTAAAAGATTCTAATTTCTCATCTATTTATAACCTTTATCTGCATTCCCTCCATAACATCAAAAGCTTTTTCATTTAAGCTGTCATCATTACTGGCAGTACAGGATGCATCAACTATGATTTCAGCCTCTGGCAGCGCCGCTTTAGCTAAAACAGCATTGGATATAACACAGATATTGGACACAACACCAACTAACTCTACACTGTCATATCCGTTACCACTAAGATATTTCGCAAGCTCCATTGAGCCAAAAGTAGGTTTTTCAAAACACCTGGTATTTTCATCATATAAAGTGGCAACTTTTCCGTATAAATTCCATCCTTCTGTATCCACGATACAGTGTGGAACAGGCAGATTCTTTCCCTCCTGAGTATTTAGATAATTATCTCCATGGGTATCAAAAGTGAACGCCACTTCGTAACCGCTTCCCCTATATTGCTTAATCTTTTTTTCAATTCTACTTTCCAGTGCAACTGCTTTTTCAAACCCCAGACTTCCATCTACAAAATCTTTTTGATAATCCACAACTACCAGTATTTTTTTCACTGAAGATCGCTCCCTTATACACTCATATAATTTTTCTTTTATAAATAATTATATAACATCCAGTAAAAAAATCCTAATTCTAAAATTTCTTCAATATACTTTTAAGTTCAGACATCAAAATCACATTGTAAATAAAATTTAGGGGGAAATAAATGAATAAAATAAAATTTATCTATGATTTAATAGGTGTAATCAAACAAAAGGAAAATATTAAAGGCAGTTTCAACATGACAGGCGTAAAGGGAAATACTAAGCTATTTGAGATGAACAACAATAACGGATTCCATATTCATTATCACGATGATCTTTATTTTCATAACAGTACTAAATTAAATCATGAAAATAGAGTAAATAAATTTAAATTTCTATTTGATGTGTTAAATAACATTAAAATTGAAAAAAACCAAGAAAGTGGCTATACTGTTTCTCTAATTTCGAATAAAATTTCTGAAGATGTGAAAAAACTATTATTTAATATCATAAACAATCAAGCTAAGGAGAAAAATGATAATTTCTACAAAAATTTTAGTTTTGAAAAGAGCTCTGATGAATTTCATGATTTTATGAAACAGCTTCATAAATCAAACAATTTTAAACTCCATATAAAACTGTCTGTAACTGACAAATACGAAGTTAAAAAATCTGTTATGGAAATAGAAAACCCTCAGTCCAGGATGAAGCTAAATGTAAATATTGATTTAACTTGATTTAAAATTTAATTTCTCATATTTTTAAACCAAAAAACTGAAAAAATTGATCCTGTTTAGTATAATATTATATAAGGTAAATTTCAAAATAGAGGATGTAGATCAAGTAGACACTCTTGCTAGAGTGGACTTTACGGTGAATTCCCTATGCAAATTCAATTTTACTTTACACTGAATATTAAAATACAAATCAACTAATAAGGAGTGTTTACAGATGAATTATTTAAAAGGCCAGGATTTATTGAGAAACCCATTTTCAAATAAAGGAACTGCTTTTACAAAAAATGAAAGAAAAAAATATGATTTGACAGGTTTCCTTCCGGATGCCGTAAGAACTATAGAAGAGCAGGAAAAATTAGCCTACGACAGATCAAAAAACTTTGGGAGCGATCTTGAAAAACATCTTTATCTCATGAACATATATGACACCAATAGAACTCTGTTCTATTATCTAGTTGGAAAACATATCGCTGAATTTCTACCTATAATTTACACCCCAACTATAGGAGATGCTGTCATAAATTATTCCAAAAATTACGATACTCCAAAGGACGCTGTTTTTTTGTCGATAGATCATCCCGAAGATATAAAAAAATCCATTCAGGCATTCCTCAAAGATCTGGATGAAATAAAGCTTATAGTTATAACTGATGGTGAAGGCGTACTTGGCATAGGAGACTGGGGAGTACAGGGCGTTGATATTTCTATCGGCAAATTGGCAGTCTATACTGTAGCTGCAGGGGTAAATCCCAGGAATGTCCTTCCTGTAGTAATAGATATGGGAACCAATAATGAAAAACTTTTAAATGATCCCTTTTATCTGGGAAATAAGCACAGAAGGGTTACAGGTAAAAAATATTACGATTTCATAGATCAATTTGTAAAGATAAGTCTCGAATTATTTCCTGAAGCACTTCTTCACTGGGAGGATTTTGGCCGCGGAAATGCCAGAACTATTTTGGAAAAGTATAGAAAAAAAATCTGTACCTTTAATGATGACATTCAGGGTACTGGTGTGATGATGAATTCTGCCATAAACGCTGTAGCCAGGGCCACAAATATACCTGTTAAAGATCATAAAGTGGTGATCTTTGGTGCAGGAACTGCTGGAATAGGTGTAACTGATCAAATATTCCAGGAAAAGATACGAAATGGCCTATCTGAAGAAGAAGCTAAAAAACAATTTTACCTTGTAGATCGTCAGGGACTTCTTACTGACGATATGGATACTCTTACGGAGGGACAAAAAAAATATACGAGATCGAAAAATGAATTTAAAAATCCTTTAAAAAATCTGGCTGAAATAATAAGAGAAGTCAAACCCTCCGTACTCATCGGCACCTCTGGTGTACATGGTGCCTTTACAGAAGAAGTAATAAAAGCTATGTCTGAAATAAATGAAAGACCTGCCATTATGCCCATTTCAAACCCTACAAGACTCTGTGAAGCAGCGGCACAGGATATAATAAAATGGAGTGACGGCAGGGCACTCGTAGTTACAGGAAGTCCGTCAGATCCTGTAACCTACAAAGGAGTAACTTATATCATAGGTCAGGCTAATAATGCACTTCTCTATCCTGGATTGGGACTTGGCATAATAGTTGCAAAATC
This sequence comes from Clostridium aromativorans, assembly GCF_020908015.1. Taxonomy (NCBI): domain Bacteria; kingdom Bacillati; phylum Bacillota; class Clostridia; order Eubacteriales; family Clostridiaceae; genus Clostridium; species Clostridium aromativorans. The sequence continues at coordinate 161,785 of NZ_JAJJPB010000001.1, forward strand.
AAGAATAGTGACAGATGACATGTTGTCTGCCGCAGCGCACGGTATTGCATCCCTGCAGGATCTCTCAAAACCAGGGGCTCCTATTCTTCCTCCAGTTGATAAACTTAGAGAAGCCTCCAAGCTTGTAGCCATTGCTGTAGTAAAGGAAGCTGTAAAAGAGGGCTTAAATAGAAAACCTATATCTGATGCTAAAAAAGCAGTAGAAGATGAAATCTGGGAACCCTATTATACAAGTAATTCTTAAATTGAGATAATGTGCTAACTTTCAAATAAAACAATGTGCCTGAATTTGATCTATACAAATCCAGGCACATTTCCACTTTAGTTTAAGTCATCTAATATAAATCAGATTCCCTCGCTCTCAAGGAAATCACGAAGCAAATTCATGCAGACAGCTTTTCTGTATTCCGCAGAAACCCTGCCCCTTATAGGGACAATTGCCCTATCGTATGCTGCAAGATAATCTTCCTTAACAGACTTTGCCTCCTCAATGGTCTTTCCCACGAACATTGAATCAATATCATCCTTTCTTAATATAATATCACTGACTGCACCAAATGCAGTAATAAATCTTTTAATTATGCTCTTGTCAATATTGATCACACCGGCAAAGGAAACCCTTGAAATAGCAAGAGCATTTCTTGCCCCTACTTTTTTATAATAGTAATTGTTAAAACCTGTTTTGTCCATAAGTATTTCAACTAACAATTCATCATCTTGCAGCGAAGTCTTATTTCGTCCAAGATAAAATTGAGTAATTGGAATAACACGTTCACCTTTACTGCTCACAAGTCTCAACTTAGAATCCGTAGCAAAAAATACCAATGCGCTGTCTGCTTTTGGGGAACCATTACATATATTACCTCCAGCAGTTCCCAGATTTCGAATTGCCGGTGCAGCGATCTGGGACACTGCTTCTTTTAAAATAGCTGGTGTCAATTTACTTTCAATAATTTCTGTAAAAGTACATGCCGCTCCAATACGGATATATTTTTCATCTTCTACAATCTTTTTCATTTCAGGTACTTTATTTAAAAATAGATATTCAGCATCTTTTCTTGGTTTAACCATTAAATCAGTACCTCCAGCATAAGGCGTGACAGACTCTTTTGCACGGATTTTCAGTGCCGCTTCCAAGGATGCCGCTTGATAACAATTTACCATAACCCTTTTCCCTCCTTTGCTGCTATAGAAATTGCATTAACTATAGCATTGTAGCCGGTACATCTACAGAGATTTCCAGAAATACCTTCACGGATTTCTTCTTCTGTAGGATTTGGATTTTTGGAAAGGATACACTCAGAAGCAAGTACCATTCCAGGAATGCAAAAACCACACTGCACCGCACTTACAGAAGCATAGGCCCTGCTTATTACTTCGAAACGCTTGGTTTCACGATAACCTTCAATAGTCATGACAGAACTGCCTTCAATACTTCCCATAGCCACCATACAGGAATTGACAAGTTTGCCATCGAGAATTACAGAGCAGGCTCCGCATTCACCCTCCTTACATCCGCATTTCACGCCTGTAAGACGGAATTCATTTCGAAGTATATCCAGCAAACGCTCATTTGCTTCCGCTGTAGATGCCACTTCTTTTCCATTGAGAATAAATTTTATCATTATTTAAGCACCCCCTGTAAAACCTTCATAGTATCTTCCTGGGTAAATGGTACCTTATTTAAATTTACACCAAGAGCATTTTCCATAGCTTCGATATAAGCAGGAGCTACACCGACAAGGGGAAGTTCGCCTGCGCCTTTTGCTCCATAAGGTCCATGAGTGTATGGATTGTTGATAATCTCCGTTACCAGATTAGGCACATCCACTGCAGTGGGAATAATATAATCAGTAAAACTGTTATTACGAATTCTTCCTTTTTCATTACAATTTATCTGTTCCATAGAAGCATATCCAATACCTTGAAGGAAGCCTCCCTGCATCTGTCCTTTTATAATATTCATATCAATGGGCACACCTACGTCATAAGTCCCCCATGCACCCAATACCTTTGTGGCTGCAGTTAGAGTATCTACTTCAACCTCAACCACATTAGCAGCCCAGGAATAAGTTGGATAAGCATCTCCCTTGAATTCTTTAAGGCTGAATGGAATTACAAAATCAGGTTCTATAAAGTGTTCTTCTACAACCTGTTCTTTTCCTGATTCCCACTGTTTTTTAAGTTTTCCCGCTGCACGTCTAAGCAGTTCTCCGACTACCATAAGGGAACGGCTGGCTACTGTAGGACCTGAATCAGGTACACGATCCGTATCTGGATTTTGTATTAAAACCCTGTCATAGGAAATTCCAAGTGTATCTGCAACAATTTTACTAAAAGTAGTTTTTATGCCTTGGCCTATATCAGAATTGCTGGCCAAAATCTCTACAGTATCATCTGAGTTTTTTCTTATTTTAACAACAGCTTTGATGAGATCGCGTTCTCCACTGCCCGTAAAACCGCAGCCATGATAGAACACAGACATACCAATTCCCTTACGATATCTTCCCCTCTGATTTTTATACTTCTTGCATTTATCACGATAATCAGTGAGTTCGTCAATTTGCTTAATCATTTCAGGTAAAGGTACATGGAAGTGATACTTACCGCTGGTGGACGTTGAATCTCCCTGTTTAACAATATACTTTTCTTTCAGTTCCAGAGAATCAACACCCATTTCCCTGGCAATATGATCCATCATCATTTCTACCGCAAAGAAAGTCTGGGGAGCACCAAAGCCTCGAAATGCACTGCAGGGTATAGTATTGGTCTTAACCGCACGTCCTACAACACGCAAATTTTCTATATCGTATACACCACTTGCACAAATTACACCACGCTGCAAAACTACAGGCGACAGAGTAGTATATGCACCGCTGTTAAACAATACATCAATATCCATGCCAGTAATTTTACCATTTTTTACAGCCACTTTATAAGTGCATATTGAAGGGTGCCGCTTTGAAGTAAATTCCATATCTTCACGCCTGTCAAATATAACTTTTACCGGTCTGTTAACTTTTTTCGCTGCTACCGCTACCTGGCAGGCAAGTATGGATGGAAATGCCTCCTTACCTCCAAATCCCCCACCAGTAACATCTTGAATAATCTGTACATCCTTTTCATCATATCCAAGTGCCTTTGTAACTGCACCATGTACATAATATGGGCACTGCATGGAACCACGTACAGTCATTCTTTCCCCATGAGGATAGGCAATCATACCTTGAGTCTCCAGATAGGCTTGTTCTTGATAGCCTGTTTGAAAAGTTTCCACAAAAACACGGTCTGCTTCCTTTAATGTCCTATCTATATCTCCTTTTGCATAATTATAATTAAAAAAAACAGTATTGGATTTGCGCATGTCTAGAACAGGTATCTGCTCTTCATATACTACAACAATTTCATTTAAAATCCTTTTAACTTCATCAAGTTCGGGACCAACAACCATCAAAATTGGATCACCGATATATTCCACAGTATTCTCAGCATATACAGGCGTATCATCAAGAACTATATGAACACGGTTTTCCCCTGTCACATCATTTTTATTCACAACATAATATCCCTCAGGTAATTTAGGTACAACAACATCAGCAATGCGTGCTTTTGCTTTAGTAGAGTGAAGAAGTTTGCCATAAAGCATTCCTTCCATTACACAATCATCTACATATAAAGCACGTCCACTTATTTTATCATCGTGATCCTTTTTCTTTATAGATCTGCTTATTTTTTCCATATAATTCCTCCTATATGTTTTATTCAATTCACAACTACAAAGATACTTATTCATTTTACCTTATGTGAATACGTTTAAATTCATATAGGGTAAAATAAAAAACCCTCTTAACATTTATAATAAGTAAACATATCTGTTACATTCATTATAAAATAGAGGGTATATTTCATCAAATTCTTTGTCAAAGGAACTTGCTTTACATAAAATTCTGGATTTTAAAATAGTCTGTCAAATTCATCTTTTGCATATTGACGCACGTTTTGTTCAAAAAGCTGATATTTTTCTAAGAACTTTGCTCCTTCTTTTGTTAAAAAAGTTTTCCCGCCTCTGCTGCCACCATGTCTTCTTTCAACCACTGCATAACCTAATTCTTGTTCCAGTTGATTTAACATATTCCACGCCTTACTGTAAGATAATGCCATATGTCTGCATGCACCTCTTACAGAGTGCATCTCTTTAATCAGCAGCAAAAGTAATTTTGTCCTCGAGTTAAAAAACATGGTTTCCTTTTCAATACTTATTCTAACAAAAGGATGAAGAATGTGTTGATTGTGCTTTTTTAGAAGTTGATCTAAGTGATCAATATCATCCATATCTTGAAGGATACCTTCATCTTCTATCTCCATCAGTTGTTTTTTCACTTTAATACTCCTAATGGCTCCTCTCATTCCCATATTTCCGTTATATTTTAAAATGTCTGGAATCAATTTTGAAGATATCAAAAGAGGGTGTCCAGATTTTCCATGATAGGATGGAGAAATAACCTCCGCACCACATTCCATCATCTTCTGAATGGTCTCCGGTGTAAACATTGGAATACTTACAGGGTTAAATATCACCTGATCACATTTATCTTGCAAAAATTCCAATCCAATTTTCGCAGAATCAAACATCTGTGAATTTTCATAATTCTTGTTTTCTAAAAATATAACTCCGTAATCAGCCAAATCATGCTCAACTTCCCTGGCTTCATATCCAGTTATCACTACAATCGGTGAAATTTCAACCTGCTGAAAGGTCAAAACAATTCTTTTTACTGCAGTAATAGATCCAATTTTCAATAATGAGCATTCATCATTACCTTCAGATATCTTTCCTGCCGCTACAATTATGCCACCTGTTATTTTTTCCTTTTTTTTCTTTATAATCATATCTTTTACCCCGTCAAAATAATGCAAATTTTCCATGCTTACTTTTTTAGCTAAAATTTTGTTGCTTTACACAGCGTGGCAGGGACCATTGATTTAGTCTTGTCTTAAATTATTTGCACTACCCTTTATTGCTTCTATGGACTTTAATATAAAATATGCTATCAAACTGCCTATTGTTGTATTTATTAAAAAAGGTACTACAAAAAAGAAAGCAGCTACGTCTTTACCAAGTATAAATTTTGCAATGGGAAATGAAAGAAGTGATCCTATAATACCTGTTCCTATAATTTCTCCTGCAACTGCAAAAAGTTTTTGATTTGTTCTTTTATAAAGTATAGCTGCAAAAAAAGCTCCTATCATACTTCCTGGAAAAGCCAAAAGTGTTCCAGTGCCAGTAAAATTTCTTATAAGTGAAATACAAAAAGCTGTCAATACTGCATAAACCGGCCCTAAAGTGACTGCCGCTATCACATTTATTATATGTTGAACTGGCGTACATTTAGAAGCTCCTATAGGAAAATATATGGCACTTCCACCTAGTACCCCAATGGCCGTAAGCATGGCTGCATATACAATTTTTTTGTTTTCAAAATAATTTCCCCCTTATACTATATAATATTTAAAATATAATTTAGCTCTTGAGGGTGAAATTTTCACCTTGAAAATTTACGTAAAAATGCCTACCACTAAGGTAAGCACTAAATATAAATCAATCATAAATATTTTGCTTCCCTACGATAGTATTAACTATATCAGGTTTAAAGGGTCAGGTTTTAACCTTCTCAACCGGGAGGTCCCCCTACAAAACTAAATTAATAATATTAAATTTAACAACAGCATACTACTTAAATAGGATTTTGTAAAGTAACTATCTTCTCATCCAAACACTGTCTAATTAATTTCACTTCATTAATAGTTAAATCCATCATAAATGCCAATCTAGATTAAATAATTTTTGTATTTTTCATAATCAGATTTTTTACACTCTACAGATAAAAGTATGCCGTTATTTTCATAACTAGTTGACTTTATTCCTGCATTGTCATTAAAATAAGCTACTATATTTCCCCTATCATAAGGAATTAGAAATTTGCAGCAAATATAGCTTTCAAAAATTTTTCTACGAATTGCCCCCACTAATTTATCCATTCCCAATTTTTTCTTGGCGGAAATATATACATAGTCCTCCTTACTTTCAGGAATTTTGCCTTCCACTAAATCTATTTTGTTATAGCAGTAAATAACGGGAATATCCTCCACACCCAGTTCTCTCAATGTATCAATGGTGACATACATCTGTTTCTCATAATTGGCATTTGAGTAATCCACCACATGAATAAGCATGTCGGCTTCAGAAACTTCTTCTAGTGTTGAGCGAAATGCCTTTATTAAGTAGTGGGGCAATTTACTGATAAATCCCACTGTATCCGTCAATAAAAAGGACTTATTATCTGGCAGATCAATTCTCCTGACAGAAGTTTGCAATGTTGCAAACAGCATATCCTTTTCAAAAACCTGTTTATCATCTGACGGATTAAACAAATCCATCATGGCATTCATAACCGTAGATTTACCTGCATTAGTATATCCCACTAAAGCAATCACAGGTATATCTCTTCTTTTACGCTTTTTTCGTTGATTTTGACGTTGTGACACAAGCACTTCCAGCTCTCTATTCAGGCCACTGATTCTGTTTTCAATTTTTCTACGGTCAAGTTCCAATTTTGTTTCGCCGGAACCTCTGTTTTTAAGAGACGATCCCCCTCCTTGACGATCCATGGATTCCCCAAATCCAATCAATCGCGGGAGCATATACTGAAGTTTTGCTATCTCCACTTGAAGCTGGGCTTCTCTAGTCCTTGCTCTTTTTGCAAAAATATCAAGAATCAAAGAAGTTCTATCTATTATACCGCAATTTAAGCTTTTTTCTAAATTACGAATTTGAGAAGGTGACAACTCGTCATCAAAAATTACCACATCTGCATTTTTCTCATCAACTAATTCACATACTTCCTTAATTTTACCACTGCCTAGATAATGAGATGAATTCACTTTATTTAATTTTTGCGTCACCTCTCCAACTACTTCTATATCACATGCCTCTGCGAGGCTGAATAATTCCTGCATAAGGCTTGCAAAATCCTTATCATTATTAAGATTTGCTCCTGCTATTATAGCTTTTTTCTCCCGTTCCATATATATTCCTCCATTTTTATTGAAATAAAAAACACAGGCCTGCTACCTGCGCATTGAGTAAACGGAATATACGTAACTATTAGATATACGCAAAAGGGAGTGGATTTACGTTTTCCCTTTCTAATACATTTTTACATACATATACCATCATATATCCATATGTTTATAAGGTTTCTTAAAAATAGCCAGATCAATCCCGATTACTCTACACTTATAAGTAGAGCCTTTAATCACTATAAAATTAGTTAAATAAAGCATAAAATCGGAATCTGATACGCATTTTAAGCAGCCCTCCTTAAATCTAAAATCATTTATATGATATCATAGACATAGATGTTTTACAAGTGCATGATAAAAAACAATGTTGTTCATTTGACATACATATGTTAAAGTGTTATGGTTGTATGTATAACAATAAATATGAGAAATAATACAATGTTACTAGCGCTTAATCAATTTGAACGGGAAAACCAATTTTGGGGTGAATCCTGCTTAGGCAGGTAGGGTTAATTTCTTCGATCCGAATCCGTCAGCTAATCTCGCAAGCGTTGAAGGGAAGTTTTTGGTATACTTGAATTTGTATTTTTTAATGTACCTTTGAATTTACGGCTTTACAAGCTGCAGAGACTTCTCTGCAGCTTATTGTTTTTTTGATTGTTCATTGGCTTCCATATAACATAGACAATTTTTTATATTGTATTGTTAATTTTTAAAAGGAGTGTTTGGTTTGAAAAGGAAATACTGGAATATACCATTATGGAAAGACGTTGCAGAAGATGAGTGGAACAGTTGGAAATGGCAGATTTCTAATAGAATTACCACACTGGAGGAATTGGAACAAGTAGTAGATCTCACTGAAGACGAAAGAGAGGGAGTAAAAACTAGTCTTAAAAAACTAAGAATGGCAATAACTCCTTATTATGCAACATTGATTGATCCAGATGACTACAATTGCCCTATTAGAAGACAAGCAATTCCCACCATAGATGAGACCAAAATATCCAAATGTGATATAAATGACCCATTGCATGAAACTCTTGATTCCCCTGTTCCCGGATTAACCCACAGATATCCTGACAGAGTACTAATCCTTGTTACCGAAAAATGTTCTATGTACTGCAGACACTGTACAAGAAGACGCTTTGCAGGGCACAATGATAATTCTCTATCAAACAATGATATACTAAAAGCTATAGAATATGTAAAAGCTCATGACGAAGTCAGGGATGTATTGATATCCGGTGGTGATGCCCTATGCATTTCCGATGATAAGCTTGAATTTATATTAAAGGAGATAAAACGGATAGACCACGTTGAAGTTATAAGAATTGGAACCAGAGTGCCGGTTGTCATGCCTCAGAGAATAACCAGTAACCTGTGCAGAATCATAAAAAAATATCACCCAGTTTGGATTAACACACAATTCAACCACCCAAATGAAATAACCGAAGAATCAATGTTGGCATGCAAGATGCTAGCCGATTCAGGAATTCCACTTGGAAACCAGTCAGTACTTTTGAAAAACATCAATGACTGTCCTTATATTATGAGAAACCTTGTACAGGAATTAGTGAAAAACAGAATAAGACCTTATTATATATACCAATGTGATCTATCCCAAGGTATTGAACATTTCAGGACGCCAGTTTCAACCGGTATAGAAATCATGGAACTTTTACGCGGCCATACCTCCGGATTTGCAGTGCCTACTTTCGTAATTGACGCTCCAGGCGGCGGCGGAAAAATACCTATAGGTCCCCAGTATTTGGTCTCACAAACACCTGAAAAATTAATACTCAGAAACTATGAAGGTGTATTGTGTACTTATACCGAACCATCTGATAAAAACCGCCACTGCAAACATTGTGGACTGTGTAAAAAATTTAAAAACACTCCATATGAAGGCTTAGAAAAACTCTTCAGAGATGAGAAAATATGCTTAACACCAATCAATAATGCCAGAATGGAAAGGAGAAAGCAGTATAATGAGGGCAAGCGGTTGTCAGTTAAATAACTATTATGTCAAAATAGGTAAGAATAAAATATTTGTAGACTATATCAACAGTCGTGTAAAAATAATCGAATTTTGCAATATATCCGTTCAAAATATAAAAAGACTTATTCATTTTGCCTCAAAACAACATATGGGGAAGATCATATGCAACTGTGATATTGAAAACCTGGATAACTTTATCAAAGCAGGTTTTCACTTGGAGGGGAAAATAGACGGTTATTTCAAGGGTAAAGATGCATTCTGTATGTCCTATTTTATCTCCAAAGATAGGACACTCTATAATGAACATTCTAAAGAAGATCTGATTTTAAAGCAGAGCTTAAATAAAAAGGATACTTTTATCTATAACAGTGACAATTCCAACTACCACATAAGAAATGCATCAGAAAGTGATATAGGGGGTATGATAAAATTATTTTCCCGGACATTTTCCACCTATCCATCTGAAATTTTCAGTGAAGATTATCTGAAAAACACTTTAAATAAAAAAGTTTTATATAAGGTAGCAGTGGATAATAATAACAGAATAATCGGTGTAGCTTCAGCGGATCTGGATAGAGAAAATTTAAATGCAGAAATAACCGACTGTGCCACCCATCCACATTATAGGAATAAAGGTATACTGTCTAATATAATCTATTCCCTTGAATTGGAACTGAAAAACATGGAATTTATTACTTTATACAGCCTGTCCAGAGCAATACATCCAGGTATTAATTTCGTACTCAGCAAACATGGCTATACATTTAGAGGAAAGCTCATAAATAATTGTAATATATGCGGTGGTTTTGAGAACATGAATATCTGGGTAAAAAACATCAATATGACTTGAAATTTATAGAGCAATATTACACTGTTCAAATAAGCATATGAAATCAAATATAAAAATAAACCTTTAAAATAATCTCAATAATTCACGATTTTTCATGGTACAAAATGGTACAAATATGATAATATCACTTACCAAACTTTTTTAAAATCCTAAAATCCATACATATTTGGATAATTTAATGAGCACACTAAATAAAAAAGGAGTGATATTGATGTTTAACCCGTTTGACCAAAAGCCCATGCCCCTGGAAGATGGTATCATGGACTGGAAAACCATATACCCAAAATCATATTCAAAGCAGACTATTGATCCATATACAAGGATCCGTATTATTTTAATGAATGGAATCGAGGTTGAAGCAGCTCTTTTCTCCCATCAATTCCATCGTCACTGCAATAACAACGATTTGCGCCGTGAACTGGCAATGCTGCGGCGGATTGAGCAGCAGCAGCAAAAACACATCAACTGGCTCAAACCAATTGACGAGACACAGCTGGAGACCACCATTGGCTACGAACATGTTGCCGTGGATCTGACAGCCTGGCTTGCCCAAAACGAACCGGATTCCAATGTAAAACAGTGCCTTGATTTCGCACTGCTGGAGGATTTCGATCATCTATACCGTTATTCCAACCTGTTGGATCTGGATGAAAATATTCCCTCCCAGCAGCTGGTGAAAAAATATGTAGACATAACCCCGGGACGGCCAACCATAGCAGAACACCGCTGTCCTAAAGAGGAAGTCAAAAGATTTGTGGACTTTAAAAAGGCAGATATTCGTACAAAGCTGAATACCATGATCATAACTGCCGGAGAACAGCAGACCATGAATTTCTATATGAATTTGGGAAACACATATTATAATGATCTGGGACGTCAGCTCTATCTGGAAATTGCCATGATAGAAGAACAGCATGTAAGCCAATACGGGGGACTTATAGACCCCAACTGTACATGGCTGGAAAGCCTTTTGCTTCATGAATACATGGAATGTTATCTCTACTATTCTTTCTATGAGGATGAGGTGGATGCCAATGTGAAATCAATCTGGGAGATGCATCTTCAGCAGGAAATATCCCATTTGCACAAGGCAGCTGAACTTCTTTCCAAATATGAAAATAAACAGTGGCAGCAAGTTGTACCAGGAGCTTTCCCAAAACTGCTTCAGTTTCATGACACAAGGGACTATGTACGAAATATTCTTGCCAGTCAGATTGAACTGACTGCAGACAATGAAGATTTTAAAAATATCCACCAGCTTCCTGCAGATCATAAATTCTTCTGTTACCAGAACAAAGTGAACCACGATATCAACTCAGTGGCAAGTCATATGGTAATTGAACAGCATCAGAGACAGAAAGGCGAGGACTACCGTGACGAATCCCAACCCAATCCAGTGCCGGATCTGTCAGACAGAAAACAGGACAATACCAGCATAGCAAGAACAAATAAATCCATGTCAATGGCTTAATTAAAAAAACAACATGCAGGTAACATCTTAAAAAATATTTCCTGCATGTTGTTTTATATTTATATTCTGCTGCTACTGATGTATGAATTTAAGTTGAGCTTCACAATAACAGGCAAATTTAAGCCTCTCTATTTTAAAATTTGCATCTGCAAATATCCTGGGCCAGCATTTAACATACTCTATTATTTTATTCTTTTCATCTTTCTCCAATTCATCCCAGGACACCATTGAAGAATTGGCATTTCCTTTTTCAGAGAGTCTATATTCATACTCACATTTTCCCAAAATATTCAACTCTTTTTCCGTAAAATCAATAATTTTTGGTTTTTCACTTTCAGACATTGAAATCAAATCATAATAAACTTTATAGAGCATATCAGGTATGTGCCTTGCATAATCTCTAATAGAATCTTTTTGTTCTTCACTTAGATTTTTCCAACATTCATCAGATTTCATGACAATTTCATCTTTGTCATAGTAAATCATCACATGGCTGTAATTAAGTGCCCTGGAAATCTGATCAATTTTCTCATTGAAAAATTCGTCTTTCATTAAATAACGGAAAAATTCATCCTCATCCACATGCAGCTTCAATTGATCCCTGGAAGGCAGATAGGATTGTTCCCATTTCTTTGCACTACTCAACCTGCTCATCTCCAATATAGCTTCCATAGATCTTGACTCATGTTTGTACCTGCCGACTTTTAAAAGTGCCCTCAACACACCCTTGTCTATCTGAACCTCCTGCCTTTCATTTATAAGATGCGGTGCCTTGCGTTCCAAAAGAGATCTCAGCAGCATCGCTCTGCGAATAATAAACAACTGATCTCCCTCATTAGTTTGATTTGGTCCTAAAATATTTACATATCCCCTCAATCTGCTCACAAAATCAGGGCCTTTTGCATTTTGAAATTCCTTAAAAAATTCTCCATATTCAGCCCTGTCCTTAATATCTTCTCCACAAAATTCCTCAAATGTACTGCTTGTACCCCCTGCAAATACAAAGATGGCCTTTCCGATAGGATGGATTGAATTGTCCTCTCTGAATATACCATCCTGCATAGGTGCCAGAAAATATTTCAGCCATCCCAGTTTTCTTTCAAAAGTAGAATCAAATTCATCAAAAAATACCAGAGGAATTTTACCTATCAAAGAAACATCTCTTATTTTATGAAAACTTATAATGAGATCCGATAATGTCCTAAACTGAGATAAATTAAAATCCAATTTTTCAATTAAGTTTGGAGCCACACACGAGGCAACTTCTGTTACTCCAAAAGATTTTCCGGAACCAGGTGTTCCAAATACAGCAATAGAAAGAGGACGAACTGAATTTTTAGAAAGAACATATTCAGACATGAGGTTTTTAATACTCTTATAAGCTTCAAATTCATCCCTGTCAACAGTTTTCAACTTTCCAAATTGCGCTATTGGTATATATTTAAGAGCACTTTCCTCCCCTTTTTTAACAATATTGTAAGCTATTTCTGCTAGATTGGTAGAACTTTTATCCTTAATAATATACCAGCATGACTGACATTTAGAATTATTTGAATTGGGCACTTCAATATCCTGTATGTATTCTTTATATATAAAATCATTTTCTCCTTCACTGAAAATTGAAGGATTAGGGAAAATGCTTTCCACAATATTTTTACCGAATCCATACATAAAGTATTTTTGTGTAGCTACAATCCCCTCTCGTATACCGTCGTCAACGGATTCATCAATGGATTTATTATTAAGTTTTCCCAAAACCAAAGACTTGGTCAATCCAGCAACAAAACAGGAAGTAAGTCCATACATTTTACCCTGAGCCTCCTTTATTAAATCCCCCTCAAAGGCATAGGTTAAAAAATAAAGTTGTGACCTAGGTTCTCCATTATTTCTATAGTATATAGCACCTTCTAAACCCAATGGTATAACCAGGCGGCTACATTTTGATAAAAAGGCAAGAATTGGATTATTTTTTATTTGCCAGACAAAATCAAGTGCCGTCTTTTCCCAGGAAAGATTTTTACTTATGTTAACCTCTTTGGAGCGCAGATCCTCTCCATTTATAACTATTAAAGTATTTTCCATATGAAACTGCTCCAAATGTTTCCAAAGTTTAGTTGAGTTAGAAGGGTTGTCCATTTTATATACAATCATCGGATGTTTATTATGCTCTTTTAAAGCTAAAGGCCAAAATTTTTCATTGTTGTTAAATCCATTGTTTTCATCATCCAATATAATTAGATCCGCATTTTCATTATCATCTATAATGGGAAACAATTTTGGATCTTTAAAAGGCATTTCTGTAAAACCCAAAAACTCTTTCACTCTGTATACTCTATTCCCATCTTTATCCTTGGATATTGCAGGGAAAAGGCTTAATCGTATAGTAGAATTAAGAATTCCCTCCGGCAAATTCCCCTTATCATAATCCATTTTAGGAGAAATAACATTGGCTCCTGTAGATAAAGTTACAAATTTAGCTAGAAGCAGGGCTTCTCCCTCACTTAATCTGCTGCATATATGTGGATACTGATGCCAATTTAAATCACTGATGTGCTCGTCGTTAATTTGCCAAAATAACAAGTTTACACATACATCACCAGATACAATGACATTAAAATCCTTGATTTCCACAGCTACAATCCCTTCTTTCTATTTATTGATATTTATTTTAACAGCTTCTTGATATTAGAATCTATGATACAATTTTAGAGCACTTTTCCTAATTAAACAGTTTTCCATCAAAAGCTCTTTGTATCAGTGAATTAAAGCTTTCCTGCAGTTCTTTCAGACTTCGCTGCAGCTTTTTTTTCTGATTTTCTATATTTCTCACTATTGTTGTAAACTTATTTTGTAGTTCTATTGGTGGAAGAGGCAATTTCAAGTTGTTGATGATTTTAAGATTTAAAAATGTTTGCGCTCCACCTATGCAATACTTATTTACAATGTAGTCTTTTAAATAGTTTAATTCATATTCTATAAATATAGAATTTACCCTATTCCTATTTAATTTCAACAAAGCCACATTTTTCATGCTAAATTCTTCATGTAATGGATTAAAAGCGGCATTTCCCGCACCAGAACCTATATTAGTGTATAAAACATCACCATATTCTGGATTACATCTCTTATATATTTCTCGATGATCTTCCTCAGAAACAAATTCTAAATCAGATAAATCTAATTTAAAAGCTTTTACATTCTTACCGGTAATAAATTTAACTCCCTTTGCAACTCTTTTTGGAGCATTGTGGGTTCCATCGGTGATTTTATTACAAATATCCTTTAAGCTGATCTTCTCCCATTTATATTCGTTAAATTTCAAATCTCCAAACATATTGTAAAAAACACTCTTTATCAGCTCCTCCAGAAGCTCTATCTGAGTTTTCCTTTTATTCACTAACTCCTGAATTTTGCTTAATACCTTCACTATTTTAAGCTGGGAATCCATATTTAATATCGGTATCAACTGTTCTCCTATAATTCGATGCCCTAGATGTTTTTGAACTCCGCCTTTCATCCGATGTTGAATCATACGTTGAAATCTATTTGACGATAAATAATAAAATAGATAATCCCTGTTTAACAGTTTTTCATTAAAGTCTATCCTAAATAAATTATTACTCAACACTCCATGCTTCCCTCTAAATACAACCCCGGGTGATCCCGTATTAGCCATAACCAGATCCCTATTATCCACTACCTTTTCCGGATATACGTCTTCAACATACTTCTTTTTACTGGTTTTCTTAAAATCTGCAATATATAAATACCTAATATATCCTTGAACTTTACTGTCAATCTGCTTACTTTTAGGTATCTGTACTCCCTGCGTTATAGAACATATTTTCTTAAATTTAGTAAACTTCATAATTAATTACCTCTTACGTTTTAAAAACATATAAATCATGCGGCTAATTCAGAATATTTATCAAATTTATATATATAAAAAGTCAAATATCCCTCAGTACAGTAATAATTAAATAATATCCTCTAGTTTTTCAATCTCTTTCTCTTTTCCAATAGCTACAATTATATCTTTTCTCATAAATACGAAATCTGATGTAGGTAATACGCTTATATCGTCTCCCCTCTTTATAACTATAATATTCACTCCATATTTAGCCCTTATATCCAAATTACCCAGGCTTTTACCAACCCATTCTTCCGCACATAGTATTTCGGCTACCCTGTACTCAGGAGACAATTCTATAAAATCTAATATATTATTTGATACAAGATTATGAGCAACTCTTATAGCTGTATCTTTTTCAGGTAACACAACTTTATCAGCTCCTATTTTATAGAGGATTTTTACATGTAATTCAGTACTTGCTTTAGCAAGTACAAATTTCATACCCATTTCTTTCAACAATAGTGTGACTATAACACTGCTTTGAATATCAGTACCTATCCCTATTACAGCCACATCAAAACTATTTATACCAAGTGCTTTTAGATTTTCCTCTTCAGTTGCATCCGCGCAGACCGCCTGTGTCACATATGGGGCTATATCCTGAACATTTTCTTCTCGCAAATCCACTGCCAATACATCATTTCCAAGTTCATAGAGGGTTTTTGCTATTGACTTTCCGAATCTCCCCAGTCCCACAATTAAATATTGTTTTCTTTTCACAAAATCACCTCAAATCTTAAAATTTTATCCAATCAATATTTTACCTTCAGGGTACTTTATAGATTTAGGTATTTTTCTGTTTACCATGGATAATATTATTGTAAGTCCTCCTAGTCTTCCAAAAAACATACTTATGACTATAATAATTTTACCTATAATGCTTAAATTAGGTGTAATTCCCAAACTCAACCCTGCAGTTCCAAAAGCTGACACACATTCAAAAAATATAGCTTCTAAAGATTGCTCACTCTCGGTTACACCCAATATCATGGAAAAAATCAATATCAATATCATATAAATTACCAATATTACAATGGCTTTATATACAAGATCTTTTTTTATGGTTTTTTTATAAATTTCAGTTTCCCGTCTGCCCATTATTACGGATACAGCTGTCATTATAATTAAAGCTGCAGTAGTTGTTTTTATTCCCCCTGCTGTAGAACCCGGAGCTCCACCTATAAACATGAATACAATTGTTAAAAGTTTACTGCTCTCGCTCATGTCAGAAATAGAAATTGAATTAAAACCTGCAGTTCTTAAAGAAACCGAAGCAAAAAATGAAGATAACATCTTGTCCCCTAAAGTCATATTTTTCATAGTCGCAGGATTGTTAAATTCAAACAGAAGAAAAAATATGGTTCCCAAAATCAAAAGTACAATAGCCATTGTTATACAAACTTTTGAATGCAGTGATATTCTTCTTACATCCCTAAAGCTCTTTAAATTATATATCTCCTGCCATACATAAAACCCAAGCCCCCCAATCATAATTAAAACGCTTATAGTAAGTATTACCATTTCATTATTATAATAGGGAACTAAACTCTTGCCTTTCCCCACTAGATCTATTCCCGCATTGCAAAATGCTGAAATAGAGTGAAAAATCGAATAAAAAAGGCCTTTGCGAAATCCAAATTGTGGAACAAACTGAAACGACAAAATAGCCGCACCTATAGATTCCACTGAAAAAGTAAATATCAATATGTATTTAGACATTTTTACAAGTCCCTGTATATTAAATGAGTTAAGCGATTCATGAATCAATAGTCTTTCTTTTAAAGTTATTTTTCTTCCTGAAACCAGTGCAATAAGCGTCGAAAATGCCATAAATCCTAGTCCACCTACCTGGATCAGAATTAAAATAACAGTCTTTCCAAAATAACTCCAATGTGTTCCTGTATCCACCGTTACAAGTCCAGTTACACAGGTGGCTGATGTAGCTACAAATAATGAATCTATAAAATTCGTATGAATATGATTTTGAGATGATATAGGAAGCCATAATAAGATAGTACCTATAAAAATTATAATCAAAAAACCCCATATTAAAATCTGAAGTTCATTTATCTTGAATAATTTTTTATTTCTAAATTTCATTAAAAATCACCCTTTATCACCTCTAAATACGACATATAATTCCATATTTTTTAAATTTTACTGTCTCAAACTTATTTACTGTCATTATATTATAACCCTATTTTTTTATTTCTCCTATGTTTTTCAGTAAAAACCATTTCCTCTTTATAATAATATTTATTCTATTTTAAATCATAAATTTCTATATAAACTACTTGAGTTCTCGATAATATCTTGTCAACTTATTCCCTTATCATAAATAATCAATGCCGTATAATCATTTTGTGCATGGGCATATTTTATATCGATTACCACCTTGCCCTTTAGATCAATTTCAAGAGTATCTTTAATTTTACTCTCTAGATTCTCCAATGTGTTTTCATGTAATCCTTTAATTCCAATAGCATTACTTCTGTATGTTGACATATTTAACCATTCCCCCTATTGACTTTTTGTAGTCACTCTTTATTCAATATTTCTACAACAGGGACTGGCATCCTTTAACTTTCGTTCACCATTATTTGACTTATTTATATGTTTTTCTCACGCAAAATAAGCACCCCACATGACGGATGCTCATTTTGGTATTATACTTTCAAGGATGACACTTTTTTATTTTTCGCTAAGGGTATTTCCTTAGGACATATATAATTATACATAGTATTTATTACAACTTAATGCTATATTTATAAACTTTCTGTAAACATTATGAAAATAATCTTCTATTTAGCAATAATACATTTCATTGGTTATATTATTGGTGTTCATTTATCCTTAAATTACCAGAATAATAATTTGAACTTTGCATATTCTATTCATGTAAGGATATCAATGTGTTCTGAGTTATTAAAATATTGAAGTTTCCTATAAACTTAGGATATTTGTAATTGAATACATTGAATGCTTAATTTATGCTGGGGATAATAAATCCCCAGTATTTAAATACTGAAGGCATAATAGGAATGCAAAATTCCAAGCTCATAAATTGAATTTTATTTCAGCCATTACTGCACATATTGACAAAATATCTGTGAAATTGAAGATTATCTGTTAATTCAGGATGGAAGGAAGTGGCCAGCATATTATCCTGTCTTACAGCTACAATATTTTCATCAACTTTGCACAATACATCCACATCATTTCCTACTTTGGTGATATAAGGAGCCCTTACGAAAATCAAAGGTACTTCACCATTATAAACTTTATTTATCCTCTCATAGGTTAAAAAGCTGTTAATCTGACTTCCATAGGCATTTCTTTTAACAGTTATGTCCATTACCTGCAGGTGATTTTTTTTATCATTTTCAATATTTTTTGCAAGAAGTATCATACCTGCGCAGGTTCCCCACACCGGAAAACCATTCATTATTTTTTCTTTAAGCTTGTAAAAAATATCCGTTTCCCTTAATAGTCTTCCAATAGTCGTACTTTCTCCACCTGGAAGAATAATTCCCTGTAATCCATCTAATTCTTTAGGCTTTCTTACTTCAACCGTTTCACAGTGAAGGGCTTTTAAGTGATGAATATGCTCTATTACCCCACCCTGAAGTGCAAGTACCCCTATTTTCATCTTACCAGCCTCTTTCTTCAAATCTGCTGTCCAATTCACTGCAGTTTATACCCACCATTGGTTCCCCGAGATCTTCAGATACTTCAGCAATGCACTTGGGATCATTATAATTTGTTGTTGCCATAACTATTGCCTTAGCTCTTTTTTCCGGATTTCCCGATTTAAATATTCCCGAACCCACAAACACCCCTTCAGCTCCTAGTTTCATCATAAGTGCTGCATCGGCAGGCGTAGCTATTCCACCCGCAGCAAAATTAACTACGGGAAGCTTTCCATTTTTCCAAACAAATTCTAATAAGTCAAAAGGAGCCCCAAATTCCTTAGCTAATGTCATCAACTCCTCCTTTGACGAATTTTTAACTCTTCCTATATCATCCATTATGCTTCTCATGTGAGTAACAGCTTGAACTACATCTCCAGTACCAGCTTCTCCTTTTGTCCTTATCATAGCCGCACCTTCGCCAATTCTTCTTAAAGCCTCCCCTAAATTCCTTGCACCGCATACAAAAGGAACGCTAAATCTTTTTTTATCTATATGATATCTATTGTCTGCAGGGGTTAGTACTTCACTTTCATCTATAAAATCAATTCCTATAGCCTCCAGTATCTCAGCCTCAACAAAATGTCCTATTCTAACCTTGGCCATAACCGGTATGGATACCGATGCTTTTATCTTCTTTATCATTTTGGGGTCGGACATTCTTGCAACTCCACCCTGTGTCCTTATATCCGCAGGTACCTTCTCAAGTGCCATAACCGCACATGCCCCTGACGTTTCAGCAATTATAGCTTGTTCGGCATTCACCACATCCATAATCACTCCGCCTTTAAGCATTTGAGCCAAATTTTTATTAAGTTCATACTTTGCCATAAATAAAACAACTCCTCACTTACTTTTTGAAGTTAATTATAATATGTACACCGTATAATTCAAATGTATCGTCACAATTTGGAAAACACTTTATTTATCCCTTTATAAGTTAAAAATAGAGTGCTGTAAAATTATTTTAAAGAACAGTTTTGCAGTACTCCACTTTGAATTTGATGTTTTTGTCTGATATTAAACATTCTGTTTACACTAATTCTTTTACTTCCTTTGGATCTTTAGTATAATCAGCCATCTTCACAAATTTTGTCTTTATCCTGTATATGACGGAATCTCCAATATTACCTTTATCTACATTTTCCTTTAATACCGGATACCTGACACTTATTCCATCCACTGCGCTCTTAAAGTCATCATCGCTCTGAAGTACTTCCGATGCCTCTCCAGTTACAGAAACACTTTTAAAGGTATTATAGGATTGATTCTCATTTTGGAAATAAAAAGTAACTATTGGATTTTTCTTTATATGGCTGACCTTATTTGATTTTCTCCCCGTTTCAAAATACAGATTGGCTCTGGCATTTGAAAATGCTCCCATAACTCTCGCATATGGTGCACCGTCCTCACCTACGGTAATCAGCAATCCTGTCCTGGATTGTTCTATATATTTGATGGCCTCGTCTAATACTTTACTCATATGTAAAATCCTCCTTTTTTTATAATTATAGTTCAACAACTTTAATTTTACTATTTTTATTTTAATCACTTAGTATATATATTATATCTTCTCTATCCTTAAACAATAGCATGAACAATTTAAAATATTTTTTTATGTGTGAGATAATGCCATTTTTTCATAATGTTTATACAGTGAATAAAATTCACCTACATAATTTTTTTGCCAGGGCTTTTTCTTTCCACAAAAATGAATTATGGAAGTATTATTAATTACATAATCCATATCAATATTACCTTTACTTAAAATTTTATTATATTTATAATATCTAGGATCATAATTAAATAATATTTCATCAAATTTTTTTATATATTTGGAATACAGTGCATTAATTATATCCTGATCCGGCAAAATTAATTTATTTTTATTTTTCTTCACAAAATCATAAATCTCTTTTTCTTTTACAATTTCTCTTTGCAGATCAATATTCATTAAAAGAACCCCGGAATTATAATATGTTTCGATTTGATAAGGTTTTAATCGCAACTTATTGATTTCTTTAACTGTCAATATATTATGACATGCTGCAGCATAAAGATATTTAGAAATACAAATATCATATAATTTTCTTATTGGATTTATAACCAGAATATCGGGATCAAGATATAATATTTTATCCACATTTAAAGGTAGAAACTCAAATGCCAATAATCTATAGTACATTTCTTTAGTATAATACATAGTCAAAGGTGAATCTTTAAAATGTTCATTCTCCACTTTTATTATAAAAAGCTTATGGTTTTCCTTTTTTACAAATTTATTTACATTATAAATCTCATCTTCTTCCATATTTGAATACATCATATAAATATAAAATCTTTCTTCAGGATTATTCATAAATAAAGATTTCAGCATAACCTTTAATGGTTTTAAATAATTTGAATCCAGTGTAACAAGAATATTCATTTATATTTTCTCCTCACATATAATTAATTGAACTTCTACATTATTCTCATACTTATGAATTACCCACAATCAATAAATATTAAACAAAAATAACTCCAACCCCAAAAAAGTTAGAGTCATTATCCTTTCTATAACTAATAGTCATAAAAATATGATAATCAATATACTTACTTATTTTATCATAGTAAGCATAAAAATTTCAATGTTTCCTTCTCTATTAACATTTCTTTACCATATCAGCAATGGAATAATCTGATGAAACTGTTATTGTCTTGACATTTCTTTGAAAACGCTCATACCTAAAACAGCAGTAATCGAGAAAATCATCACCGCTGTAGTGCCTAATCATGGCCCATACCATCCACAGCAAATCCTGTGCCATCATATAGCATTTTATTTTTAATATTTCTGAAGGCATGGGAAACTTACCATAATAGTCTAAAAGGAGATATTTAATTGCATCTTCAGTTAGTCTGGATTCAAGAATATACGCAGCTACATCCCAACTCGGATCATTCATCCCGGAATATTCCCAATCTACAAGGTAGGTTCTTCCTTTATTATCCACCACAAAGTTTTCGGGCACCGTATCATTGTGACAGGGGACAGAAATTGTATTTTTAATATTCTTTTGCATAAAATCCAGCAGTCGTTTTTTTAATGCAGCATAGTCGAAGAAAAAATCTCCATTAAGTTCTTTAATAATATGCTCATATTTGTTTAACTCTTTTTCCCAATTAAAAGAATTGGGAAAATGTTTTTGGCTGGAGTGAATCTTTTTCATAAGAGCAGAAACAGCTTTTATATTAGCTGAAGAGCAAGGATCTATTTGGGCAATATTTTTACTATTTTCAATATATACACTGATTTTAATCCCACTTACCTCATCAAAATAAATGCACTCAGAGCTCAGGCCTAGCTCTGAAACAATTTTATTATTAAGCTTTTCAATTTTTCGGTCAATCATTAAATTGGTCATACCGCCTGGCTGCCGGACAACATACTCTGTTCCATTTATATTCATAATATAGTTGTAATTAGTAAGTCCACCTGCAAAACGAGTTTTGTCAAATATTATACTGTCGTCACTAAAAACAAGACGCAGTTTTTTTTGTACTAATTCTTCCATTTCCATAAATAATCCACCACACATATTCAATCTATTGTTTTGTTAATTAAGAAGACATAAGCAACCAAATAAATGCGCCAATTTATAATTTCCTGAAATCCATTACAAGGATCATTATAACAATAATATGCCTAAAAATCAACATATTACCTTATATGTCTCTTCTAGCTGATACCAGTATATAGAAGTCAGAAATCTAGAATTATATAGACATAGTTCTAGATTCCATTACAAATATTCCATTACAATAACTTCTATTGTAATAGTTCCACTTTTCAAAATAAAAGTGGATATTATTCAAAAAAAACGATATTATACAATATAATATTTTAACTAGATACAATAATACTAATAATATACATTAATTCTACAATAAATCAGTTATCTTATATGGTATCATAAATGATGGTAATTATTAAAGTTCAGTAGAAAATAGGAGAGGAAATCATGGAAGGTAAGTTTAAACTGAAATCCAATATTTATTTTAATAAGCAATCCATACAGCTTTTAGAACAAATTGAGGAACTTATATATATTTGTAGAAAATGCTATTTATAAAATGTTCAAAATCACAGAAAATAACTTATAAAATATTAACTTTGGTTTCTTTTTGACGAAACTCAAAGAGTAAGGTAAATTACTAGTTTACTTTCATATTCTTATGTATTACAATGAAGTTTAGATAATTTCTTCCTTCACGTACAATTATAAGGTCATAAGAGGTGCATTTACAGGTATGAATAAAACTAATAATCCACTTGAAAAATTAATATCCTCAAATTTATACGATCGTTATAGTGGTATTTTATCCTTATCAGATATTCCTCTGTTTCTGGCAGATACAAATGGTAATATTTTGCTTGAATTTATTCCATCTCCTGATTTTTGTACACATGTATGTCAGGAAAAGGGCGGAGAAGTATGCCCTGACTACAGATGTCGATTAAATCCCAAGGGCGAGGGTAGATTTGTATGTCGATATGGCCTTGAAAATATACTTTTTCCCATCAGAGTAGAAAATGAAACCTTAGGATACGTAGCCGGTATGCAGGTATATTTGAAGGATAATGAATATAAAAAATACATGATTAATATAAATCCCTCCAAAGAGAGCAAAGCTGAAGAATTAGAATTTGTTGCTAAATCGATTTCCTCACTGAAAACCGTGGAATCCAATAAAATTAAAATACATGAACGTTTATGCGGTCAAATTGCTAAAAATATTTCTCTTGACTTATCTGAAAATATAAGTTATTTTCATCAAGATGTGAAAAGGTTATCAATTGAAAAAGAGATACTGGAAAAAAAGATCATTGATCTAGAGGCAAAAAACATGTCTTTAGCAGTTAATCCTCATTTTTTGTTTAATACTTTAAACTGCATCGCCCGTGTGGCTTATTTTGAGCATTCTCACACAACAGAAAAACTCATTTATTGCCTTTCTGACTTGCTGCGATACAACTTAAAACAGGAAAACCAACTTCACACTATTGGCGCTGAAATCAATAATATTGAAAAATACCTGTATATTCAGAAAGTGAGATTTAAAAACCGCCTTGAATACAGCATAGATATTCCTGAAAATATTAAATCTTACACAATTCCCAATATGGTTATCCAGCCAATTGTTGAAAACTCCTTAATCCACGGAATTACACCAAAACGAGAAGGAGGTAAAATAATTATTTGTGCAGAGGAATGTAAAAGGGAAATTATTATTTCCATTATGGATAACGGAAATGGCTTTCCAAAGGACATTTTGCTAAACATGAAAAAATTTGAAAATAAATCGGGTTTAGGGCTTTGGAATACAGACAAACGCTTAAAACAATACTATGGGAAACAGTACGGATTGGAAATTGTAAAGTCTGATTATAGTGGTAGTACCGTTACTATCACAATTCCTACCCAGCCTATTGTGAGGTGATAGCAATGAGCGTGGTTTTGATTGTAGAAGATGAAATGCTTGAGCAAGAATTTCTTAGATCAGTTATGCTTGAAGAGCTTTTTCCAGAAGATAAGCTGCTGACCTGCGAAAGCGGAATACAGGCCATCAATCTAGCAAAGCAATATCAACCCAATGTTATCATAATGGATATAATGATTCCTGAATTGGACGGTTTAAGTGCCATTGAGAGAATCAGAAAATTTTTACCCAATGTATTTATTACAATTTTGTCCGCCTATTCGGACTTTTCCTATGCACAAAGAGCAATCAGGCTGCAAGTTTTCGAGTACTTGTTGAAACCTGTAAAACCCAATGTTATCAAACAGGTTTTCCGAAAAATGCTGGACTCAGCAAACGATTGTGATGCATTGACAGAAGAAAATCCTGACGAAAATATTAAAGATTCTAGAGGAAGTCAACGATACTTTATAGAGGAATCCATAAAATATATTAAAGAACATTATAGAGAAAAAATCACTTTGAAAATGGTTGCTTCTAGAGTATTTTTAAGTCCCAAGTATTTCAGTCGTGTTTTTAAGAAGGAAATGGGGGTTTCATTTTCAAATTATATAATCAATTTAAAAATTCAACATGCCTGTAGATTGTTAGAGACAACCAATTATCCCGCTTATCGCATTTCAATAGAATGTGGTTTTTCAGATCCTTCTTATTTTAACAGGGTATTTTGTACACAGATGAATATGACTCCTCAATCCTACAGAAAATATACACGTATGTCAGCACAGAGAGATTGAAAGTTATGAAATTATTGCAACATAGTATAAAATCTTTAAAGTACTAATTATTATAAATCTTTTATCGAACTCTAACATAAAATCGCTAGGGTTCTTTATTTATACAAATTATACCAACTATTTTAGCTAATAAAAATGGTTATTTTTATATACTAATATATGATTTAAAAACGTAAAAGGGGGATAAAATTTATGTTACAAAAAATGAGTTTAAAAGTAAAAATTAGCACTATAATTGGACTATTGCTGATACTAACTTTCGCAGCTACGTTTTCTATATTATTAGTCAGGTTATATAATAGCAGTATATCACAAGCTAAAACTCTCTCAGAGGAAATGTCAAAATCCTATGCATCCCAGGTTGACAGTCATTTTATAACACTTGAAACAATAGGTGATACATTCAAAGATTCAATAAACAGTCAGATAAAAAAAGGTGTTAAGAATAGAGATATTATCATTGATATGCAAAAAAATATATTGAATAAATATCCTAATATTTATGGAATAACAGTGGCTTTTGAACCAAATGCCTTTGACGGCAAGGATTCTTCCTATGCAGGAAAACCGGGATACGGCGAAAAGGGATTGTTTATACCCTATGTAACCAGAAGCAACGGCTCTTTTCATATTGAACCGGCATATAATTCTGAAACTGAGATGACCTGGTATAATACTCCTAAAAGAAGTAAACGAGTATTTGTGACGGAACCAACTGTATATAAAGTTAATGGCAATAATATCTCCATGGCATCTTTGGTAGTACCTATTTTAGATGAAAATAAAAATTTTCGAGGAGTTGTATCCATAGATTACAGACTTGAAACATTTCAAAATATTGTAGATCAAATAAAACCCATGGGAGGATATGCTCAACTTTTATCGAAAAATGGTATATATGTAGCAAATGGGGCCAATAAGAAGTTGATAATGACTGATGCAAAGAAAAGTGGTAGTGACTGGAATAATGTTGTAAGCCAAACATCTGCAGGCAAACAGATTCAAGCCATAGGAAAATCAATTTCAACAGGAGAGGACGTCTTCAGAGTAGCATACCCGGTAAAAATAAGTGACTATGATATGAATTGGAGTCTATGCATTGATATTCCCATGGCAAATATTTTAAAGGATTTCTATGCTCAATTAAGAGAAATAATACTTATGGCCTGTATTGGACTTGCCGCTATAATCCTGGTAACAGTATTAATTGTAGGTTATATGACCAAAGGACTTAAATATACGGAAGATCAATTGGATTTATTGGCACAGGGAGATCTCAGTAAGGAAATTAATTCTAAGTTTTCAAAATCCAAAGATGAAATTGGAAATATGATAAATTCTATGTGGAAAATGCAAAAATCAATTAAGAATATAGTAAAAGGCGTGAAAGACAATTCTTTAAATGTAGATCATTCAATAAGCAATGTGGAAAAAAGTATAGGTACCCTAAACTCAAAGATTGGTGATGTATCTGCAACTACAGAGGAACTCTCTGCCGGAATGGAAGAAACTGCGGCATCCTCTCAAGAAATGAACAACTCGGCATCTGAAATAAAGAAAACCGTTGAAAGCATGTCATCAGCAATCGAAAGCGGATTAAAATCTGCAGAAAAAATAAATACAAGAGCTGATGCTCTGAAATCCTCTGCAATTCAATCTCAACAGAATGTACATGACATGAGTTCAGATATGAATAAAAAATTACAACTGGCACTTGAAAAGTCAAAAGCTGTGGAGCAAATAAACTCATTGACAGATGAAATATTGGAGATAACCTCACAGACAAATTTACTTGCACTAAATGCATCTATCGAAGCAGCACGTGCAGGAGAAGCTGGAAAAGGATTTTCCGTTGTAGCAGATGAAATCAGAAAGCTAGCCGATTCATCTCAGAACATGGTCATCCAAATTCAAAATACCAATAAGGATGTAGTTCAATCCGTAGATGCACTTAGAAATAGTTCAAGAGATATAATGAAATTTATCGAAAAACAAGTGGTGCCTGATTATACTAATTTAGTTAAAACAGGAGAACAGTACAGCAAAGATTCTTCTGAAATCAAAAAATTGATTGATGATTTCAATAAAATATCTGAAAAATTACTTTCATCTATTTCTGATATAGTAAAATCCGTGGGAGAGGTATCTGCAGCATCGGAAGAAGGTGCACAGGGAACTACAAGCATAGCACAGATGTCTTCAGAAGTAGCTGAATTAAGCAATAACGTATTGAATCAGACAGCAGAATCAAAATCAAGCTCTGAAAAATTGAAAAACATGATTTCCATATTCAAGCTATAACAAGCTATAAAAAGAGAAAATGTACTTAAAATTTAATTTACACAAAGTAAATACAGATGGCTACCCTAATATGGTAGCCATCTGTACTAACATTTTTTAATGATTTACACCGCTTAAATTTAAGCCTACTATTCCAGTGATAATTAAAATTATAGATATTACTTTACCCATGTTAATTTCCTCTTTAAAAAACATTATTCCAATAACTGATATTACTGTAATTCCTACCCCTGACCATATTGCATATGCAATACTTACATCTATTTTCTTTAAAGCCAATGAAAATACACTGTAGCATAAAAAATATGCAACAAACATACCTATGGATGGAAATAACCTCGTTAATCCATTGGAAATTTTCATTAACGAAGTACCTATTAGCTCCAACGTTATTGCTAAAAATAGAAAAAACCAGTGCATCATAGCCTCCCTTTATAAATTTTATAGTACCAATTACATTTGAAAAAAGAACGTATCCCGATTTGATTTACATGGATCCAGATACGTTCTCTAAACAAACTATCATTTTGATTTTAGCATCTATCATAAGATGATAGCATATTATATCTTATTTTAAAGTCATCTTCATATGTCTTTTCAAATATCAAATTTTTGTCTACTCTTCATTTCCTTCAGAAATTTTAGGAAGAATAGATTCAACCTCAACATGCGGACGTGGAATAACATGAACTGAAATCAGTTCTTCACCAACACGCTGTGCTGCTGCTGCACCAGCATCAGTAGCTGCCTTTACAGCACCTACATCTCCTCTTACCATCACTGTTACAAGACCACCTCCAACATGTTCCTTACCAATTAAATGGACATTTGCCGCCTTAACCATTGCATCTGCTGCTTCAATACAACCTATTAAACCTTTTGTTTCAATCATTCCCAATGCATCATGTTGCATTTTTTTCTCCCTCCTAAAACCTTATTTATGATCTACAATTTATTTTTCATCTTCCTTTTCAATTTTAGGAAGAATACTTTCAACTTCCACATGCGGACGTGGAATAACATGAACTGAAATCAACTCACCAACACGCTGTGCTGCTGCTGCACCAGCATCAGTAGCTGCCTTTACAGCACCTACATCTCCTCTTACCATCACTGTTACAAGACCGCCTCCAACATGTTCCTTACCAATCAAATAAACATTAGCTGCTTTAACCATAGCATCTGCTGCTTCAATAGAACCTACCAAACCCCTCGTTTCGATCATTCCCAATGCATCATATTTCATTTTTTTTCTCCTTTCTTCCTAATACCTTATTTTATTATTGTAATTTTCGATACATTATTAAGATTCATGGCATTTGCTTCTTCTGTATCAACATGACATTCTAAAGCCGAAGCATCATTTGCCCTAATAACTACATTATTGTAAATACCACCTCGCGGCCCATCAACCTGAATGCTTACTATTTGCCCATCATGAACATCAAAATGCTGTGCATCTCCAGGTGTCATATGGATGTGACGCTGTGCAACAATCAATCCTTCTTTTATCTGAATGGATCCCTTTGGTCCAACTATAGTAATTCCAGATGTTCCGTGTAAATCACCTGACATTCTAATCTGTGGAACTGTCCCCAATTTAAAAGAATCTCCCTTTAGAACTTCCACCTGTGTCTTACTGCGTATTGGGCCAAGAATCCTAATCTTTTCAATGGCACCCTTTGGGCCGCAGATAGTCACAGTCTCCTTACACGCAAATTGTCCTGGTTGTGTTAGATCCTTAACTCTAGTCAACTGATATCCTTCTCCAAATAAGGTGTTAAAATCTACCTGTGAAAGGTGAACATGACGATTCGAAATTCCGATTGGAATTTTATACTCATCCTCTCTCCTACCTTCAGAAGGCATATTATCTTTGACAGTCTCCAGTAAAAGCTTGAGGACAGCTTCATACTTGTTGTCCATTTTAATTAGCTCCCTTCATCGCAGCTATTAATTCACTTACCAGCTTAGTAAGCTTTTCATTGTCAGTTGAATCAGAATTTGTACTATAACATTCCTTATCATAATTAGCTTTATTCTGGCAAGTACTCTTTGCAACATAGGAGGCAGGACTCGTAGCATAGCATCCTAAATCCCGCTGATTCCCACAGCTGCCAGAAAGTTCAGGATGATTGAACGTCGGATCATCTGAAGCCAATGTGCTGCAGTTTTTAATACCATATGCAACCCTCTTGATATTAATCAAATGCATCGGACTGACATTTTCAGAAACAGAACTTCCTCCCCATGTACCACAGCCTAATGTAAAGGAAGGCAATAACCCTGTACTTGCACCAGTGCCGCCCTGACTTCCACCGGTATTAACCAGAATACGGGATGCTGGCTTTTTAGCAAACTTCATTACCATATCTCTATCATTTGTATGGATGTTCATAGTATGACCAAGGCCATTTTGAAGCAATCTAATACTTAAATCACATGCTTCATGCCAATCTTTAACTGTATAAAAAGCAAGTACTGTTGTCAATTTTTCATAAGAAAGCGGATAACCGTCACCAACACCCTGTTGTTCTCCAAGTAAAACTTTTGTTCCCTCTGGAATTGAAATACCTGCAGCAGAGGCAATGACCTGTGGTGATCTTCCAACAAATTTTGCACTCATACTGTGGCCGCCATTTTTAAAAAGTAGATTACAAACTTTTTTGGTTTCTTCAGCTGTCATAAAATATCCACCCTGTTTTTTGAATTCAGTTACTATAGCATCATGATTGCACTCTTCAGCAATTACAGACTGTTCAGATGCACAGATAGTACCATAATCAAAGCTCTTACTAGCAATAACATCCCTAACCGCTTCGTGAACATCAGCTGTTTTCTCAATATAAGCTGGAGAATTACCAGCACCGACGCCCAATGCAGGCTTTCCAGAACTATAAGCAGCTTTTACCATCCCCGGTCCTCCAGTTGCAATTATCATGGAAACCTCTTTGCATTTCATCAACTCGTTCGTAGCATTCATAGACGGTGTTAAAATGCTGCCTATAATATTCGCAGGAGCACCTGCTTCTACTGCTGCATTACACATGAGACTAACAGCTTTTGTTGTACATTTTATTGCAGCAGGATGTGGTGAAAATACAATGGCATTACGTGATTTAATTGCTATCATTGATTTGAAAATAGCGGTGGATGTTGGATTTGTAGAAGGAACTATACCCATTACTAGGCCAACAGGTTCTGCAATATCAATTACCTTATCAACCGGATTTTCTTTGATTACACCAATTGTCTTCATATTTTTAATAGAATTATATACACAAGTAGAAGCCATATGGTTTTTATAAGTCTTATCTTCAACCTTTCCAAAACCGGTTTCTTCTACAGCCATTTTGGCTAAACAAACTGCATTTTCCTCTGCCACTTTAACCATATTGCGCAGAATTTTATCGATTTGCTCTTCAGTATAATTAGCAATTTGATCTGCTGCAATTTTTCCTAGACGTGCAAGATTTCTCGCTTCTTGTACAGAACGTAAATCATAATCAATATTTTCCAATTGTGATCCCTCCATTATTTTTCATAAAACTTTTATTATTTATTTTAATTTCTGCAACTGTGTTAACTATGCCCATAATACTTTCCAAACTCTGCAATCAGCAGCTTTTTACTTGCTCTAGAAATTTCCCTTCCTCTAATGCCAAAGTTTTCATATTTGCGTGCTAGATTTCTAAGTTCTACCACCTTATATTTGCTTAAAATCTCAATGGCTTTCTCAGGGCCACATTCAAATACTATCTTGTCTACAGCTTCCTTATTGTGCTTTTTACTCAAACCTTCTTTCAACAAAACTGTTGTTTCTTTTGGCATGGATTCCCTATTATTTGTCTCCTTTACTCCTAAATCTTCAATTGTTACTGTTTCTTTAACCTCAACAGGAACCTCTACAATGTTTTCCACTTCTTCTTTTAATTCGGCTTCTGCTGAAGCAGTAACTAAAATATCTTCACTTTTCGCTGGTACTGATGATACAATTATCTTGTCTAAATACTCATGTGGACGTGGAATTACATGTTGTGAAATCAGTAATGTGTTATTTATCAATTTAACTGCAGCTGCACCAGCTTCTACAGCTACTTTTGCTGCAGCTACATCACCAGTTACAGCAATCGAAACAAGGCCTCCTCCTACATATGTCTTCTCCAAAATATTCACATATGCTGCCTTGAGCATGGCATCTACAGCCACAATAGCTGCAACGAGTCCTTTCGTTTCGATTAATCCAAGTGCTTGCATCACTTAGTCCCCCTCTTAGTTCTAGCTTACAAGATCAGCCCAGTTGGCTGGATATGTAACATAGAATAACTTGACCTTGTCAGGAGATCCCCATATAACTTTGGATCCCGACGGAACATAGAGTACGTCACCCGGGTGTACAGTGAATGTCTTCCCATTAAGAGTAATTGTCAATGTACCTTCGATAACATAATCAATCTCCTCATAAGTCAGTTTCCAGTCAAAACTAGAATGATCAATTGTTAAAAATCCGGCACTCATAGAAGAATCATCTTTACTGATCAATTCCTGATAACATACTTTGGCATTTGGATTCCCAGTATCAAAGGTATCAAATTTTACTGAGTTTCCACGGACTAACTTCAAACCGCTACAATCACTTTCAGCAACATATGGTTTATTGGAAACTGAATCAAGTACACCTTTTAAAAGACCCTTATCCATCATGACCTTGAGCACTTTATAGATCATATCACTGCTAATTCCACTCTCACAATTTTTTAGAGGTTCAGGAGCTTTCTCCACAGAAGAGTTCTTCGTTTCGCAGGAACTTTTTGTTTCACAAGGCTCCTTTGTTTTGCAAACTTGAGTTTCTGTAGAAAACTCTATTCCACGAGCTCTGGCTGCATCCTTAGCCGATGGAGTAATAATCGTATTACAGTCAATATAAACTGTCTTTTGACCTTGCTTTTCCGCATCGTCAACATCTTTGACACAAATTAATTTTTTCATTCCTCCACATCCTTTCATTCATTGATATAATCATTGAAAACATCCTCCCATATATAAAAGCTTTTACATATTTAAAGTAAAGATGCCACCAGTATATCAGAGGGTGAAGGTATTACCTCTGCATTTACTAATAAACCTTTTTCCTCTGCAATAGCTTTTCCGGCCCCAATACCAGCTTCAACTGCAGCCACGTCACCAGTAAAAGTAAAGAATGACTTACCACCTAATCCATTTCCCAGGCGAAGCTCTAATGGCTGTAACTCTGCAGCTTTAAGGATTGCATCAGCTGCAGCAATCATTGTTGACAGAGAAAAAGACTCCATAATTCCCAAGGCTTGAATTTCATCTGGTACAGTTGCACCTGTTATTGCTGGAAACACTGCCGGACTTACATTTGGTATAACAATAGAATCAACTAAAAATTCTCCTGCCAGCCTTTCACCAATATCTACTGAATCTTTTACTGCTGCAACATCCCCGTCAACAATAGCAATATATTTGCCAGGACAGGTAGAACCTGCCGTAACTATTTCCACATGAGAAATTTTTACCATCTGATCTGCTGCATATATACCACGTGCAATGCTTGTAAATTCTACCATTCCTATTGCTTTCAACATATCATTCCCTCCTTATCACAATAAAACCATTTTCACTTTCGATAACCTTTCCTGAAATACTTGCATGAACGGCGGCACCTAGGCTATCTTCAGGAATTTTACCAACTTGCTGTCCCACCTGTACATAATCGCCAGGATTGACAATTGGAACTGCAGGCGCTCCTACATGCTGCCTCATCGCAATATGTACTAATTCAGGTTCCATATTAACTTCTGTCATAGGAGCCGGTCTATCAAAATTATTCAAACCTAACCTTGCAATAAGACGCTTACTTGGAATCAAACGATATTCACGACTTTTTCTGGCAGCAAATTGCGACTTAATCGGTTTATACCTTATATTCTGCTCCGCCAGTTTCCCCTTAAAATATAGATTTGCAGATTTGGGATAAAGCCCTGCGGGACATGAAAACAATTCACATAAATTACACTGACAGCACAGCTGTGCAATCTTCTGACCCTCAACATCATCTAATGCATAATTCAAAGCCCTCATTATCTTGTGCGGCTGCATATTATGTCCAAGAAGATAACGAGGACACATATCCGTACACATACGGCACTGTTCACAGGAAGATCTATTTACTCTTCTTGCCTGTTCTATATTAACGGATTTCCTTCGGATTAGAGAATGTTGCTTTTTCAAAATTACAAATCCCTTATTCTTCTTTGTAACATATCCATCTATATTATCCATGACAGGTCCCATCATAGGGCCGCCATCAATAACTGCATAATCATCAAAATTTTCTATACCACTCAGTTTTAACACATCTATAATAGGTGTGCCTACCGGTACTTTTACAGTCAATCGTTTGGGAATATCCCCTGCAACTGTAATATATTTCTCCGTAACCGGTTCTCCAAGATTAGCGTGATAAATATTCAATGCTGTTTCTGTATTAACTACCACACATCCAACTTTAATTGGGATACCCGTTTCTGGAACAACTCTACCTGTCAGCTCATAAACCAAAACCTGTTCATCACCTGCTGGATAAATATCTGGAAGTTCTTTGACTTCAATAAAATCACTTACTTGAAGTGCCTTGATCCTATTACGAAGTATGGAAATTACTTCTTTATGCTTTCCTTTAATACCTATAAGGCCCTTGGCAGCACCCACTAACTTTCCAGCTGCTTCAAACCCCTTAATTATCTCATCGGGAAACAGTTTCATCAGCTGCTGATCTACCCGCAGCAGCGGTTCACATTCAGCTCCATTAAGAAGTATATACTCTGCCTTTGATGTTAGCTTTGCATGGGTAGGAAACCCTGCACCGCCTGCACCGATAACGCCAGCTTCTCTCACCATATCAAGAAGACTCATCCTTACACCTCCTGAATTTATTCAAAATTGCAGTCTTCATCAATTATTCCGACAACAGCCGCATCAATTGGAATATCATCATTCCCCAGCATCCTTCGAGCTGATGAACCCGTACATACAATAACCCTATCTCCAATACCAGCACTGATGATATCTGCAACAATTAAACGCTTGCCAGCATCACTGCCGCCAATTACCTCTGCCAACATGAACTTCAGTCCATTAAGCGACTCTGCCTTTCTTGTTGCCCATATATTGTCAATCAATCTTGCCGTTAACATAAATCCTTCCCCTTTTTGAAATTGCGTTTAATCTCTCGAATTGCTGATTCAACAGATGCTGTATCGCCAAAAATTGCAATCATTATCATATTTTGAGGACAACTGCCTCTAATATCTTCTACCGTAACATCAACTGCCTTTTCGGCAATATCAGCTGCACAAATCATCTCTATCATTTTTCCCTGTACAAGGCCAACTGCATCAATGCGAATTGAATCTTTACTAATACCACTGGCCCCTGAGCGCCGCATAAGCATGTCTACAGCACCTTTTGAAGGAGATTTAATAATTCGGAACTCCATACACAACCATCTCCTATTACATACCTTCCTGTCTACAGCTAAGTGCTATACCCAAGGGAGTCACAAACATTGGATTATGTGGTTTATGAGTAAAAATCCCCGTCTGCTTTTCTATAATTTTTTCAATACCTGTCAAGCAGCATGTCCCTCCTACCAGGGATATTTCCTGTACATCATAACCTTTGATGTGATGGTTAATAATAGACGAAATTTTTTCAACTACTGGCTTTAATACCGGCAGCAGTTCCTTATGATTTTCAGAATTACGTTTGTAAAGTTCCGCTTTCTCAAAAGGCATGTTGTATGCACCGGATACGACCAGAGAAAGTTGAGTACCACCTGTGGGTTCATCAGCAATGTACACAACTTTTCCATCCTTAAGAATCGAAATTCCCGTGGTTCCACCGCCAATATCTACCACTGCACCATTCTTGATTTTGAGTACTTTATTGGCAGCTGTAGGTTCATCAAGCACGTTAGTCAATTCAAAGCCAGCAGCCTGAACCACATTTCTAACTGCCCCCGAATCCAGTTCATCTGTTCCAGGTGGAATGGCTGCAGCACCATAAATCAATTCTGTACCCAATTTTTCCTCGATTCCCCGTTTCATTTCCCTGACAATATTAATTGCACCAATATAATCTACAACCATACCATCGCGAACTACATCAGCATATCTATAATCGCCTGCTACCGGCCTATAGTTTTCATCTAGAACTGCTAAAACAACACAGGCAGTTCCTAAATCAACTCCCGTATAATAAACAGACGATTTATCCACAATAGGATGTTTTACTACATGTTCAAAATCATCTACAAGCTTATCGCAAAATTTAAAAGTCAATTTTTTCTCTGACATTTTTTACCTCCAAAAATAGAACAAATCCTTTGGGACAAGGCATTGATAATCTGATTAACTTTCCCAATAATATCTTTATACAGCAATTCATTTCCATCATCACTGTCTTCATAAGCTTCTAAAACAACCGGTTCAATTTCCCTAAGGGCACAGCGCAGCCTATGCAAGATTATAATATCCCTGCCATTTTTCAACTGCACATGGAAATCAGTAATCTCAAAACAATCATCTAAATCATTAGAAAAATTATCAGCATTTATTCCCATACATTCCTTAAGGCAAAGATCTTCAATGGGGCTTTTACTATCCAGAGCATTCTTAATTTTAGTAAATTGTTTACCCAGATCAATAATGCTCTGTGCCAAAAAGACATCTCTGCTTAAAAATTCTTCCTCTGTGATAAAAAATAATGCCTCTACTGACTTCATTCTGCTGCGGAGTTTCTTTTTTTTCCAATCATCTTGTTTTTTTGGCAGCTCAGATAGATGCCTTTTATTTACATCATTTTTTTTTGCATAAGAACCATTGTCAAATTTATTTATTCCCCTATCTGCCAAAAATTGACGTGCTCCCGGCGTAAGCCTTGTCCCCGGTTCAATCTTATAATCTGTAAAAGGTTCTTTTCTATATAAATCCCTCAAATCAATTTCGGTAATAAATTTCATTTCAATCCCCCTTTACTTCTTTTTAAAAAATAAATACTCTTTTAAAGCATCAATACCTATCCTACTAGGGACACTGATTTTATAGTAAGGTTCTACAATTCCTATCTGTTTTAACTGTTTAAAGCAGAATTCTTCATTTTCTGCCATCAAATCGACTTTGGTAATTACACCAACTACAGGACATCTAAATGCTTTGGCAAAACCAGGGGAATACACATTAACACACCTTGACTGGTCAATTAACATCAAAACATGCGATGCATCCTGGGCAGCTGCAATTATATGCTTGTACATCCATGTATTTTCAATATAAGAACCTGGAACATCTATAGTATTTTTCCCATAAATAATATCCTGTGCTTTTCTCAATGGACCCCTATAGTCATTCAACGCATTTGCCAAGGTGGTCTTCCCACAATTCGTGGGTCCGATTATCATTATTCTCTTCCTTTTCATGTTCTTGTAATAGGAGCGGTTGTAAATTTCATCTCCATTTATTTTTTATTTCAACAACTCATCAATGCTTTATAACTGCAACCGGGAATTCATATTTTTTAATCCAACTCTCAATTCTGTCCAATTCATCACTACTCAAGCTTGGATCGCCCTTTATTGGATACTCTCTACCCAGCTGTACATACTTATTTACCCCTAATTTGTGATAGGGAAGCAGATCTATACCTTTAAAATTCTTATAATCGCGGAAAGGCATCAAAAAATCAATTACACTCTCAATTTCATTTTGACTATCATTTATACCTTTCAATAAAGGCATTCTGACCTTTACATTGTACCTGCGATGAAGAAGTTCTTTTAGGTTATTTAAAATCCGCTCATTGTGAACTCCCGTAAGCTGATAGTGTCGTTCAGAATCGATATGCTTTATATCAAAAAGAAACAAATCCAAAAATTCAGCAATTTTAAGCATTGATTCCAGTTTTGCATAGCCGCAGGTTTCAATAGCAGTATTGATTCCCTCCTGCTTACATGCCATAAGCAGACTTGCAGCAAATTCCCACTGCATGGTTACCTCGCCGCCTCCCAGCGTGACACCCCCGCCTGAAACATCATAAAATCTTCTATCTTCCTCAATGATTTCCATAAGTTCGGAAACAGTTTTTACTTCTCCCATAACAGATAATGCAGACTGAGGACATACATTCTCACACTTACGACATCCCAGACAATCAATACTATGATTGACCTCATGCTTCAATTTTTCTGAAATGGTATGTATTCCAACTGGACACACCGAAACACAGGCACCACAATCAATACAAGAATTTCTTTTAAACATAACTTGATATTTTCGTTCCAGTCCTTCAGGATTCGCACACCATCTGCAGCGCAGTGGACATCCCTTGAAAAACACCAGTGTTCTTACTCCCGGCCCATCATACATATTGTATTTTTGCACATTGAAAATGAACGCTTTTCTTTCAGTTATTGCTC
The DNA here is from genome assembly GCF_020908015.1 of Clostridium aromativorans. Taxonomy (NCBI): domain Bacteria; kingdom Bacillati; phylum Bacillota; class Clostridia; order Eubacteriales; family Clostridiaceae; genus Clostridium; species Clostridium aromativorans. The sequence continues at coordinate 199,849 of NZ_JAJJPB010000001.1, forward strand.
CCTTCCTATCACTCATACCAACCATTCTCCTGTTTGACTCATTTTAATATTCAACTGAACAATTTAACTACACCCATCCTCTCTGTCACAGTTCGTAGAAAGACATGGGAACAGATAAATCAATTTAAATCCAACGGTATACTACACTTAAAAATGTGTCAGCATAGTCCTACTTATAATCTCATCTTGAACATCTTTGCACAGCTCAACGAAAAATGCACTGTAACCTGCTACACGGACAATTAAATCACGATACTGTTCAGGATGTTTTTGTGCTTCAACTAACGTTTTATTATCCAGGTAATTGAACTGCATCTGTCCATTACCAAAAAGACATGCAGTACGCAAAAGCGTGATAATGCCCTCCTCACCCTCCGGTGTATCAAGCAGCCCTGCCATAAGCTTAAAGTTATGGACCATACCTATATTCATGTTGTCACAGGACATTTTGGAAACAGATTTGATAATAGCAGTTGGTCCCTTATAATCTGCACCCTGTGATGGGCTGATGCCATCGGACAATGGCGTCCAGGCTTTACGTCCACTGGCAGATGCACCTGTCATTTGTCCAAACGGTGTATTATTGGATATGGATAAAGTTCCATGACTCAGGACAGAGTACAGTGTCTTATACTTGCGGTGTTCCATTTCCGTAAAGTTGATCAAATCCGCAGCAATCAGATCTACATAATCATCATCATTGCCGTACTTAGGAGCTTTCATACAATCGTTTCTAACCTGTTCGTATCCTACAAAATCAGCTTTCAGCGCTTCATTTAACTGCTGTAGTGTATATTTTTTATCATCAAATACCAGCTTTTTGATAGCGGCCATAGAATCTGTATAAGTAGCCAAGCCAGTCCATACAACGCCAGGTCCAAAGTTGTACATAGCACCACCGGCAGAAACATCTTTACCATGCTCCATACAGCCTTCATACATGATAGACATCAATGGCTTTGGAGCTAGATCTCTGTGGACACGTTGAGAAATAACTGTAGCAACATCAGTCCACTTCGTAATATATTTGATCTCTTCCTTAACAGCTTTGTCGAATTCTTCATAATTCTTAAACCTGTTCAACTCTCCCATATCAGGACAAACCTGCTTGCCATACCACAGAGGAACACCGTGGTTTAGAACCAATTCAATACAAATAGGCCACTGGGTGTAAGAAGTAGAAGTCCACTGATACAGCCGACCGGCCTTTTGAGGCTCTACACATCCCATTATGCAGTAGTCCCTGGCATCTTCTATGGATACTCCCTTTGCCAGCATCATCTTAATATGTGTATCATCAAAATGACAAGCTGGGAATCCTATACCTGCACGAATAACATCTACAATTTTTTTCAAATACTTTCTAGGCGACTTGTTGTGAATACGGCATGCCAGAGACGGCTGATAAACCTTGACATGGCGGACAGCATCCATCAGCAGGTAAGTCAAATCATTTGTAGCATCAAGGCCATCACGGGTAACACCGCCTACACACATATTGACAAATGGCTGATAGCCTGCAAAGAACTTGGAGCTGCTTTCACTGGTAATCCACATCATTTCAGACATTTTTATAAGCATACAGCCCGCGAGCTCAAATGCCTGAAAACTATTCATACGTCCCTGCTCCATATCTGCTTTGTAAAATGGATACATATACTGATCCACACGTCCAATAGACATTCCAGTCTGATTTTCTTCAACTACCAACAGTGATTCAATAGTCCATACAGATTGAATTGCTTCCCAGAAAGTACGGGGTTTGTGTGCGGGTACCCATGCATTGACTTCAGAAATCTTCTGCAGTTCCTCTTTACGTTTAGGATCCATTTCCTTTACAGCCAGTTCAGCCGCATAATCAGACATACGCTTAGCATAAATCATAACCCCTTCAGTAGTGTCGATAACGGATTTGTAAAAATAGATCTTGTCAATGTCCTCCGGATTTTCATAATCCAGTTTTTTTAAATGCTCCTTCGCTTCTTCCTGAATATCCTTCATACCCTTTTTCATCAGGATCACATCGTATCCAGGATTTGAATCGCCGCCGCCATTGACTGCATGGTAAGAACAATCTGAAACAAAGGATTCACCTGAAAGTTCCCATACTCCCGCTTCACGATACTGATCTTCACAGTATTCATCAACGGATTTACCCTTCCAGAAAGGGAAAAGCTCTTCACGCATAATCTTTTTATCTTCTTCGGAAATATAAAATGGATCTTGAGGGCGTGTTCCAATGGTATCAATTTCGTCCGCCAGCCATCTCCAGGATATGTCGGGAGAAAAGGCTCCTGCACGAGGTGCTCCACAAGGTGCTCCTACAATAAGTTCATTATCTTGAATTACAAGTGGTGCAGTTTCACAACAGTGGCGGAAGCATTTGGCACGCAGTAAAATTTTAGGCATACCAGGATTTTCTTTGGCAATTTTAGTTATTGCTCTGGCACGATATGTGGTTATGGAAGGTTTTTGCTTCAAATAATTTTCCTTAAGTTTTTTCAAACGCCCTGTCATTCCATTGGGGACTCCCTTATCATCGCTACAACATGTTTGAGAATTAGAAGCAGAACTTTCATCTTCTTTTGTGATTTCTTTCGAAACACCCTCAAATATTTTCAATAAAGCAACTTGTTCATTTGCAGACATATTTTTAGTTGCTTCTGCAAATTTACTTGAAAATTCACGAATATCCAAAATACTTACCTCTCTTCTTTTATAATTATTTCAGATTCAGTTATCTGATTTTTCCATCTGTAGTTTATATACATCTGTCTATGCATTACTTAATCTCTTCTATAGCTTTTTTTAAAATGTGCTGAAGCATCTGTACATCCTCCGGATTATAATCCAGGGGTCTTGCTTCATTACCCATACAGGTTTTTCCTTCTGGTATCACTCTGCCAGTAACTTCTCCTACTTTTCTTACACCATAACCGACTTTGCGGATATAGATGAGATTCATCGGTGAAACATTATCAGAAGTCATGCCCTTACCCATGGATCCGCTGCCCAGAGTCAAAGCAGGAAACAAATTAGTTGTAACACCCATGCTGCCAAAGGAAGCAGGCGTATTAACAAGTATCCTTCCCACCGGCTTTTTCAATGCAAACTGTCTAATTACTTCTTCATTTTTTGAGTGTATAACAAGAGTATGTCCATGTCTTTCGCTGAGAAGCAGTTCAATACATTTTTCACAGGCATGCATCCAATCATCCTCAATATAATAAGCTAGTACAGGACAAAGTTTTTCTCTTGAATAAGGGTTGTTCTCGGAAACATATTTCTGTTCCGAGATCAATACCTTCACACTACTTGGAACACAAAAGCCTGCCTTCTTAGCTAATTTTTGTGCTGATTTTCCTACTATTTCTGTATCCATACTCCCATCGTATCTAAAAAAAATAGAACCAAGTTTTTGTGTTTCTTCTTCTGTCATAAAATACCCGCCGTTATTCTGAAATTCATGCTTAACATCAGCTGCAATACAGCTATCCACAACAACTGATTGTTCTGCCGCAGACACTATTCCATTGTCAAAAGTCTTGCTGGCAATAATATCTCTCACCGCCTGTTTAATATCAGCTGTACGCTCAATAAACGCCGGCCCATTGCCGGTTCCTCCGTAGATAACAGGCTTTCCTGATGTATAAGCTGCCTTAAGCATTTTGGAAACGCCCGTATCCATAATCAATGACGTTGACTCATGATTCATCAATGCAATCGTCCCGCTGTGCGTCACAGTATGCAAATAGGCAAGTGCACCTTCCGGCAATCCATAACCCTCTGCTGCACGAATCATAATATCAAGCGTTTTACAAATTGTTTTTTTTGCTCTGGGGTGCGGAGAAAAAATAATTGCATTACCAGACTTGATTGCAATTAAAGCCTTGTAAATAGTGGTAGAAACTGGGCTAGTCGCGGGACATAATGCAATAATTACACCCATCGGCACCCCTACATCCATGGTCTTGTTCTGTTTATCCTCACCAATAATTCCCACACAACGCATTCCTCTAAGCCTAGCTGGCAGGCACTTACTGACAAATCGATTTTTTACATATTTATCCTGCCATTTACCATAATCAGTTTCATCTTGGGACATCACGGCAAGTTCACAGGCATGCTTTCCTATTTCTTCCGCTATACGCTCAACAATCTCATCCAGTTTTTCCTGAGGAAAAGCTGCCAGAAGTTTTTGTGCATCTCTTGCATTTTCCACAAGAATTCTAGATTCTTGTATGGAGAGCAAATCATTGTCAATAATATTCATTTCTGACTCTCCCTTTCATCATTTATTGACCAAATATCTTAATTTTGTGCCTTCTACATTTCATATAATGCAGCTATATCTTCCGCCTATTGAGGAAGCAAATTTTCAAGTGAATAACGTGCAATAATTTTTTCAAGATCTGGATGGGGACTTGCAATAACAACTGAACTATAGACTTCGGCATCCATATTTTCTACAGCTTTTACACCGGCCTCTACAGCTGTCTTACATGCCCCTACGTCTCCACGAACCAGCACGGAGATATAACCGGAAGCTACATTTTCATAACCAATCAATTCAACATCTGCAGCTTTACACATTGCATCTGCAGCTTCCAAAACAAAAACCAAACCGAATGTTTCTATTAGACCTAAAGCTATGCATTTATCCATCTGTATTCCCTTTCCCTCATTTTATTTTTATGCATCCACATCATGTACCGAAACAATATCCCCAACACCCTTAATGGGCCGCGGCATAACATTGTGTGCTGTCAATTTGCCTATTGCAGCGGCAGCGGCAGCTCCAGCTTCCACAGATGCTTTAACAGCAGCAACATCACCTTTTATCATAATTGTGACAAGAGTAGAGCCTATATTTTCATAGGATATGAGCTCAACATCAGCAGCTTTCAACATCTTATCTGCTGCTTCAACTGCAGGAACCATACCTATCGTTTCAACAAGCCCCAATGCTTCTTCTCCGTAATACCTCACTTCATAAACCCCCTCTTTCTATATCAAATTATCAACCCTTAATATATTTATTAATTGTAGCTGCACCCTCTTCAGGTGCTCTATAGTAAACTTTCAAAATACCTTCTTTGTCCATTTCAAATCTCGTTTCTTCAAGGAGTCCATTGGCTTCAGCAGTCATTAGTGCAAAGACTACAGCCTTCTTTTTAAGTGCTTTAAAATTGCCATACTCACTTTTTAAAGCCTCAATAACGTCTTCTGCACAAGCTTCTTTAACTGTCGTAAAATATTTTAAAATAGCATAGTTAAGCGGTTTTTTCATACTACTTAACCTCCTTTTTTCTGAATAAATCCATTGGGTTCATGGATATTACCAAAATACCAAATATCATCAATATAGCGGCAATCCAGGCAATAGGAGGTAATCCCCAACCTTCCATACCGCCAAATACACCAAGCACTATCCAGCAGCAGAAAGGTCCCCAAAATGAATAAGTACCATTACAAGCCATGCCAAGAGCAGCACCGCACATACTGTTGCCTCTATACCAGCACATGTATGATGCAAATGCACAAAGACCACTTAAGGCAAACCAAATCATGGCAGATCCGCTTGAAAAAGCCTGGCCAGCAAGATTAGCTGAAAGTTTAATATTACCTGCCATTGCAGCAAAAATAGGAAGCAATATAATCAAATTTGAGATACCTGATGTCACCTGACGAATAGTAATACCAATTTCACAGTCAATCATAGATGTACCATAACCAGCAACACAACCCTCAAATCCCCATCCAAGAGCAGCGATAAAAGCAATGCAAACACCTAAGAATGCACCCTTTGGTGCACTTCCGCCAATACTTGTGCTGCCAATCATAAAACTGGCAATAACACAAATAGCAATGCCCAGCATCATGCGTTTGTTTAATTCTTGTTTAAACAAAATTCTGCCTAAAATAGCACCAATAGCTGGACAAAGGGCAGTAATAGGAATGACAATTGAACCTGCCATTTGAAGGCCTACAACATAAGCCGTACTGGAAATAGGACCTCCTATAAGAGCAGCTAATATCATCACACGACCTGGAGTAGTGTTAAGACACCTAAAAAAATCCCCTATTTTACCTTTAATACTTGCATAAAGCAATGCCCAAACAGCACTGCAGGAATCATTCACTGCACTGCCAAGTGCACCTAGTAGATATGTAATGACGAAAGCAGATAAGCCTGCTGTATTAGCACCATACCAATCGCTCCAGATCCCCTTTGACATACCCAATGTTAAAAATGCTGAATAGAATCCATACATGACAGCTGAAAATAAAGCAATTGATATGCCTTTTTTAAAAAATTGTGATGATAGTTTCTTCTTGGCAGCAATTGCACGTACATTAGCCGCTTCTGTAACTTCGCACATAAATAAAACTCCCCTCTTTTAGAACTAAACTTTAGCGAAAACGTTTTTTCTTTTTAATGATATATTATATATTAATATTAACTTAATACATCAGCTTCTTCATGGCATAAAGTACAATATTTTACTGCATAATATCCTCTAGTTTTTTTGAATTTTTGTACTATATCTACTTTTTTGTATTAATAACATTTTTTTATCCCGGTATGCAGACATAAAAAATGCACCTTCAAATGTTATCTTATTATTTAACATTTGAGGTGCACTGTAAAATCACTGATATTTTTCTAAAATCATTTCATTGACTTGATAATACTGTCAGCAAGTTCATCCATTGAACCGGCATCGTCCTCTTTCATTCTGGAACTCAATGATATTTCATTATCCAAAATAGTCATCTCTTTCATCTCTTCCAGAAGTTTATGCATCAATTTACCCGACTGAGGAGCCCAAGAACCATTTTCTATAAGGGCAAAAGTACGCTTTTGAAGATTCAACGCCTTCATATGCATCAGGTAATCAAGCATTGGCGGATAAATTTTCAGATTGTAGGTTACACACGCAAGAACCACATGGCTGTATTTAAATGTCTCGGAAATTAAATAGGATACATGGGTTTTTGAAACATCATACATAACCACATTATTCATTCCCTTTTCCACTAATCTGGTTGCCAGATTATTTGCAGCAGATTCCGTATTGCCATACATCGTCGCATAAACTATCATCACACCTTTTTCTTCCGGTTCATAACGGCTCCATTTATCATATTTCTCAAGAAAATATCCCAGATTACTGCGCCATACCGGACCATGCAGTGGACAAATAGTTTTAATATCCAGCTTGCTGGCTTTCTTCAAAAGTGCCTGAACATGAGGTCCATACTTACCTACAATATTTGTATAATATCTCCTGGCATCATCAATCCAGTCCCTGTCAAAGTCCGTTTCATCATCAAACAGCTTTCCACCCAATGCGCCAAAGCTGCCAAATGCATCGGCAGAGAACAATACACCATTTGTAGCATCATAGGTAACCATGACTTCCGGCCAATGTACCATCGGGGCAGTTACAAACACCACTTTATGTTTTCCAAAGGACTTAGTGTCGCCTTCTTTAACTTTTTCCACTTTTTCATCTAAATTGAATCCAAACTGATTCATAAACATAAAAGCTTTTTCAGTGCATATAATCTTTACATCAGGATAGCGGAGAAGTATCTCTTCAATGCAGGCCGCATGATCCGGTTCCACGTGATTGATTACCATGTAATCTAAAGTTCTATTTTTAAGAACTGCTTTTATATTTTCAAGAAACTGGCGGCAGACTGCCCAATCCACTGTATCAAAGAGCACAGTCTTCTCATCCAAAAGCACATAGGAGTTATAGGAAACTCCCCTTGGAATTGGATGAATATTTTCAAATAAGGCAAGACGATTATCGTTCCCTCCAACCCAATAAAGATCTTCATCTACTTTTCTAACACAATACATGTATTTAATCCTCCCTATTTTGTTTATTAATTATAATTTAGCATTCTATAAATGCACCTTTTTCTTCACCACAAGCAGGACAAGTCCATTCCTCCGGTATATTTTCAAAAAGCGTTCCCGGGTTTATTTCACCCTCAGGGTCACCCACAGCTGGGTCATATTCGTAACCGCAGCCATTACAAACATAATGTTTCCAGTTTGGAACAACTTTCTTAGGAACTGCTCTCTTCATCTTCTTCATTGGCGGTGCCTCCTTTTTAGGCTGTCCATTATCCAGTGCAGCAGTAAGCAATGGCACAATTTCTACTAAGTCTCCGACTATACCATAATCAGCATTTTTAAAGATTTTGGCATTAGGATCTATATTTATGGCAACAATTGTAGAAGCATCCACTATGCCCTTTAAATGCTGACCCGCACCGGAAATACCGCAGGCAATATACAAATTTCCCTTGAATTTTTGACCGGACATACCAACAAAACGATTCAGTGGTACATACTTAAGGGTTTCAGCTACTGGACGTGAAGAACCTATAGCCGCACCTGCTTGTACTGCTAAATCTTCTATAAGCTTCATATTTTCTCTTTTACCTACACCCATGCCTATACTTACTACTCTTTCTGCTTTATTTATAGGAGTATCTATTGGAATTCCAACTGTAAAATCATATCCATCTTCCTTAAGAGCTTTTACGAGTGCATCAACTTTTTCCTTGGAAGTTCCCTTGTTAAAAACAATTTTCTTACGATAACCCGTAGCTGGTCCATGCTGAGAAGTTTTAATTCCAGATTGGCCTTTAGGAGCTTTACCAACAATATGAGCGGCAATAACCACACGCTGAATCTCATTGGTTCCTTCATATATAGTACAGATTTTGGCGTCTCTATAGGCGCGTTCAACCTCCATTCCTTTCATATAACCGCTTCCTCCAAATATTTGAAGGGCATCATTGACAATCTCAAGTGAAGCATCCGAAGCGTATTGTTTTGCCATAGCAGCCTCCACACTGTAACGTTCATGGTTTCCCTTCAGCTCTGCCGCACTGTAAATAAGCAGTCTGGAAGCTCTAAGCTTCGTAGCCATATCCGCCAGTTTAAAAGCAATGACCTGCTGTCGACAGATTGGTTTCCCAAACTGTATTCTTTCTTTCGAGTACTCTAAGGCATTCTCATATGCTCCCTGTGCTATGCCGAGAGCTTGGGCTGCAATACCAATACGGCCTCCATCCAGAGTAGACATAGCGATCTTAAAGCCTTCACCCTCCTTACCTAAAAGATTTTCTTTAGGTACTTTTACATTATTAAAAACAAGTTCTGCAGTAGCTGAGGATCGAATACCCATCTTATCATAATGTTTTCCAAAACTAAAGCCTTCCCAGCCTTTCTCCACAATAAATGCACTTATACCGTGAGTACCTATATTTGGAGTAGTAACTGCAAAAACTATATAAACATCAGCTTTTCCTGCATTGGTTATAAATATCTTTTCACCATTTAAAATGTAGTGATCACCTTCCAATACAGCAGTAGTCTCTGTGCCGCCAGCATCACTACCTGCATTTTCCTCAGTCAAACCAAATGCACCAAGCTTTTCACCTTTAGCCAGCGGGACTAAGTATTTTTGCTTTTGTTCTTCAGTTCCATAGGCGGCAATTGGATATGTGCCCAAGGATGTATGGGCAGAAAGAATTACACCTACCCCGCCATCAATTCTTGACAACTCTTCTACAGCTATAGCATAACTGATTACATCCAATCCAGCTCCTCCATATTCTTTTGGATATGGAATACCCATAATTCCCATATCCGTCATTTTATGAACAATTTCATCTGGAAATTGATTCTCTTGATCCAGTGTGAATGCTATAGGTTTAACTTCCTCTTCAGCAAATTTTCTGATTTTCATTCTCAAATTTTCATGTTGTTCAGTAGTTTTAAAAAACATTTATGCCCCTCCCTTTTATTAAATAATATTACTTTAGTATCAATCTAAAACCTATACACTAATTATAGCCCTCAGCATTTTTCCTAACAATCTTAATTTTGACTCATTTTTCTCATAAATCTCCATTAAAATGGCAATAAATTTTATTCTACCTATCTGACACTTTTTATCTTCCTATTCCTTTTATTTTTAGAGTTTTGATATTATTTAAAAAAAATTGTTCATTAATAATTGTTCTGCAATAAATTTTATTTAAAACTACAGAAAATATTTCATAATTAAAATATTGATAATTTTTTCGCAATAATTTTCTTAATTGCACATTGATGTTCTTCTAAGATCATTTCATTGACCTGATAATACTGTCAGCAAGCTCATCCATTGAACCAGCATCATCCTCTTTCATTTTGGATCTCAATGACATCTCATCATCTAAAACAGTCATTTCCTTCATTTCATTTAAAAATTCCCGCATCAATTTACCCGACTGAGGAGCCCAGGAACCATTTTCTATAAGGGCAAAAGTACGCTTCTGAAGATTCAACGCCTTCATATGTTCCAGATAATCAAGCATTGGGGGGTAAATTTTCATGTTGTAGGTTACACACGCAAGAACCACATGGCTGTATTTAAATGTTTCGGAAATCAAATAGGATACATGGGTTTTTGAAACATCGTACATAACCACATTATTTATTCCCTTTTCCACTAATCTGGCTGCCAGATTATTTGCAGCGGACTCTGTATTGCCGTACATTGACGCATAAACTATCATTACACCTTTTTCTTCAGGTTCATAGCGGCTCCACTTATCATACTTTTCAAGAAAATATCCCAGATTGCTGCGCCATACCGGACCATGCAGCGGGCAAATAGTCTTAATATCCAACTTGCTGGTTTTCTTCAAAAGTGCCTGAACATTAAAACCATATTTGCCTACGATATTTGTATAATATCTTCTTGCGTCTTCAATCCAATCTCTGTCAAAGTTCACTTCATCATTAAATAATTTTCCACCTAGTGCTCCAAAGGTACCAAATGCATCGGCAGAAAATAATACACCATTTGTGGTATCATAGGTAACCATGACTTCCGGCCAATGTACCATCGGAGCAGTTACAAACATAACCTTGTGTTTTCCAAAGGATTTGGTGTCTCCCTCTTTAACCTCTTCTACTTTTCTGTCTGCAACAAAACCAAACTGCCTCATAAATACAGCAGCTTTTTTAGTACATATAATCTTTACATCAGGATAGCGGAGAATAACCTCTTCAATGCAAGCTGCATGATCCGGTTCCACGTGATTGACTACCATGTAATCTAAAGTCCTGTCTTTAAGAACTGCCTCTATGTTTTCAAGGAACTGGCGGCAAACCGCCCAATCCACTGTATCAAAGAGTACAGTTTTCTCATCCAAAAGCATATAGGAGTTATAGGAAATTCCTTCAGGAATTGGATGAACATTTTCAAATAGGGCAAGGCGATTATCATTTCCACCAACCCAATAGATATCTTTGTCTACTTTTCTAACACAATACATGTATCTAATCCTCCCTGTTATGTTTATTGATCAAAAGGCCACTGCTACCACGCCCAATCTTTTCAAAGTGTGGATGTGATAAGCACTATTGTGCCCCCTGGATACTTTGCTAAAATATAAAGTTCAAAGTGTAAATTTCAAAGAACAAATGATGTAAAATGCAGGACTTCCAAATACACTTTTTTTTCGTATATTGTATCTTTTTTACTATTAATTTTAGTATACTATAAAATACAAGCAAATTGAACTAAAGTAATAGAATTTTCACCTTTATGTTGTGATCCTTAAAATCATTGACCTAATTAAAAACAAAACAGCAGGCTCAATTTATCCCGCTGTTTGTCATTAATCTGTACTTCTATTTTATTACCAACTATATCCTTTCATAATTTACCTAATAAAATTTGTCATGATATGATCTTCATCATCAGGTGGAGAAAATTTCTCCTTTCCATCATGAATTACTTTGAGAAGCCATGCCATGGCCCTTGCGTTTTTGCGAAGTGTCTGTATTCCCTCGCCATCCTGCATAACCTCACCTTTATTCATACCATAGGCTGAGGTCCAATATTGAGATGGTGGTAAAATTGTTTCCGCCAGATTGAGATAGTTATTTAACTGATGTACTACATCCACACCTCCTGCACGCCTTACCACAGAAATAGAAGTTGCCACTTTAAATTTAAAATAACCTGAACTTGTAAAGAATACTCTATCCAAAAAAGATTTCATGGTTCCTGCAATTCCGGCATAATAGGTAGGTGATGCCAGAATAAATCCATCTGCCTCTCTCATTTTCTCTGCTGCTTCATTGACAATATCATCTTTAAAAACACATCTGTTTTTCTCGGAAGTTACACAGTATCCACATGCTGTACATCCATGGATATTTAAATGTCCAATCTGAATAATCTCAACATCTATATTTTGATTTCGCAATTCATCTGCCATTACCTTTAAAGCTTGACTTGTATTTCCATCCTTCCGCGGACTTCCGTTAATTGCTATAACTTTCATAATCTATAACCTTCTTTCAAATATTCATTACTATAACTATAAACCTTTTAGATAGCTGTAAGTCAATAGTATATAACAAAAAATTTATTTATCCGAAGACTGCCATTTGCTAATACCCCCACTCCTTAAAAGGAGATAATGCCTTTCTTGCATTTGCCTTAGAGTTAACTGTAAGATGTATAATAATAAGATAAAACATGATTTGAGGTGATTAATTTGGAATACACTATTTCCCAGGCAGCCAAAAAAATGAACTTAACCACATATACACTAAGATATTATGATCGGGAAGGATTGCTGCCTTCCATCAGAAGAAACAAATGGGGAAACCGTATTTTCACTCAGGATGACCTGGAAATGCTTTCTATAGTCTGTTGTTTGAAAAATACGGGAATGAGCATAAAAGATATAAAACAGTTTACAGACTGGCAGAATCAGGGGAATTATACACTACATGCCCGCAATGACATGCTCCTAAGGCACAGAGAAAATGTGCTAAAGCAAATAGACTCTTTAAAGAAAAATCTACGTTTAATTGACCATAAACTCAGCTATTATCATGATGCCTGCAGTGCTTATGATTCTGACCTGCCTGTTCCCCACTGCTGCGGTTATTCAAAAAAAGATCTGGATTAAAATAGTCCTCTTTCTCACATAACTTATTTAGGAAATCTAAAATGACCTGTTATTCTAGGCATCCAGTACATGATTTCATTACCTTCTCTGGCATAGGGCGGTGCACTGTGTATTATATATGGAATACCGTCTGCCCTTCTCTTGTCGGAAACTACAGCTATGTGTTCGCTATTGTCAAAAGTCAGGATATCGCCCGGCTGCCACTGTTTCAGATTTTCAAAATCATTGGGTTTCAGCTGAGTAGTGATACTGGCTGCATGGTTCTTAAAATAAATATAGAGAACGGACACCCTCCTAAAATCTATATTCGGATCAATTCTTTTAAGAACACCTGCATAATTACTAGGATTATTTTTTATGTCCTCATCCACCATATCCTTAAGATTATACCCTGCATTCTTAAAAGCCCTCCAGACCAGGTCAGTACACACACCTTCATTTTCCGAAGGGTATCCGCCTACATAATACCCGCTTTTATATTTTACTTTTTTACGGGCTTCTTTTCTTGCTCCAAGAAGTATATCTTCCTGATCCCTTATGCCATCTCCGTCTTTATCCGAATTCTCAAATACTATTGTTTTCTTTAGTTTTTCATCAATTGTATCATGCTTTTTTTCATCAACCGTATTTTTGCTCTGTACCTTTGCTGTATTTTTATCGTGAAATATATTTCTATGTGTAAAAAGTTCAAACCCTGCAGCAGTCAAACAAATCAAACACAAAAACACTATAAAAAACTTTTTCCTCATTTATTGACCTCTTGCTCCTTAATCTTTTTCTTATAAATACCAATTTTTTGTTTCATATGCAATATATTGTCTTCTATATTATTTTTTTGCTCATATAATCTGTTCATTTGCTTTTCCAATAATTCCAGACGCTCTTTTAAAGTACTATCACCTTTATACCTTAACTCAGAGTAATGTTGAATTTGTTTAATTGGCATATTCGTTTCTTTTAACCTAAATATAAAATTGAGCCATGATATATCTCTTTCACAATATATCCGCCTATTGATTTTATCTCGCACCGGATGAATCAAACCAATTTTTTCATAATAGCGTAATGTGTCTATGCTCAATCCCATCTTTTTAGAAAATTCTCCAATATGATAATTCAAAATATATTCATCTCCCTATTGACATAGAGTTAACTCCAGCATGTATTATAATGTTATCAAATATAAGGAGGCAATGCAATCATGAAAAGTCGTTATGAATTAGGAGTAAACAAGTTAAAAGAAGTTGATGGAACAGGAGGCACAGAAGTAGTAGAATCACTTAAAGATATTGCCCCGGATCTGGGAAAATATATTATTGAGTTTGCTTTTGGCGATATTTACACCAGGCCACCACTGGATTTAAAGCAGAGAGAACTGGTCACCTTATCAGCACTTACTGCACTAGGTGGATGTGAAGAACAGCTGAAAGTCCACATCAACGGAGCATTGAATGTTGGAATATCAAATGAAAAAATAATTGAAGTTTTTATACAGTGTATACCATATTTAGGTTTTCCAAAAGTGTTAAATGCCGTTTCAGTTGCAAAAGATGTTTTCCTAAGTAGAAATTTATAAAATAATTATTGAGCACCGTACTATTCATACCTGAATTCTACGGTGCTGTTGCTTCCATGATATTTCTATATGTCAATTTTAAAATCTGCCCCTATAACTCCAACTATACTGTCCTTCAAATCACGTATAGGCATGGAAACTGTAACACAGGGGTTAGAATTGATGGCAGATATATAAACATCTGAAATGTATTTGCTGCCTTCCATGGCTTTTCTAAACCACAGCCTTTTGCCGGCATTTGCTATTCCATTGGGAGGATTGGAATAAATAAATTTTCCATTTATGTAGTTTGTCCAAATTGCTTCCAGATTTGAATGAGTTTCCAGGAATTCAGAGAGTATCTTCTTGTGCAGGGATTGTTCCAATTTCAAAAGTTCACGATTTGAAAGAAGATCTTTCTCAATATTCTCAATAATATCAGAACATTTGGATTTCACTACATCTGTATTGAGTTTATAAACATTGTCTTCAATTTTTTTAGAAAACTCATCCAAAGATGATAATGCCTCAAGCAAAAATCCTTTCATTTTCTGCAGATCCTGTATACTGTCATTTTGATTTTTGACAGAACTGTGCATTGTATTTACACTTGAATTGATATCATTAAAGTTCTGCTGTATTTCATTAAAATTTGAATTTATATTTTCTACAGAATTGTATTCTTTGTCGGTAAAATCCAATATTTTATTCACTGAAGTCAAGATATTCTGTACTGAACCATTCATTTTATTCAATATATTTCCTATATTTTCGGAATAAGCCACGCTTTTCTTGACATTTTCCATATTTGGAACTGCTGTCCGAATGACAATTTCAATCTGATTTTCGATTTTCTCTATAAGTCCCGCTATTTGTGAAACAGAGCTTTTGCTGTTTTCAGCCAGTACGGATATCTCTTTCGCAACTACACTAAACCCTTTCCCATACTCACCTGCCCGTGCAGCTTCAATAGAAGCATTTAAAGCCAGCATCGTAGTTTGTTCTGATATGCTGCGTACCGTATTTAGTATAGTGGATATTTTCAGCGAAATATCCTTCAGTTCATTAATTCTCTCCACTGTTTTGTCAGTAGATGTCTTTATCTCCTTAACACTGGCAACTATCTTCATTATATCTTCTGCACCATTTGTTATAATCTGCTGCGATTTATCCAGTGTCGAAGAAATATCATTTGAAGTGCTTTTTACATTTTCAAACAGTTTCATCACTTTTTTCATGTCATCCAGCATACCATTTACCCTACTGCAGCATACGTCATTTATTTCAGATAATTTTTCTGCTTCATTGTATAAAACTCCAGTAGATTGAGATGTATCCTCTATAGTTAGAGAAAGACTGTCTGATACAGAGTATATTTTGCTGAACAATGCCTCAAATTTAAAATCGTTTTTAATTGATTTCTTTCTGATGGAATCAATCATATTCATACATTTATTCTTTTCATGATTCATATCCATTTTCAAATAATATTTATCACTAAGCAGTCCGTTCAGTGCTCTTTCAATGGTCCCATTCTCTTTTCTTCTAATATACGAGAAAGCCAACCAACAGAGCAGAACACCAATAACCAGTCCCGCAAAAAAATAAATCAACACAATCATCTCCTCTAATATTACAAACATATTATTTTAATCAATTTCAAAATTTTAATTAATTTTTTGCTATTTTAATAATAATAGTAATAACTATTTACGTTATTGTCAATAAAAATTTCTTTCTGAGTCACTTGATAAGAGTGTTGATACTTATATATAATATTAAAGAAGGAATATTTAGGATGTCATCCCTGTATTCCTCAAGCCTTAAAATTATGACAAAATACATTATAGATAGATTTCTCCCTTATACAGGCCATTCTCCAGAGTATGTAAAGCTAACAGGAAAATAAACATACATAAAATGAGTTAAGAAAATCATAGTGCAGTTAATGTGCAATTGGGGAAATATTGAAATTATTATTAAAGTAGACACCTTACAATCAGGTGCCTACTTTAATATTTACTCTTGAGGTACATAATATTTTTATCTCGCTAAGGTTTTATCCCTTAGGACAAATATTATATACAATATTTGTTAAATATCAATGACATATTTGTAAATTTTATGGAAATAATCACCAGATCATAATTTCTTCCATAAATCTAACGGTAAGATGACTATTCTCTCTTTTCTCTAAGGCACAAATAAGTCAATACCCAGAAAAGAATGAACCCAACCCCAGTCAACACTGCTGCTGTAATTTTACCATCACCGCTTGACATCCAGTTTTCCGTCACGGGCAGCCTTGAAGCAATTCCAATAAGACCTAAGATCCATATGAAAGGCAGAAAAGGCCACCACATCCTTCCATCCTGCTTACTTCGGATAAATGCCAGAATAACACTGCCAATAAGCAAAATGGATATTATGAAAATTCCCAGAGAATTTGACAAATGTACAGTCAGCAGTGGTGGAATAAATATTTCAATCAATATAAATGAACCAATCATCAAAGAGAAGATGAGCCATGTAAACAGAAAGGAAGCAACCTTTCCTCTAATAACTTTTGTATAAATACTCTTGTGTATTATAAAAAATACAATTCCTACAAATAAAAAGCTCAGCAGGCCGTATATAATCAATACGAGAAGGTTTATTCCCTTATCCGGAGATGCCAATGCACTCAGCAGTTCAAAAAAGGAGCTTATGCCAAAAACCAGACCTACCAATTTCAATGTTTCTTTCCTGCTGGATTTACCAAGGTTCTGAATCAATTCATCCGCCGCCAGCTGGGGCCTTTTCCCAAAAAATTCTTCAGCAGATTGTCCATCCTCCTGGGCAGAAATTATATCCTGCAAAATCTGCAGTAATAAGTTTTCTATCTCATAATCGTCATAAAATAATCCGGCACTGCGGAGGTATACCAGAAGCTGTTCATAATACTCTCTATTCTCCTCCCTCAATTTTTCGCGTAACTGATTATTTTGTTCAACAATTTTGTTTACAGAATTATTTTGTTTATTCATCCAATTTTCCCCCTTTCAAACATATCAGATTATCAACTTTACACACCAAATCCTTCCATTGTTCAATAAAATCCCCGCAGTGGGTTTTTCCTTCCGGAGTTATACAATAATACCTCCTGTCAGGACCTTCCGGGGAAGGTTTTATTACACTGGAAAGATAACCTTGCTTTTCTAGCTTCTGCAGCAGCGGATATACGGTACCGGCAACTATTTCCTTAAATCCGTGTTTTCTTAACAGCTGAATCATCTCATACCCGTATACCTCATTTTCTAAAACAATCAAAAGCACGCATCCTTCAAGTACGCCTTTCAAGAGCTGAGTTTGCTTCAAATTATCCCTCCTGACCTCATCTATTATGCAATACATATTAGTGTCGATATTATTATACAATAATACATCTATTATGTAAAGCATAATAGATGTATTATATTGTCTCAATGAATGGATATTATGATCAAACACATCAGAAGCATTGGATATTCAATAGGTGCACCAATATAATCTAGAATCCTCAACTATACATTATGTGCGGTAATTTCCTCATTATTTTTAACTCTTCTATTATTATATACAGATAAAAGTATTACTGAAATCAAAAGTAAAAGACTCCATAAAGCTGCTTTAAACAACAATAGTACAAATGATATGATGAGTATGGAAATTGCAATTTTTAGTTTGATACCGTGCAGTAACTTGAATCCGGCAGCCAATCCGATTATTGCATTGGACAGGAAAAATACATTGGCACAGGTTATAATTTTATCCATATTTATAAGGTTTGCAGCAGACAGGGATAAAACTGCAAAATGTATGCATACAAGTGTTATGATAGCTTTAGTCGGGCTTTCATATCTGTTCATATATGACAGATATGCAGGCAGCTTATTGTTTGCTGCGCGCTGTGCACTCATTCTTGAAACTCCTCCAACTACCATAAGATAGGTGCACATACACAGTCCTGACGCAGCAATGGTGATTACAGGTAAAGAAAATGAACCAAACAGAGGTGTCATGATTGCCAGTATATCGTGATTACCGGCAGATACATTTTGTATGGAAAGGGCAACAATAATATACAAGCTGATAATGACTATTAAGCTCACAGTCATTGCTTCAATAAGCGTTTTTTTAGGATTTTTTATATCTTCAATATAGTTGCCTACAACTTCCCATCCTATGATTGCCCAAAATAAAAGCAAGAGAGTATATCCGAATTTGGAGATGGAAAAGGATGTCTGGTATACATGTATATCTGAAGCAAAAATCAACGTATACATACTTCCGCAAAACAATAATACTGCCGTAAATCCTGTTAAAACCAAGGTGAATTTTCCAAGAGCCTTTACACCATACATAAGAACCAGGGCACATATGATTTCCATTCCAAATGCAATGATCTCCACTTTTATATTTGAAAACAGACTAAAGTTTTTTAAAAAGTCTGCAGCTGTAATCAAAACTGCCGTAGGGCCAAAACAAACTGCGGCTGTGAGAAAATTTGAAGTCAGTTCTCGAAAAAAACCTCCAAAGGCATTTCCAACTGCAATTGCAACGCCTTCATTTCCAGGACTTTTCAGACTCAAGAATATAAAAACATAGGCAAATATAATGCCAAGCAGCATTATAATAATCCAGGCAGCTATCGCCCACCCCCCAACCAGCTTGTAGGCAATTGGCGGCAGCAGTATTATTCCTGATCCCAGTACCGAGCCTGCTATGAGGCCGGAAAGTGTTATTGTTCCAATATTTTTACTCATATTTTACATTTAGTGACAGGATGTAATAATAAAAATCAAGCCTTCACTAAACTTCACCTCCTATTTTTTCTTCAATCTTATTGCAGCCAGCTGTACTTTTTAAAAAATTTAATTAAAAAATTATTGAATTTTCGATAGATTTATATTATCATAAGATTAACTATTAATAAAATTGAATTATTTGAAAATACAATTCGATTTTGTTGAAGTTAAGGAGGTATACCATGGAGTTTAGAAATCTGATAACATTTTCGGAAATTGCCCATTTGAAAAGTTACACCAGAGCAGCAGAGGAATTGGGATATGCTCAGTCTACTATTACAACCCAGATTAAGCTTTTAGAGGAGGAGCTTGGTGTAAAATTGTTTGAAAAAATCGGAAGGAAAATACATCTTACTTTAAAAGGCGAAGTATTTCTCAAATATGCAGAAAATATAATAAGTCTTACAGAGGAAGCCAGAGAAGCAGTGGGCGGCGTAGATATTCCCCGTGGAATTTTAAGAATAGGAATTGTGGAGTCCCTGTGTACTATGAGGCTTCCAGAACTGCTTAAAAATTATCATATGAAATACCCTGAAGTGGAAATCATAATTAAAGTGGGAGTCTGCTCAGATTTGAGAAGTATGCTCAAAAACAATATAGTTGATCTGGCATTTATACTGGATAAAACAACTGCTGATCCAGATTTGATATGCTGTGTATCCTACAATGAACCCATGATATTTTTGACCTCTCCTGTAAATAGACTTGCCGGCAAAAAACAAGTTACAATGGAAGATATTAAAGATGAGCCTTTGATTGTAACGGAAAAGGGCTGCAGCTACAGAAATATCTTTGAGAAAATGTTTCAAAAATCAGGTCTGAAGCCCAATATAGCCTTGGAAGTCGGAAGTGTTGAAGCAATCAAAAGTTTTACCATGAGTAATCTGGGAATAACCCTGCTTCCCGTTATGACTGTAGAGAAAGAACTAAAAAGTAGACAGCTTGTTGGGTTTGATTTGGACGGATGTGAATTCAATATGGCCACACAAATACTATATCACAAGAACAAGTGTGTGACAGCTGCAATGAGGGCTTTTATATCAGAGGCCAGGGGCTAGAATTTCAAGAGAGGACTTATTTTGAATGTTAGATAAAAAAATATTACCTTGAGGAAAAGTATCCCATTCCTCAAGGCAATACATTCCCAGCAGATATTTAAACCATATTCTCTGGCTTGATAATATGGTCAAACTGTTCTTCTGTTAAATATCCCAGTTCTGCAGCTGCATCCTTCAAACGGATTCCTTTTTTATGGGCAAGCTTTGCAATCTCAGCAGATTTATCATAACCGATGTATGGATTAAGTGCAGTTACAAGCATCAAGGATTTATCCAGGTTTTCCTTCATTTTGTTCACATTAGGTTTTATTCCCGCTGCACAATTATTGTTAAAGGATATAATTACATCTGACAACAGCCTGACAGATTGTAAAAAGTTATATATGCACATGGGCATAAACACATTCAGCTGGAAATTTCCCTGTGAAGCACCAAAAGAAATTGCAGTATCGTTTGCCATCACCTGGCAGGCTACCATGGTAACAGCTTCGCACTGTGTCGGATTTACCTTTCCCGGCATTATAGAGCTTCCAGGTTCATTTTCAGGAATGGTTATCTCCCCAAGACCACACCTGGGACCGCTGGCATACCATCTGACATCGTTGGCAATTTTCATCAAATCCGCTGCCAGAGATTTCATGGCACCATGGGCATAGACCAGATCATCCCTGCTGGTTAAAGCATGAAACTTATTTTCAGCAGTGACAAAATTTGTGCCAAGATAATTGCTTATTTCCTCTGCTGCAATTTTACCAAAATCAGGAGGTGCATTGAGCCCAGTTCCCACAGCCGTTCCTCCCAGCGCCAATTCTCTCAGGCCTTCTATAGATTGTTTTATATTTTTCTCTCCCTTGATGAGCATCTGCTTCCATCCGCTTATTTCCTGAGAAAATGCTATGGGGACAGCATCCTGCAGATGGGTCCTTCCCGTCTTTATAACCCCCCTGTTTTCTGTTTCAAGATGCTCCATGGTACCTTTCAGTATATCTACTGCTGGAAGTAATTTATTCTCTATTTCCACTACGGCAGCTATATGCATGGCCGTTGGAAAGGTGTCATTTGAGCTTTGGGACATGTTTACATCATCATTGGGATGAATAAGCTTTTTACCCAATATCTGATTTGCCCGGTTGGCAATAACTTCATTTACATTCATGTTGCTCTGTGTCCCGCTGCCTGTCTGCCAGACCACCAGTGGAAAATTATCATCCAATTTGCCTTCATAAATTTCATCACAAACCTGTTGAATTACCTTCATTTTTTCATCATCAAGCTTGCCCAGCCTGTTATTTGCCTTTGCAGCTCCTTTTTTTAAAATACTGAATGCCCTGATCACCTCTATAGGCATCTTTTCTGTACCAATTTTAAAATTTTCAAAACTCCTCTGGGTTTGGGCACCCCATAATTTATCGGATAGGACTTTCACTTCTCCCATTGTGTCCTTTTCTATTCTATACTCCATAAAATACCTCCTGTTTATTTTTTATTAAATACAAAATGTACTGATTCGTAAAATAGAAACAGTGCGAATTATTTTTTTTTACAAATATTTTTGCATATATTTATATATAATTGAGTTAAACAAGCTCCTATTACTCCAAGTATAAAGTTATTAATTATATTATTTTTTAGTTTAACAATATCAAACCCTATAGTAAAAATCAAAAAGAATATTAAGAATATAATTAAAAAGTTGATTACTTGAAATAACTTACTACTTTTCATGTATCATCGCTCCCATTATTCATGATAATTCACCATTATGAATTACTCCCGCAAATAAATTTTTTCAGCTCCTTCAATGAAAATACCAGACTTATTTGCACTATAAAAGATTCGAGTTTTATTAATTGATACTGCAATTATACTATAGTATAATCAAAACATAAATCCTATCAAGTGATTCTTAGGTTCAGATGGAGTTTGCTTATAAGGAATACTTTTCTCCACCTGAACCCTAGCGGAACTTATCCAGACGCGTAGCAGTGCTTATCTCCCACTTTGAGAAGCTGGGAGTATTAGCAATGGTAGTGTTCGGATAAAAATATAGAGGAGGTTATGAAGTTATTATGAAAGATTTAAAAAAGAACTGTAAAGTTGCCCTTATACAGGCATCACCTGTTCTGTTTAATAAAAATGCAACTATCGACAAAGTTGTTCAGGAAATTCTTAAAGCTGGAAAACAAGGTGCCGATGTCATTGTATTTCCCGAATCCTTTGTTCCCTGCTATCCCTATGGAATGACTTTTGGCTTCACTGTAGGCAGCCGTATGGAAGAAGGCAGAAAGGACTGGAAAGTCTATTATGACAATTCCGTCATTGTACCAAGTGCCGACACAGACCGCATTGCCAGGGCAGCTGGTAAGGCACATGCCTATGTAAGTCTTGGCATTACAGAAAGGGATATCAATAATTGTACCCTCTATTGCACTAATCTGTTTTTCTCACCGGAGGGAAAGCTTGTGGACAGACATCGTAAATTAAAGCCAACCGGTGCGGAGCGCTTCATATGGGGTGACGGTAATAAAGGTGCCTTTCCCATCATCGATACTCCCTGGGGAAACATGGGCAGTTTAATCTGCTGGGAAAACTATATGCCTTTGGCACGTACAGCTCTTTATATGAAAGGAGTTACACTCTATCTTGCACCCAACACAAACAACAATGAAGAATGGCAGACTACAATACGCCATATAGCAATAGAAGGACACTGTTATGTAATTAATGTCAATCAATATGTAACAAAAGATATGTATCCTGATATTTTCCACTGTCCGAATGAAATGGCAAATTTGCCAGAAGCTGTTCTTACCGGCGGCAGCTGTATTGTGGATCCATTTGGGCACTATGTCAATGAACCTGTATGGGACAAAGAAGAAATCATTTACGCAGACATCGATATGAATCAGGTTCCGCTCAGCCGAATGGAATTTGATGGGACAGGTCATTATTCACGTCCAGATGTCTTGGAACTTGTTGTTCATGAATAACTTTTCCACAGGTCCAGAAATAATATAAGCATAGTGCTAAAATCGGTGCAGAAAAGCAAAATAAAACAGGCTCTACAATTTTTCAAAAGTCAGGGGGTGCACTGAGTCCTACCCATATAATCATCACTCTCAGTGCCAATTCCCTTAAAACTTCTATAGATTTTTTATATTTTCCTTTCTATCTTTCAATTACCTGCTTCTATTTGCCTATGAGAAAAATCTTTTCCAGAAAGCTAAAGATCATCTGGTTTGCTGATTTCCCTGCGGTGCTGAAGGTGAATACCTATATGTCCTATTTCCAAAATCACTGTGGAAATAAAAAGCCACATTACTTTACCATATACAGCAAGCAGCAAAAACGCAACAACAGGCAGTGTGGCACTTGCTGCAGGAATACCGAAAAAGCTGCTGTAAAAGTCGCCCAATGTCTTTTTGCTTTTAAAATATCTAACCCACCAGCAGTCCAATTACAGTCATGATATGATAAATGCTATTTTTCATTTTCCATCCTCCTCATAAATAAAAATATCTTCAATATTCATGTTAAAATATCTTGCTATTTTAAAGGCCAGTATTATCGACGGGTTATATCTGCCGTTTTCAAGAGAACCTATTGTCTGCCTCGATACTTCAAGAGCCGCCGCCAGATCTTCCTGTTTCAAATCATGCTGCTTTCGTATTTCTTCCAATCGATTTTTCACATTTTAATCCTCCTTATGGAAAGCAAGCTTTCCATATATCAAGTATATCAGATGGTGATAACTTAATCTATGGATACTTTAAAAATATATAAATTGTAAAATAAGAAATGGTGTATTTATGAAAAATGATATGAAAATCAACAGATATCTGAAAAAAGCAGAAGAGGCTTTTGAACAGAACAACCTGATTAAAGCGCTGAATCTATACAAGAGGGTTGATGAGGGACTTGAAAGAGTAAGACAATTGAGATAATATACAAGCAGCAGCTGTATTGTGGATCCGTTCGATCACTATGTCAATGAATCTGTATGAAACAAAGAAGAAATTATTTATGCAGACATTAATATGGATCAGGTTCCACTTAACCTTATGAAAAAGGCATTTTCCTTTTGCGACATATTAAATTAACCATTTAAGTTTTGAATAATAAAAATATCAATGTACCATCTGGGATAATAAGTACTATAATTAAAAAAGTGACAATTTTAGATTTCATATATTTTCATGTTATTTAATTTATTATCAGGAGAGGAGGGAAATAATATGACTGAAAAATATGGGGTTTATAATTTTGAGAATGACCCTTATAATTATGTTATAAAAACTTTTTGCAATAAATGGAAAACATATATTATAAGAGGTATATCCTATGATGGAACCACTCGGTTTAGCAGGTTTACAAAACAACTTCCTATATCTGAAAAAGTTCTCACGACAACGCTAAAGCAACTAGAAGCTGATGGGATAATCCAACGCACCGTTTACCCTGAAGTACCTGTTAGAGTCGAGTACAGTCTTACAGATATAGGAAAAAGCATACTGCCAATTTTAGATATACTTTATGATTGGGGATGGAAACGTATGAAAAACTTAGGAATTGAAATAGACCCTCTTGGTGAAATGTGGCATGGATATCGTGAGAAAGATAATTCAATAATGGACAATCCATTCAAAAAAAAATAATTTTTCAGATAAAAAGAAGCTGCATGCATTTAGACAATCGCATGTAGTTTTTTTATATATATGTCAAAAAGAAAGTAACTTTAATTTTTGTATATTACTGCAAATATTTTCTGCTTTCCGAAAAATTGTATGTACTTCACAGCCATATTTAATTGTCCTATACTAAAATTATACTTGATTATAAAAAAACAGTAGAAAGGAGTTTATTTATGAATACGTTTCCTCATATGTTCTCACCTTATACTATCAAAGGTGTAAAATTTAAGAACCGGGTATTTGCTTCACCCATTACGACTAATCGTATTGTAGACCATGGATACCCTACCCCTGAAGGCATTGATGCTTTTGAAACCAAAGCAAGGGGAGGCTTTGCTGAAGTTACAATCACCGAATCTTTTATAGATAACGAATACTCTGCCCGCCATGAACACGGTTTAAACGTTTATTCCAAAAATATGACCACATTCCACATGGAGAGTATAATGACACTTACTGAGGCAATAAAAGCTCATGGAGCTGTTGCCTCCATCCAATTAAATCATATTGGTGCAATCAATCATCCAGATACAATTATCAATCATAATAATCCCATTGGTCCTTCTTCATTTATACGCAAGGATGGAGTTCAAGTAGATGAAATGACCGTAGAAATGATAAAACATGTAGCTAATAATTATGCTGAAGCAAGTTGGAATTGCAAAGCACTTGGCTTCGACATGGTTATGCTGCACGGCGGCCATGGATGGCTATTATCTCAGTTTATCTCTCCCCGTATGAATCATAGAACAGATGAGTACGGTGGCAGCATGGAAAATCGTGCTCGCTTTCCCATTATGGTTTGTAAAAAAATTCGTGAGCTCTGCGGTGATGATTTTCTGATTGAATACCGTGTTTCCGGTTCCGAACGTATTGAAGGCGGCATGACGCTTAACGACTGCATTGAATTCTGCAAGATCATTCAAGATTATGTTGATATCATACATGTTACTAGCGGTGTTTACCATTCTCACGTAGAGACAAAGGCTTTCTCCTCCATGTATGACAAACATGGCTGCAATTTGGATCTTGCTGCTGCCGTTAAAGCTGCTGTACATGTTCCTGTTGTAGCTGTAGGCGGATTCAATGATCCACAACAGGTTGAGGATGCAATTACTTCTGGCAAATGTGATTTTGTAGCACTAGGTCGCCAGCAATTTGCAGACCCTGAATTCTGCAACAAGGCACAAACTGGACGTGCAGATCAAATCGCTCCTTGCCTGCGTTGTTCTTGTTTTAATCCTCTGCCTCCAAATCCAAATGAGCGTCCGATTCCTGAATTATGGCACTGTACAGTAAATCCCTGGTCATCACGAGAGTTACGCTGGAGACAAGCCCCCCTTCCAAAGGGAAGACGCAAGGTGCTGATCATCGGTGGTGGCGTTTCTGGAATGTATGCTGCATTAACAGCAGCCGAGCGCGGTCACAATGTAACCCTATGTGAAAAAACATCAAAACTAGGCGGCTTATTGTGGTTTACCGATGTAGATACTCACAAAGAATCTTTAAAACGCTTTCGTGATTCCCTTGTAGCTCGCTGTAAATATGTTGGCGTTAATATTATGTTAAATACAACTGTTACTCCCAAACTAATTGAAGGCATGAAGCCTGACGCAGCCATTTGCGCAGTCGGCTCTCATCCTTTTATTCCACCCATTAAAGGAATTGAAAATGCAACACATGCTATAGAAATCTATAAAAACTTATCTTTATTAGGCAAGAAAGTTGTTTTAATCGGAGGTGGTGCAATCGGATGTGAGTCCGGTTTCTTCTTTGCAGAACATTGTGGCTGCCACGTACATATTCTTGAAATGAGAGATGACGTATGTAAAGATTCAAATGACTCTCAGCGTCGTGCTTTAATTCCAAGAATGAAAAAAGTGGGCATGACATGGGATTGCAATGTATCAGTTAAAGAAATCATCAACAATGGTGTAAAATTTATGGATAAGAATCAAAATGAGCATTTCATTGATGCGGATAACATTATATATGCCTGTGGTAACCGTTCCAATGATGAGATTGTAAAATCTTTGGAAAACATCGTTCCATGGTTTATAGTTACTGGAGATGCCAAAAAAGCCCGTACAGTAAAAGAGGCAACTTATGAAGGCTTTTGTGCTGCTATGGACATCCTTTAGATATAATAGATTACTGACAGAGTTTTACATGAATTTTTTTGTCATTGATTCACATTAATTAACTACCTAAATTACAGGTTTTCTTATAATTATTATTTCGCTCTTAGATTAATATAGTAATGTAAAAACTTTTCTACATTACTATATTAATCTAAAAAATATTGCATAATTTTCTGCTAATTTTTCATTCCAACAAGGCATATCCATTTCCCGTTCTGACTTTCATCATCTCATAATTTTTCCCAATGAAATCCATCTTGAGAATCATTTTTCCACCCAATCCCCTGGGCTTGCATGTATTCTAAAATAATTTATCAAACGTTTCATTCTTCCCTCAAAAAAGCATTTTTCATATGCCATAATAATATCTCATCATTTTTAGCATGAATAAAAGGCCTTTCAGCCATATAATTGCTGGAGACCTTCTCTTATTTTTACCTAAAAATATTTTACTTACTCTCAATAAGTTGATCATACTTAATACTTTTTTTACAATAAAAAACTATTTTATTTTATTTAAAAAATCTACCATGATCTGAATAAATTTATCTGGTTTTTCGAAATGAATATCATGACCGGATTTTATCTTTACCATTTCATTTCCCTTGAGCAGACTATGTACATTTCTGGCATCTTGGTCACTGTTGGCTGCATAAAGCACTCCATCCTTTCCATATAATGTATTTGCCTTAATATATACTGAGGGGCAATTTATCTTAGATAAAATTTTCTCCTGATTAATTCCTTTAAACCAGGAACCTGTATAAAACGTTTCCGAAAAATCCAAATCAAAGTCATCTATATAAAGGGTACCGTGAATCCATTTATATGGTACATACCATAATTTCAGAGGTTCTCCACTATGCTTTTCTCTATAGTTTCTCGTACTTCTTGCTATAATGGATCTCAAATTTCCAAATAGTCCCCAAATATAACTATTTTCCATATAATACACTACATAATCTTTAATTTCTGTTTGACTTTTAAAATTATGTACTGTTTCAAAATTCTCCCGCCAAACAAAAGTGTTTTTCATCTCTTCCGGTTCCACACTAAAAAATGGCGGATCCTCCAGAACTACTCCCAATACATTTTCCGGTGAATTGGCTGCAATCCACGCTGCCAAAATTCCTCCGGAGGAGTGACCTGATATTACAACCGGCTTTCCAATAACATCTTCAATAAACAGAGCAAAATCCTGCCCCATAGCAGCTCCTGTATATTTTGAGGAATCATGACTGGATTTCCCATGTCCATGACAATCAACAGCGTACACGTGATAATACTTAGCTAATGCCGGGAGTACTCTTGAATAATCCTCCCACTTCATAGACTGCCCATGTATCAACAAAAGAGCCGGGCCATTATCTGGTCCTTCAGCATAATTTAGGACAGTTCCATCATCAAGTGTTGCTTGTTTTTCTCTATAACCGGCACTGTATGTTTGCCGCAGTGGTTTTTCATCATAATGCATGTTCCTATAAGCGTAAATGCTGGCAGCAATTGCTGCAGCAGCAACAATTACAACTATAACGATCAAAAATATATTCATCTCCTTGCTTTTCCGCAAATATGTTCGATATTTATTTTTATCACTTTCACTTTTGAATTTGCCTTTTTCAGGTACTCTCTGCCTTTTTCCACATATCCTTTTGAATACTTTTCCAGTATTTTCAGCATGGCCGCATTTTTTTCATCATCGAAAATTTCTTCTGCCCTTCCAAATATAATTACACTTTCATAATTGGTAGTGAATTTATCCGGCAGAACATAATTTTTTCCGACTACACAAAAAGAAACTCTGTCGTCATTTACTATATTATCCAATTTATGTCCCCGTTCAGCACTGTGAAAATATATGGAATTATCGGCATATACATAATTTAACGGTACTCCATAAGCATATCCATCTTCACCCACTGTAGATAAAACACCATATTCGCAGCTATTTAATATTTCTATAACTTCAGTATGCCCAATTTCTCTGTCTTTTCTTCTCAAATCTCTAAACATAATTATTCCTCCATATCATCGGGATATAATTTTAATTTTACACCATTTTATCTTTTAAATAAATCTCAAACTTATGTCCAGAGCTTTTACCGAATGTGTAAGGGCACCTATTGATATTATATCCACTCCTGCAGCAGCAATATTCCGCACATTTTCTTCAGTAACATTTCCTGAAGCTTCCAGAACAAATCTTCCATTTATAAATTTTACAGCCTTTTTCATCTCATCCACGTCCATATTGTCCAGCATTATCACATCCGCTTCGGTATCAGCTGCTTCCTTAAGCTGCTGCAGGTTTTCCACTTCCACTTCTACCTTGACAGTAAAGGGCAGGCTGTTCTTTATTTTTTCAACAGCTTTCTTTATGGAACCCACTGCCTTTATGTGATTGTCCTTTATCATCACATAATCTGAAAGATTCAGCCTGTGGTTATATCCTCCTCCCACTTTAACCGAATACTTGTCCAGCATCCTGAATCCCGGGAGTGTCTTTCTGGTATCCACTATTTTAACATCATAGTCCTTTACAAGTTCCACCATTCTTCTGGTTTTGGTTGCAATGCCGGACATCCTCTGCATTATGTTTAGGGCAACTCTCTCCCCCTTCAGTATGGATCTGGAACTGCCCCTTATCTCCGCAATGACACTGCCTTTTTCAAATCTGTCACCGTCTTTTATTTTTGCAGCAAATACTATGCTGTCATCCAAAATTTCAAATACCCTTTCCGCCACAGCAATACCTGCAGCAACACCGGATTCTTTTGAAATAAACCTGCCCTGTGAAATCTGGTCCTCAGGTATCAAATTATCAGTGGTTACATCTCCATAATCTATATCCTCCAGAAGTGCCTCCTCTATCAATTTGTCAACCATTAAAAAATTCAAGCAAATCACCTCAAAACCTTATTGTGTTCAGAATAATTTTCAACATAGTTGCTTCCTATGGAAGCTTTGGACTCAAGAATTGAAATCACAATACTTCTGGCCACCTGATACATATTATATGTCTCCACGGCTTCCACACTTTCAAGACTTGAAGCCTCCATCTTAGAGAGCTTGTCCTCAATAATATTCAATGCCCCTTTAAGATCATCTGTATTTCTTATTATTCCAGCATGTTTTTCCATAAGGACTTTTAAAGATCTTTTAAACTGGTCAAAATCAACTTCTTTATTTTTTTCATCCAGGTTGTCTTCATTTTTCAATTCCGGCAGGCTGCATACTTCTCCGCATGAAATTTTTCCATAGATATCCTCTGCAGCTCTTTTCCCAAATACAAGAGCTTCAAGAAGAGAATTGCTTGCCAGCCTGTTGGCACCATGTACTCCAGTGCAGGCACATTCACCCAGGGCATAAAGTCCTTCCATACTTGTTCTGCCGAAAAGATCCACTTCAATTCCGCCCATGAAATAGTGTTCCGCAGGAGTAACAGGTATATAATCCCTGTACATCTCTATGGAGCTGCTTTCACATTCCCTGTAGATCTGCCTGAACCTGTTCTGGAGAAAATCTTTATCATACATGGTGGCATCCAGATATACATATTTAGATGATACCTTATTCATCTCATGGAATATGGCCCTCGCAACAATATCCCTGGGTGCAAGCTCCATTCTTCTGTCATATTCTCCCATAAATCTCTTTCCTTCCATGTTTCTAAGTACTGCACCTTCTCCTCTTACGGCCTCGGATATGAGGAACAACCTGTCATTTGTATCTCCTGAATAAAAAGCTGTAGGATGAAATTGAACATATTCCATGTCCTTGAGTTTCACGCCTGCCCTTATTGCCATGGCAATTCCGTCTCCAGTGAGTACATCCACATTTGTGGTTTTTGAAAACAGCTGGCCTATTCCTCCTGATGCCATTATACAATACCGGGAGATAAAATACATTGATCTTCCTTTGTAAAATACCGTTACGCCGCAGCATTTCCCCCTGTTTTCCACAATATCCAGGGCAAATACATCTGGTATTATTTCTATATTGTGGGCATTTTCAGCATCTCTTACGAGCACTTCCATTATGCCCTTCCCCGTGGAATCGCCATTTACATGGAGTATTCTGGGTATGGAATGATTCCCTTCAAAGGATCTGTAGAAGTTACCCTGATCATCCCTGTCAAAATTCACACCAAGTTCAATCAAATTCTCTATGGCCTGCTGGGATTCATCTACCAGCACCTTCACGGCTTTTGCGTTATTCACATAACAGCCTGCATTCACAGTATCCTTTATATGGAGTTCCCTGTCATCATCTCCTATGCTGGCAGCAATACCTCCCTGAGCCATGTAGGAATCCGAATCATCTATTTCCTTTTCGCTGAGCACTGCTATCTTTAATTTTTTTGGAAGCATCAAAGCCGTGTAGAGGCCGGCTATTCCAGCCCCTATTATTACAATATCAAAATATCTACCTTCACAGGGTTCATTTTTAAAATCAACCAAATATCTTTTCATTCATATCACCAGCCTATTTTATAATTACTTGATTCCGATACCAACCTTTTACTCAATACACAACATTTTCTCCAGGGAGTTCTCAGCCTTTTTTCTGATATTTTCAGGCACTGATATTTCGTATTCCATATTTAAAAGACATGTATAAACATTTTCGAGAGATGTCATTTTCATATTCTCACATACGAGTCTGGGACTCATGAGATAAAACTTCTTGCCAGGATTATCCTTTTTCATCTTATGAAGCACACCTATTTCAGTACCTATGATGAATTCTGTATTTGAAGATTTACGGGCATGATCAATTATCTGTGAAGTGCTTCCAACAAAATCAGAACTTTCCCTTATTTCCCCGGAAACTTCAGGGTGAGCCAGTATTTCTGCTTTCGGATGCTCTTCCGATGTTTTTACAAGATCTTCCATCATTATCCTTGCATGAGTTATGCAGTGTCCGGGCCAGGGTATTATATGTTTTCCTCTTACTTTCTCAGCTATATAGCCGGCAAGATTTTCATCAGGTACAAACAGCACTTCATCCTCCTTCAAACTTTCAACAACCTTTACTGCATTAGAAGAAGTACAGCATATGTCACTTATGGCTTTGACTTCTGCTGAAGAATTTACATAACATACAACAGCTGCCCCAGGATGTTTGTTTTTCATAGTCTGAAGCTGTTTTGAAGTTATGGAATCCGCCAGAGGACACCCTGCATATTTTGAAGGAAGCAGCACTTTCTTATCCGGAGAAAGTATCTTTGCACTTTCCGCCATAAATCTGACGCCGCAGAACACTATAACTTCCTTGTCCATTTTTGCCGCCGCCCTGCTTAAGGCAAAGGAATCGCCTACAATATCCGATATATCCTGAACTTCAGGTACCTGATAATTATGTGCCAGTATACAGGCATTTCTCTCTGTTTTCAATCTTTTTATCTCATTTATTAAAAAACTTCTATCCATTTTTGTGCTCCTAAAATAATATTTTATAATTACTGTATATACATCAGTATATACCTTTTTTATTTTTTTAACAACACTATTATAAATACTTAATACAACGATTTGAACGTATAAAAAAACAGCAGAACTTTTAAAATCTGCTGAAACAATTTTAACGTTTGAAAGACAGCATAAAAGTCAGAGTATTATGCTTATAATCTGCAGTTATCCTACCCCGCTGTAGTTCCATCAGCTCTTTTGCAATGGCCAGGCCCAAACCGGAAGAGTGCCCGGAGCGATTAATATCAGCCCTATATGTACGGTTGAAAAGCTGTACTACAGTTTCGTCGCTTAAAGCTTCAGAATCATTGCTTATACTGATATGAACATGCTCTTCTGTCACTTTCAATTCAACCCTGCAGTATGACCTGGCATAGCGTATGACATTTTGAAACAGATTCAAGAACACTCTATTGGTGATCTTTTCATCCAGCAGCACCAACGGAACTTTTTCATCAAGATCCAGCTGCAGGGAGATACCTTTATCTTCAAAGTCCTGGTGAAACAACAGCAGACTGTCACACAGCAGCTGATATAAGGAGTGCGGATTCAGCTGCACAGGATACTCCCGGGCATCAACCAGGGACAAATCATATAGTGAATCCACCAGATTGTTTAAACTCTTCAGCTTATGCTGTACAATATTTAAATATTTTTCTTTATCTTTGATGGATAGATCCATATTCAAAACTATATCAATATATCCCATGGCAGAAGTCAGCGGTGTGCGCAAGTCATGGGAAAAGTTAGCCAGAGCTTCTTTATTCTGACGCTTCTCCTCAATATTCTTCAATTGCAATTCCTTATAGCGCTCAACTAAATGATTGATTTCAGCAGCCAGCTTTTCTGTGGTTTTATCAGGAGCAGCCACAGTAACCTGCTGATTGGTTTGAGAAATCAATTTAGTTAATTTTTTAACCTCCGCAGTTAATGTACGAATATTCATTCTGATAAAATAATGCTTTGTCAGACAGAGGACAGTTACAACTGTCAGTATACAGCTAATATAAATCATAACTCTCCTCCTTTCTCTAGGATAAATCCTTTTTCGTAAAAATTGCCAGCCCCATAATCAAGCTTACAAAAATAATCATCAGTCCCATCACCCAGCACTTCACATCAAAATAAGCACTGCCTGACATATAGTGGACTAAATTATTATCAATCAGTGAAGAAGGTGTCCATTTAGATATAGTTCTCAAAACACTTACTCTGCCGGCTAAAGTATCGATTAAACGTCCTAAAATACTGTAAATAAACAGCAAAATAAGCAGGTTCAAAACTTCTGAGACACCATTGACACTTAAAACATAACCTAGAACAAAACCGGAGGCAACAATGGGCAGTACATTGCTAAAGGCAATTAAAAATTGACCAAGAGTTGAATTATTCACCAAATCAAAAATAACATTACCGCTTAAAATGGTGACCGACAAAATAACAGCAGCCATAACAGCTACTCCCAGAGACAAAGCAATCAATTTTGACCAAAAGACAGCCCCTCGGGAATATCCGAAAGAAACCGCTGCACAGATTTTTGACTGACTCTTTCGTGTCAATATTAAAACAATTAATAAACATAAAACAATAATTAAAGTAGTCATACCAAATACATTACTGTAATAGAACATCCTTGTTCCGTAGGGAAAGATTGATTCCTTGAATCTGAAATACTGCAGTACCCCTGCGGCAGCCATGACTAGAAAGACACTAACTGCAATAAGCCCGTAGTACAGTTTTGAACGTATCAACCGGTAGACTTCACTTCTAATGAGATTCAGCATTATTATTACCTCCTATGAGCTCCAGAAAATATTCTTCCAGATTCTTGCTTTTAACTGTCATTTCCAAAATATCCACACTGCCTTCATTCAAAAGCCTATTGATTTTTTGACGGTCTTCAATATGATTGTAAACCTCCAGCTGCTGACCAGCTAAAACCCTATAGTCCATATCTGGAAAATGATTTTCCAATATAAAGCAGGCCTTCTTGGCATCATTGACACGAAGGAATATAAACTGCTGATTCATCTCCAATAGCTCTTTACGTGACAAATCCTGAATAATTTTACCTTTGTGAAGAAAAACAAAACGTGTTGCAATTGACTGCAGCTGTGATAAAATGTGACTTGAAATCAAAATTGTAATTTGATGCTCCTGGTTTAAATTAAGAAAAAGCTGACGCATTTCAGCCATTCCTTCCGGATCCAAACCATTGGCAGGCTCATCTAAAAGCAAAAAATCCGGTGAGGATAATAAAGCCAGTGCCAGTGACAGTCGTTGTTTCATCCCCAGTGAATATTCCGAGAATTTCTTTCCCTGATACTCTGCAAGTCCCACTATATTCAATACTTTTTTTATTACGGCTTTTTCAGGAATTCCCCGCTGCAGACGATAGTACTCTAAATTCTGGATGGCATTGAAGTTATCAAAAAATACATTGGTTTCAATCATGACCCCCATTCTCCTGCGGGCATTATGTTTACCGTAGGGTTCACCAAACAGTGCAATCTCACCCTTTGTAGGAAATATCTCTTCGGCAATCATCTTGAACAGAGTTGATTTACCTGCACCGTTTTTCCCTATAACGGCACATATTTCTCCCTGATACAGTTCAAAATCACTGCTTTCCAGGGCAACCTGATGCTTATACCTTTTCTCCAGATCAGTTATTTTCAAAACTGGTGTTTTCATCTCAATTCCTCCTTTACGCTTATCAGTTTACAAGGTGTTTTTTAAGAACCCTTAAGCAAATTATAAAGAAATCATAAAGATGATATCTAGACCAGTGAAAAGCCGATTCCCCAGATGGTTTTAATATATTCTTCTTTGGTAACAGCTGCAATTTTTTTACGAATATTCGACACATGGACACTGATACTATTGTCATTTCCCCGGTAAACATCATTCCACAGCAGTTCATACAGCTTGGCTTTTGAGAATACCTGTTTAGGATGCTTCAACATAATTTTCAAGATATCAAACTCCACATTGGTGAGATTCAACTCTGATTTTTCAACCATTGCCACATGTCGGCCTTCATCCAGAGTCAGTGCCTTCCAGTTTAAACACTTATCAGCCTGCCGTGAATAATTTTTACGCAGCTGGACTTCAATCCGTGCTGCAACTTCTTCACGGGCAAAAGGTTTGACCATGTAATCATCCGCACCCAGCCTCAGCAGGCTGACTTTGTCTTCAATCATATTTTTCGCAGAAACAACAATAACCGGGACAGATGAATGCTCCCTGATTTCTCCCAGCAATTCCTCCCCTGTCAGTCCAGGCAGCATAATATCCAGTAAAATCAGATCAAAGGACTGCTGCTGAAGTCTTAATCTGGCTTCCGTACCGGAAAAGCAGCAGGTTGCTTTGTATCCCTGCTCCTTTACAATCAGTTCCAGTATTCTATTGATGTCATCATCGTCTTCCACAATCATTATCTCCACTTGCTTCAAATTTTTCACCTCTCTGTTCGCTTCCCTAAATTTATCCATTAAATTATACTACCATTTCTTTTATAGGTAAATTTATTTTTTCTTCAGCAGCGCTATGTGATGTATTGGTCTTTAATACTGGGTTGATTTTAAAATATCTGCAACATGAAAAAATTATTTTGTCTTACCCCAAAAATCTGCCATGATCTGAATAAATTCACCTGGTTTTTCAAAATGAATATCATGTTCTGATTTTATTGTACGGGTTTTGCCTGCTTTAAAAACTTCTTTTGAAAACTGAAGATACTTATCATTTCACCCTGTCATTTTTAATTTTGTTGTTTATCTGCCTGATTCTATATTTCCACATGCTATACTGTATAAACCATATTATAATATATATTGCTATAAATATACCATAATAACTTACGATGCCGGCAAATGTATGCTCCATCCAATGTGAAAAATAAGCAATTGGCAGCATTGCAAAAGAGATTATAATAAAATGGACAATTGATTGTTTTATAATACTCCAGTTATCATTTTCCCATATGAAGGAGCTTGCACCCACAACGGCACCCAACACACCTGATAAAAGGAATTGCAGAACAACTGCACTGATTTGACTTCCGCATTGTGATGTCAAATCAGGAGAAACAGGTAAATAATATCCCTGAGTCGAAATCAAAGAAATTATGATTGTAATAGTGTAACCAATAAAAACTCCCAGAGGAAACCCTAAAAGCCCCCGGTACATTATTGCAAAGAACTATCAATTTTTATTTCAATCTGCATTGTTTCACTTCCTTTTCTCCTTTCACTTATAGTATAAAAAGTATAATTTGTTCTGTATATTGATTTCTTATAAACGGTCCTTTATATCATACAGATGGTAATCTATAGCTAATAGCTGTGCAGTGTTTTTAGTGCTGCACCTTGTAATATATAAATCATTTTATTACTATAACAACCATCTGCAATCCTTGCGTATACTTTTAAATCACAGTGGACAGCTAAGTAGATTTACTATATATTTTCCGATATAATTTTCATATAGATTTTT
Organism: Clostridium aromativorans; assembly: GCF_020908015.1. Taxonomy (NCBI): domain Bacteria; kingdom Bacillati; phylum Bacillota; class Clostridia; order Eubacteriales; family Clostridiaceae; genus Clostridium; species Clostridium aromativorans. Next base: position 237,099 of record NZ_JAJJPB010000001.1, read on the forward strand.
TATTGATAGTAAATTCTAATTACCTAATGTACTGTCTGTTCTTGTAAATAGCTGTAAGCTTGGACAATTTCACATGATATGGAGGGATATTGTGAGAAACAGAGTAGCAGGGAAGATTGAAATCGAAGGAGACACACTTTTTTACAAGGCAACAGGAATGGGAAAGCCTTTTTCTTCTAATTGCAGGAGGAGGTGGTGACGGAGACCTTTATTTACCTTTGGCAGATGAGCTTGCAAATCAGTATAAAGTTATCACATATGATCGCCGTGCAAATGCGAGAAGTACAATGAATTTTCCTGATCATTTCGATATTTCCCAGCAGGCAAAAGATGCCCTGGCAGTGCTGAAAGCTGCCGGAGAAAGCTCCGCAATAGTATTCGGCAACAGCAGTGGCGCGGTTATTGCCATTGAAATGGAGCGTCTTTTCCCCGGTAATGTACTGGGGGTAATTGTTCACGAGCCACCTATGGCCCGGCTTCATCCTGAAAGTAATAAATGGAGAATATTTTTTACAGCAAGAAATTTCGGCAAGAATGCAGTTGCAGATACAAAAGATATGGATTTAGATTCATCCATTCCCTATACTTAAGATTTTCTATTTTATAAAATATCTTTATGATTTCTAGCACCATAGAGAATGCGCATAATAATCACCTGTTGTTTATTATCATCCACCAGATAAAACGCAATATAATTATCTATTATAAGTTTTCTATAACCTCGCTGCTTCAATGTCTCATCTATTACCAAACTACAAGAATATGGAAAATCCTTAAGTCTTAGAATCTTACTTTCAAAATTGCTTATTAAGTTCTATGCTGCCTCGGGAGCAAAAAGATTTCCATAAATATAATCATATATTTGATCTAAATCTTCTTGAGCCTTCAGAGTAAATTTTAAGTCATACTCCCTATTTCCCATATTTCTCCCTCAGCTCTTTAAATACTTTTTCTCCATCTTTAAGCGGCATACCATCTGCAAGTTCTTTCTCCGCCTCAGATAATTTTTTATAAACTTCTAAAAGAGCCATTTTGCGCTCATAAATTTCCATACTCATTATTACCATATCACCATAACCATTTTTAGTAATAAACACTGGCTCTTTGCTTTTATGACATATTTCAGAAATTTCATTTGTATTTCTTAAATCTTTTATAGGCCTTATTTGCGGCATTTAAATCACCTCACTTTTATTGTGTCATAATTATAGCATAATTATGTATGAAATACAATGTAACTTCTGCTGTTTGTATAATGGCGTTGTCTGATAAAAAGTCAGATATTAAAATAGAAAATAAAACAGCTTTGAAACCTGATGAAATATCATCCGATACCAAAGTAAACATCAAGTGATTCTTAGGTTCAGATGAAGTTTGCTTATATTTGATCTATATTTAGACAGGTCAAATTTGTTAACCATTTCCTTATACTATATGGGCATATATACTCCCGGCTAAGTAAGCCTTGTTAAACTCTGTGGATCATTGTCCCTGAAAAATGCCTTCTTCATTTCCAGCTCTTTCGTCATAATCTGATTTATACCGTCGCTGGCTTCTCTGAGCTTGCAGCTGTATACAATTGGAAAATAGGTTCTTATAAATTTTCCTTCCGAATGTGCTGTAAGGGCTATTATTTGAAATCCAAGCTGTTCTGCAATAAAAAATACCGGATCCAGTACATGTTCACTGGAAGCCTTGCCAAAAGGATTATCCATTATAACTGCTCTGTGCCTTTTACAATCTGAAGCCATCCTGATTCTCTTCTTCGCCAGATAATTCAGTATGCCCAGAAACAAAGTCATGTTTTTGCTCCACTTTTCTCCGCCGGACCATTGATTTGATGTCTCCCATGAAAAAGGCAGACTGCTCATCTTTCCATCATTGGTCACTTTCCTGCATTTCACCTTTATGGTGTTCTGTTTCATCACATACTGCAGCAGCTGTTTTGACTGAAGCCATTTTTCAATGGATTTTCTGACTTTTTCCACATCTTCCTTGCCATTTTCATCCTTGAACTGATCCCCCTGAAGCTGATTCAGCATCCAGTCAATATATTCGGCCAGTCTTTCCCTGCCTTCTTTTTCATTCCATTCAGGTACTGTAAACAAAAATACCTCTTTCCACTTTCCATCAATCTTTATCCTGGTGCTTTTGGGAAGTCTCCTAAGTTCATCTGATATTGTCTTCAGATAGGAATGAAGCTGGTTTATAAACTGCTGAATTTCTCTGTCATGATTCCTCATGTCATCTTCTGTAATTTTAACTATGCGCATAATTCTTTCACTCATTTTATTCTGCCATTCTAAAATAGCTTCAAAATTTCTGTTATATTCTATACCTGTCACAGACATCTCTTTAAGTTTTACATCCAATATGCCATTTTGACAGAAATCAATAAAATTCTCCTTTTGTACTTTTACCCTGTCGGCTTTTTTATCTAGATTTCCGGCAATTTCATTCAGTTTTTTCTCCATTTCTTTTAAAACTTCCATTCTCTTATAGGGAAACCTCTCCTTTATATCTTCAGAAATAGTCACTTCTCCTGTTTCTTCTGCAGAAGATGGATATTTTGCATTTATGACTTTGATTTCCTGCAGGGCTTTTTCTATATCCACTTTCTGTTTCTCCAGGGATTCCTGTTCTGCTGTGAGGTAATCTTTTCTTCTATTTATATTTTTTCTTTCTCGGGACAAAACCTCAGGCACTCTCTCCAGGGGAATGGAAAAAGATATTATATCTTCATACTCGCCTTTAAAGTCCTTTTCCCTGATTTCATATTCATTTTTGCTATTTTGAAGTACGAGTTCAGCTCCATCATACTTTTTTTTCAGATTCTTCAAGGGCAATCTCATATCTTTTATTTCAACTGAAAGTTTATTTATATCCTCACCACTGTGGTAAATGAACTCTTCTTTTTCATCTATGGGAAATTCCAGTTCGTTTTTAAAAACTTCAAATTCGGACTCCAGAGAATTTTTCAATTCAACTGCACTTTTCATTTTCTGTTCAAGCAAATCTCTTCCCTTTTGCTTCCGGGCAAGTATATCCTTCAGGGCCATCCTCTCATCTTCAAGCACCTCCACACTTGTGAAAGTATATTTAGGATCAAATTCAAGTACCTCTGTATAAAGTTTTTGACCTTTTAGATTTTTAAGGGCAATGCAGAGACTTTTAAAATTATCTTCCAGATCCCTTTGTAATTTTGAGGATATGCTCTTCTCTCCATTGAGCTTTGAAAATTTCCTGTTATTTTCCAGAATATCTTCTTTTATCTCAGCCGCATCCATTTCACATTTTTTCTTTTTCTCTCTGTCATTTAGGTACTTTCTCGATTTTATTATTTTATTTCCCAGTACATTCTGTTCACCGCTTGAATCCTTTATATTATTGTTGAGTTCTTTTATCTTATCATCAATATGCTCAATTCTCTTCTCATCAGAGGATATATTTCCTGCTGTCACTGATATATTGTATTTGACACTCTTTTGATCTCTTTGCATGTCCATATACTGTTCATAGGGATATACTTCATAAAACTCTCTCACATCCATAAGCAGCTTACGGCATATTTCAACTTCCTTTTCCTTTTCAATTCGGATCTTGGTGGATTCATCAGCCTTTGACGCAATGCCCATTTTCCAGTTTTCAAAATTCTCCCGGAAAATGTTTTTCTTCCAGCTGGGTGGGAAAAATATATTTTCCTCTGTAATTGTATATCTATCTTCAATTTTTAATCTTGCTTCATTTTCATCCATTACTATAACAGGATGGGAAAGCTTACTGCAGTTGTCAGCTATCTTTTTCTTCAGCTTATCTGTCTCTGAACTGGAAGTTATTATGGATATAGTCCAGTAAGGATATACATTTTCACCGCCATCAAAAGCTCTTTGAAAATACTGGGTTCCGCTTTCTATATAATTGAATCCGTTTCTCCAGGCTCTAACCCATTTTTCTATAACAGGATCTGCAGTATAATACTCACTGTCACTGTAGTCATCCGCCCATCTGTGAGCTGTTCTCTCTTCAATTATAAGATTTTCCTTTTCTTCATAAAGACTTACGGCTCTATTTTCAAGCTGCTGCAGTATAGTTTCCTGTTTTGAGTACAATGAATCAAAGCTGAACCAGTTTCCCTTGAATTCTTTAAGTCTTTTCAGCAAAGCATCATGTTTTTTCCCATGGGCTTCCAGGTAGTCCCCAATACTGCTTTCCTCCCTTTTAAGCTCCTCCAGCTCTTCCCTTTTCATTTTGATATTCGTTCTCAGATCCTCTTTTTCTCTTTCAATGGATTTAATTTCTTTATTACACTCAAAAATATTGTTTTCCAGAACATCTATACGGAGCTGCCATTTGACTGCCTCTTCTTCAACACTTTCTTGTTCAGGATTGCTCAGTATTTCTCTCTCTATGGATTTCATATCTTCTTCAAGATATTCAATTTTAGCTTCCAGCCTGCTCCTATCTTCAATCAATTTTTTACCCATATCCTGAACCTTTGAAATTCTGTTTTCAATTTGTCTAATCTTATCCTCAATGTTTTTGAGATGATTCTCAGCTAAAGATCTTTCATTCTCCAGTTTTTTCTCCTGTTTTACATAATATCCTCTAAGGCAGCAGGAATTATCCTGAATTTTTTCAACAGTATCTACTGCTTTTCTGTCCCTATTGAATTCCTCAAGCTGGCTCTGTAAAAACTTTATTTTGTCATTTTGAATTTTGATACTGCTTTTATATTTTAAAAATCGGAGCCTCTCATAGACCTTCTGCTTTCTATTTCTAATATTCAGCATTCCATTATAACTGTCGGAAACTCTTTCAAAATTTCTCCTGTTTTCCTCCATCTTCACTTTCAGAAGTTGAAGCTTGTAGGAACTCTCCTTCTGTTTCCAGCTGTCTTCTTCCCTCTCCAGTTCTTCCAGCGCAGCACAGTTTTTATCTATTCTATTTTTATTTTCAGTCTGCTCTTCTCTGGCAAAATTATATACAGCCTTTACATTTTTCTTCATTTTACCAAATTTTAAATTCACATTATGGTAGTCCCTGTAAACTTCTACATATCTGTCTATTTCAGCTTCAATGGATCTGCTTTCCTCTACCCTGGCTTTCAGCTGCTTATATTTTTTAAAATGCTGTATCTGCTTTTCAAAAGTCTCGGCAAAATCCCTTGTTCCATCACCGGCTATAGCTTCTTCAACAGTTGGTATCAAAAGGTTGTCCACCAGCTGTCCCGTACTTCTGCAGTTATTGAAAAATTCCTCTACTCCTCCTTCTGCACTATTTATCAGTGCAATTTTCCTCCATTCCCAGGGAACTATTTTAAAATTTTTCTCTATATATTCCTGATATTCTTTTATGGTTGAAAATTCATGGGCATTTATCTTATTCCGGCTCATATTCAAATAGTATTCACCCATTTCCTCTTTTTCGGCAGGTCTCTTGTTTCCACTGCCGCTCTGTATCACAAAGGGCAGTTTTTCTATGGAATTTTCATCATTTTCTTCATATTCATAGACATATTTCAGAGAGCTCACCGATCCCCTGTTCATAAACAGAGTTACAGCTGTAAGTCCATATCTCCTGGGCTTTTCACTCAGTATCCACTCAATTGCTACATGTGCAGAAGTGTTTTCAAGCACCAGAGTATCTCTTATCTTCCTGTTTGCAACTTCCACATGGGGCAGCACAGCCTGAATGGCTGTCTGCACAAACACGGTTTTCCCTCCCCCGTTTGGAATCAAAAGGGCTCCATTGTGTCCATCAAACTGAAATATGTCGTCATTGAACCTTTTGGCACCATTTTCATAGATAACATTTGTAAATCTTATTCTGGAAATAGACGGCATTATTTTTCTTCCTTTCTATTATCAATATTGTACATAAAATCAAGTATACCCCTATTGTAGTCATATTCCATATAATACTTCTGAATTATGGTCCTGGCCTTTTCCGTAAGAGCCAGTTCCTCATTCCCAATGTCTTCTATAAGATCCTGAGACTCCAGAAAATGCTTTACTGTATTCAAAAAGCCCTTTCTGCTTGCAGTCCTGGCATCCTGAACTTTTGCAGTTTCCCTTATTTCATCTATATCCGTCCACTTTTTTACAACAGAGGACCAGTTATAATCGTATTTACTGTCAAGCTCTTTCAGCTTTTTATCCCCCTGTTCCTTCAGCGACGAAATCCTCTCATTCAAACTGGAAAGCCAGTCATTTAGAGATATGAAATCCCTGGTGGGTTCTATTGTCTGATAGCTGTCATAAAATTCTCCAAACAGAACTATTATTGATACGTACATCATGTATAAATCCACATTTACTGCCTTTGCAGGAAGATAGGTTTTTTTGATATAATCATTTGAAACGTGGAACACTGAATCTTTTAAAACAGGTATAAGATATATGTAATCCCCGGATAAAAATATGCTGCAGTCTACCTGCTTTGCGAACTGATCCACCAGCGATCTTATACTGTCATCGGACATGTAGAGATGAAGCTGTTCTTTTTCTCCATATCCCTGCACAGCCAGCACTGAATATATGCCAAATGCCTGCATCACCTGTTCATTACTGTAAAAAGCCATGTTTTCACTCCAATCTCAAATTCATATCTTTTATGGTAAATCTTTCTGTAACCTCTAATACTCCTTCTATTTCCTTTACACAAATACAGTCTGACTTCTGTGCAAATAAATCAAAAGATTTTCCAAACAGACTCTTTTCACTGCTTTCATAATTTTTCAAATTCACAGGAGATTTTTGATGAAGCAGGATCCAGTAGTTGTAAAAGCAGCGTCTTTCAAGTATATTTTCATATCCACTTCTTTTCATATATTCTACCACTTCCCTTAGGTCTATATCCTTCCCATCTCCTAAAGCATCAAGTAATATAGAAGTTATCTCCTTGAAATTATTTCCCTGGATTTCAATATCCTCCTCTGTGTCTTCCCTATCGGATACAGACAAAAAATCCTGGGATTTTTTAAGCCTGCTCCTGTTTTCTATCCTCTGTCTGGAAAAAACCGCCAGGGGTGACCATTCTTTATGCATTTCCAAAAACATGAAGGGCTCTATGAGCATTCTTGAAGCATGCAGGGGCAGTGGCGATGAAAACAATCTGCCGGTTATCTCCTGATCAAAATTGAAAGAATCTATTCCCGAATAATACAGTGCCTCCTGGGCTGCCTCAAGTGCCCTGGTCTTTAAAACTATACTTTCCTTCAAAAGCAGTCTGTGTTCATAATTGACCTGTCCCAATTCTCTGTCCACTTTAATTATGAGCTCATAGGCTTTTCTGTCTTTTTCATGGACTATCTCATTTCCCATTTTCTCCCCGGTGTCTTTCACAAAAGACTGCAGTTCGCTGAATTCCTCATCTTCCCGCTGCAGTCTTATATTGATGTCTTCAATTGTATTTTTATATCTTTCATAGATCTGATTTGAAATTATATTTCTGCTGACCTCATGCTTGATTCTCATTATTCTGTCACGAAGATTTCTCACATCGAGACTCATTTCGTCAATCTGCCTGAGTGCTCCTACAAATTCTCCCTTTTCCAGCTGCTTTCTTAAAACCAGCTGGTTTATGGAGAGCTGAAATTCATTGAAATACTCCTTTGTAGCAAATACAAGCTCCAGTCCCTGCTCATCAAGAGTATAGTACTGGGTGTTTTTTTCAAAATTCGCTCTCTCAGCCTTTATTATGGAATACTGAACGGTTTCCTCCCTTCCCGTTTCCCAATTGTAAAATTTTCTGGAATTTCTCTTTCCATTGGGCGGTCTGAAAATTTCTATTATATCTCTGGCAATCTTCTCAAAATCCTCGTAGTCAAGATCCAGCCTTCCCAGGTTAACCCTCTGAAAAAATTCGGCCAATTCCCTTATTCCAGTTTTTCTATTTCTCATGAGCATATTTTCAAAAAAGAACAATAGAGCCAGAAACCCCAAATTAAAGTAGTCAATGGGTTTATTGCTCCTGTCCCTTGAATTTTTATTAGACAGCTTGTAGAGGGGATCAAACAGTGCAAGCCTTTGAATTCTCTCTCTATAGTTTTCCGTAATGCTTTTTATATCTATGTCCAACAATCTTCCCTCCATATATTTTCAAGTTCCTCTTTTTTCAAAGCCTCCTGGGGCAAATACTTTCCTGAATGCAGTATATCCAAAATTCTTCGGCTTTCATCTCCGCTGAAAAATTTCAAGAAGTTGTCAACAGCACTGTGATTTTCAACCTGATTTTCCTTTCCCCTGCTGCAGGGCTTTTTGATGAGTTCACTGTAAAATTTCACTGCAATAGAGGCTTTTCTCCTTCCATTCAAGGAATTCCATATGGATATGCCTTCATTATCCAGATCTCCAAAATAATACAGTTTGTGTTTTCCAGTTACACCAAGCTGTCTTTCCAAAAGTCCTATATTGGAAACTATTTTCCATCCGGAACCAAATATGAGAGCAGTAAAATCAGTATCACAGAGCACGTCCACAAGTGCCATGAAAGTGGCTTTATTTTCCACAATCAAATGGCAGTATTCATCTTGGGGTCGTGAAAGTTTCTTTGGATTCACTGCCATCATAAGAGGATCACAATTGTTCATTATCTTCAATTTATTCCAAAGCCCAATCTTGTCAAGAAGTTTTCTGCCGGATTTTTCATCAATCCACTTTTCATCCCCTACAAGATAAAAAGATCTTTCCTGTGAAGTTGCATATTCCTTTGGCAGCCCATTTTTGCATATATATTCACTAATTTTATCGATATAGGGTTTATCCCTTTTTAATTCTTCAAAACTGCCGGCAAAATATTTTTGCAGGTCGATTTCACTGCTTATGCTCAAACTGTAATTCTGCAGAAAATCAATGTAGTCTTTTTTCAATTCATATTTATTGATGCCGAATTTATAGGGAAGTGGAATATCCTTTCCGTTATTTATTTCCGGCTTTTTTTCCACAAGTACATTATCTTTCACCAGCTCCATTATACAGCCGGCAAATTCGTCATATTTCATATTTCCCGGCACCAAGCTCTCCAATTCTCCCAGAGTTATAGTTGCTCTCTTATAGGATTTGAGATAGGAAATTATATCATCTTTCATCTTATCACCTTTATGTACAATTATTACCTGTTGCTCCCCGATTTGTTTGCAATAACCAATACAGTTATTATAGCATTATCTAATAAAAGTTCAGAGACAAAAACATTTCTTATGGGCAATTTCCATTTATGCTATAATTAATTCCATAAATATTCTAAATTTGGAGGGACAAAGAAAAATGGCAAAAAAGATATTAACACTGAAATTGTTAAAGGGAAAATATGGTGTCTGCAGATTGAATAAAACTCAATCAATACCTGAGTGGTCAAAAAAAGGTGAGTTTTTTTCCATAACAAAAACATCAGATGAACTATCAATCGTATGTTCTGAAAACAATATACCCAATGACGTAAAATGTGAAAAAGGCTGGAGAATTTTAAAAATCCAAGGTCCCCTTGACTTTTCCTTAATTGGAATCCTTGCTTCAATCAGTTTATTACTATCGCAAAATAAAATCAGTATATTTGCTATTTCTACTTATGATACAGATTATATCCTCGTCAAAAACAAAGACATAGATAACGCTGTAAAATCACTTGTTAAAGGGGGCTACGAAGTTGTGGATCAATAAATGATCACTATATGAATTTTTGCCATGTCTTTCTTGCTTTTAGTTTTCAGTAATTAGAGTATATGTTATAATTTAAAATGTAATAAGAAAATTTATGTGGTTACCTCTTCTTTATTCATGGGTGGATTATGGTTAATAATGTCTGCGTATGAAGATGAGGTGATGCATTTATGGCAGAAAGATATTTAATATTGTTCTTCAGTTTATTTTCAATAACTGCTATTTGTATAGTGGCATTGTCTGATAAAAAGTCAGATATTAAAATAGAAAATAAAATAACTTTGAGACCTGATGAAATATCATCTGATACCAAAGTAAACATCAAGTGATTCTTAGGCTCAGGTGGAGTTTGCTAATAAGGAATACTTTTCTCCACCTGAACCTTAGCAGAACTTATCCAGGCGCGTAGCAGTGCTTATCTCTCACTTTGAGAAGCTGGGAGTATTAGCAATGGTAGCGTTCGGATAAATAATTCTAAAAAAATAATAGATAGATCTTAGCCGGCCTATCTATTATTTAAACCATGTAATTTAATCAAGCAGACTAAATTCATAATCCACCCTTCTTATTACTGATATTATACCATAGAATATAAAAATTATACAGATAAATTTGTGAGTCATTTAAATATGCATTATTTAAGTTTTTATTAAATTCAAAAATCTTGTTAGCATTTTTCCTATCTGTACAAAATGAAATGTAATTCATTATAGAATTTTCAAAACTAACAGCTTTATGATACACTAATCAGGAGGTGTTGTTCATGAAAAAATTATTAAAAGTTGTTGGAGCAATTATAGAAAATAAAGACAAAGAAATCCTATGTGCTCTCCGTTCTCCCAAAATGTCACTTCCAAACAGATGGGAATTTCCAGGTGGCAAAATAGAACAAGGGGAGACTTTTAAACAAGCCATTGAAAGGGAGATCAGGGAAGAGTTGTCATGTACAGTTAAATTCATAGATGTTTTTAATGAAAGTACTTATGAATATGAAAAATTTATAGTGAACCTGATTACAGTTAAATGTAAATTGATATCTGGAACTCCGACAAAAAGTGAACATTCAAAATTAATATGGATGCCCAGGGAAAATTTACCTTCTTTAAACTGGGCACCTGCGGATATTCCAACCATGAAAAAACTACTGGAACAAAAAGTATAGCAAAATTAAATCTGCTATACTTTTTTGACAAATTCATTATACAATCCAAATGGCACTTGATTTTCCAGCTTTATCTTTACCGTTATAGGCTTTTCTCCCTGATACTCTATTACATTTCCCTTTCCTATATAGATATAGGGCTGAGTCAATCCATCTATCTGTCTGTATTTTCTTATAAAAATATGTAAATTTACACTTCTCCCTTTATTGTGTATTATATTTTGCCCTCTCTCAGAATTTTGAGATGTACTATTTGGGCTCTGCCACTGAAAAAGGCCTTCATTTATAAATTTATCCTTGTAATTAATACTTTCCTTAATTCCTTCTTCCTTATGCAAATCTACAAAAATAAAATATTCACTGCCATTACTTATAAGACCGCTTCCCCTAAAAGAGCTGTGAGCTTTTTCATAATTTGACAACAATGCAGTATCCGTCATTTTATACTGCATATACAGCTTAAAAAATGGCACTCCATAATACTTATTGGAAAATTCCTTCTCATATCTTATGAGTCCATAATTTATAATATCCTCTATATATTTTCTATATTCCCTGTTATGTGTTAACTTTTTAAAATCCCAGGCAGAATATAATTCTCTATCCTTTAATTCAAAACATCTAATAGTACCATTTATTTCAGCTTTGTCACAATAATTCTGATTCAAACATTTAAAAGCATGATGAATGCTTTTATCATCCACATATTCAATATGTTTTAAAATTTCATTTTTAGCCTGCTCAAGATTTATATTTTGATGATTTAAAAGATATTTTATTATGCTGAATTCATATACTCTTTTTATGGGCAGCTTTCCTGTGAATTTTTTCAGGACTTTAAAAAAGTCATCATTTTGCAGCAATTCTTTCAATCCTTCATCTTTTTCCATTTTAGCTACAAATGCAGTATAAATCTTTTCCTTATAAACAAACTTGAGTGGATCAGGTGCTCCGTCATATTTCATATAATCCATTAAAAAATATGGGACTCTTCCTCCATTCATCTTCTTAAACTCCATATACTCTTCCTTTAAATATTTCATGGAATTAAAATTTTCTTCATCCAGCTGCTTTAATATTCTCTCCTGGACAATCCTGTCCATTTGAATATTAGTACAACCGTGTAAATCCTCAAATTCGGTCGCCACTGCCACCTTCAAACTGTCCTTATCATAATATCTTGAACCATTAAGTGCTATGGCAATTAAAAATGCTCTTTTATAATTGCCTATAAAATCCAGCACCGTTAAAAAGCTCTTTTCCATGCACTTTCTAAGTCCTCGTCCAAGCTGCTGTATAAATACTACAGGAGATGTGGTAGGCCTGAGCATTAAAATCAAATTAACAGATGGTATATCTACACCTTCATTAAAGATATCCACAGTAAATATAATTTCCAGTTCATCAGTATCATCTTCAAGTTTCTCTATGTACTCTTTCCTTTCATCAGCAGAATTTTTTCCCGTCAGGTACACACTTTTTATACCCCGCTTATTGAATTCAGAAGTCATATATTGGGCATGGTCAATATTTGCACAAAAGCCTATGCACTTTCTCCTTTTTCCATCATATCCATAGAAATTCATCTTTTCTATAATAAAATCCACCCGTTCATTTACTTTGAGCCGCTTGACTATTTCGTCCACATCTTTCATGTTAACATCACTTAAATCAATAGAATCAATATCTGTTATACCAAAATAGTGAAAAGGAATAACTAAATTCAATTCCAGTGCTTCCCTAAGTCTAACTTCCAGTGCCACATTATTATCAAAAATATCAAATATACTCTCTCTGTCACATCTTTCAGGTGTAGCAGTCATTCCAAGTAAAAAATCCGGCCTGAAATACTCCAAAATTCTTTTATAAGATAAGCTTGATGCATGGTGAGCTTCATCTAGAATAATATAATCAAATTCATTTCTGCTAAAATGTTCTAAATAATTATTCATGGATTTTATTGTTGAAAATAAATAATCACAATTCAAGTCTTTGCTTGAACCTGTTAAAAGTCCTAATGTTCTATGTTTATTTTTCACCAGTTTTGAAAAAGTATTTTCAGCACTTCTTAAAATTTCTTCTCTATGAACCAAAAAGAGCATCTTTTTAGGATTGTAATTCATAATATCAAAAGCTGATAAATAAGTTTTGCCTGTACCGGTAGCTGCAATAATCAGTGCTTTTTTCTCACCTGAAGCCCTGAGTCTTTCTAAATTTTTCATAGCTTCGATCTGCATATCATTTGGCTTTACTATTTCATAATTACTAAAATATAGTGTTTCATCATGTCTTCTTTTTTTGATTTCTCTCAAAAAATTTCCATAGCTGTTTAAAAATCTATCATCTACAACAGAAGTTATTTTCCACAAATTTAAATATTCCTCAAGAACCTGGCAGCAAAAGCTGTCATCCTTTTTTAAAATTGTCCTCACATTCCACTCTACATTACTTTTTAAAGCCCTTTGAGTCATGTTGGATGATCCTATAATAATCTTGTAACTTTCACTATTTTCAAAAATATAAGCTTTAGTGTGAAAACCCTTATCTCCGGAAGCAATAAAAACTTTTAAATCAATATTACCAAACTTCCTTATTCTTTCGAGCGCCTTTGGTTCAGTAAAATTGAGATATGTAGAAGTTATAATTCTCCCTTTGACTCTCTTTTCTTCAAGTTCTTTAAAACTATCCAATAAAAGCTGTAACCCGCTGAAATTAATAAAAGCCACACTGAAATAAAATTTTTCACATTGACTCAGACACCTTTTGAGTTCATTTAACAGATTCCCTCTATGCGAATTTACTATTAATTTATTATTTACGAGATAAGTACTATCCTCTATTTCTTTATTTTTAATATCAAAGTATGTATTTTCCTGCTTTTCATTATTTATTTTATCAGGTATCGATTCCATAATTTTCATCTGCCCTTAAAATAATTTTTCAAATCTATCTGATAATTTACCCAAAAATCAAGTTTAATTTTCAAAAAATATGTTATAATATATTTAAAAGAAGCCATTGCGGTTTTAAATGTTTATACTTTTTTAGTTTAGTTTATTAAAATGCACTTGTGCCAGAGTGCATTTTAATTTTTTGAGTTTCTATCTTTATTATCATCAACGGTAATTGAAATTTCATTGCCACTGACACTGGAGTTATTCTTATATTTAAGAACAGCTCTTTCTTTCAAGTATGCGAGTATAGAAAAAATACCCACTACACCGACTATAGTAACACATACCATATCCGTAATAACAATATATCCACTCATGCCGCCACCTCCTCTGCTGTCAATTACCGCAACAGCTCCTTTTGTGAGAGATAAAACCCGGGAGGCGGCTGTCTAAAAAATATTTATACTCTCCTAAATATTATAAATCACTGTATGAATTTTTACTATGTCTTTCTTGCTTTTAGTTTTCAGCAATTAGAGTATATGATATGATCTAAAATATAATAAGAAAAATTTACATGGTTACCTCTTCTTTATTCATGGGTTGTCTGCGTATGAAGAAGAGATGATGTATTTATGTCAGAAGGATATTTAATATTGTTCTTCAGTTTATTTTCAATTACTGCTGTTTGTATAGTGGCACTGTCTGGTAAAAAGTCAGATATTAAAATAGAAAATAAATAATAGATAGTACCTGACAAGACCTATCTATTATTCAAACCTATAATTTAATCAAGCAGACTAAGTTCATAATCCATCCTTCTTATTACAGATATTATACCATAGAATATAAGAATTATAAGTCTCACTTCGTCCAAGTAACTTTTCCACTTAATTTACCTGATAAAATATGCCTTTATTAAGCTCCCTTAATCAGATCCCTGAGTTTATTTAAAAATTTCAAATTGTCCTTGTGATAATCAACATCCGGTTCTTTTTTCGACAATAGCTCTATTTTTTTATCCAATCCTCCAAAACTTATTATATTAGATGGCTTAACCAAATCAGTATCCAATTCTAAGTTTTCAAGCAACTCAATTAAATTTCCTGGCTTCTTGCCAAAATTTTCAATTATAAGTCTTTTCAATCCGAGGATTTTACTAAACAAGGGTATTCTGGTACAGAGTTAATTAATAATTTTAAAGAAATAACTGGAGAAGTAAGACCTGCAGTTGAATCCTTAATTGCTGAAGCAGATAGGGCAGCAACATAACAAAAAGGTACAGGTGATGAAGAATTAGAAGAAACTTTTTTAAAAATAATTCTACAAAAAATGTGTTCATGATGAACACATTTTTTGTATTTTGCTATATGAATAATTTTTATAATTTAAATCCTAAAAAATATTATTTTTCATAATGTGTCTTACATTGAGCTATTTCAATTTGATCATTTTCAATACGATATACTAAACGGTTGACTTCATCAATTCTTCTGCTCCAGAATCCTTGTAGTTCATATTTTAAAGGCTCTGGTTCCCCAATACCATCATACCCATTTCGATCAATATCTTTAATAAGTTTATTTATTCTTTTTAACGCTTTTTTATCCCGCGATTGCCAATAAATATAATCTTTCCAAGCTTCATCAGACCATAGTTTCTTCATTCTTCACCTCAACAATATCGTGTATTTTACCTTTACCCTCGTTAAGCTGATCTATAGATTTTTTCAAATGTTTCATATTAGATTCACTGTAAAATGGTTCACTGGCAGCAATATCAAAAGGTATCTTTCTTTCTCTCACAACTGCCCTCAAAAAAACATTAATTGCAGTAGTTGTATTCATGCCAAAATCTTCAAATAGACTTTCTGCTTTTTCTTTTAATTTTTCATCAACACGGATATTAATTGTCCTAAGAGCCATATAAATATCACCTCTTTTTTATTATATTATATAACAAAAAACTAATTTTGTGAATATATTATATATACATCATGTACATATTGTATTATTTTTATACACATAAATAGATAAAAGTCTCTAAAATTTTTCATTATAATTCTGCTAAACGATAAACATCATCTATGTCATCTTGAGAAATACCAAGGTATAACTTAGTTATAGATTGATTACTGTGGTTATACAACTCCATCAAAATAAGAAAAGGATTGCTTGAAATATACGGTGAAATAACCATAAATTCATTTTTTGCTTTATCTATATATGACGCATAGAATATTATGCACTGGAAATAATTAAGTTTTATAATTTTAGTCTAATAATGATATTATGTAAATACAAATCATTATTGGAGGTATAGCCATGCATAATGAAAATATTAATGAAAAAGAAGAAATTAAGGTGCTAAAGAAACTATTGAGAATCACTGATAATAAACGTATGCATGTCAGATATCAAGTTATATTATTGCATCTAAAAGGCTATACAAATGCTCATATAGCTAAAATAATGGACTTGAATCCCCATACTATAGGTATTTATATTAACTCATACAAGCGAAATAGAGCAGATGGCTTAAGAATTGGCAAAAGTAATGGCAGCCCTGGTTTTCTCAGCAAAGACCAGGAAAAAAAGTTATATGAAATAATAACTATAAAAACTCCGGACCAATTAGGGCTCGGAAACCGCAAAAACTGGAATGCCAACATAGCCCGTAAATGGGTTAGTGACAATTTCCATATCGAATACAGTAATAGAGGAATGCTTCAAGTGTTCCACAGATTAAATCTCAGTTATATACGGCCAACGTATACCCCTGGCAAAAGCAGATGAAAAAAAGCAGGAAGCCTTTAAACAAGAATTTGAGGTTTTAAAAAAACCTGATTGACGGAAATATCAACCATATTCTTTTTGAAACGGAAATATCAACCATATTCTTTTTGAAGATGAATCAATGATCCGGGATTATCAAGCTATTTCCAGGACATGGTTTTCAAAGGGTCGGCAGAGAATTATAGCGACCTATGGGTCATTTACACTTGACCTTTCTACTTAATTTACCTGACAAAATATGCCTTATATATTCATTCGATACTGAAACCACCAACGACACCTTTATTGAAATAGCAATTAAATACATAAATATAATTATCTATCAAAATATAATATTAAAAGTACTGTCCTTTAAATTTTCTATAAAAGCTTCATTGCTTAAAATTTCATCATGTTCTTCAACTGAAGTATCAAGTGCATTTTTTGTATACTTAACCCTCTTTTCATCTCTAAATCTTATAATAGAACAAATATCCTGTCTATAATTTATATAGTTATTTAAATAACTTTCTTTAATTATGAAATCATTAGATTTAAACGTTATAGAACTTTCTTTTAATTCTATAAACATACTATCTTTTGATAATTTTAACTTCGCAAACTCAATAAAATCATACGTATCCCTATCATTGGACAATATAGTTACAGTATGATTTGCCTTAAAATAGATATATGACATAGTCAAGGCCAAAACACTTATGGAAATCTCACCTGCATTTTTCTTTTTCATTCTTCCATTTTTAAGCATTTTACCTTCAAATCCATTATGATATAATAAGTTCAGCCAAACTTGATAATCTTCTAATTCTTCCAATGCTTGGCCTTTTTCAATATATCTCTTTATAAAACTTTTTAACTCACCAATTTTATATGAGGAATAGAGAAAAAATTTATACAGCCATACTGTTTTATAATTTATTAACTTTTCATAATCTCTCTCATCTACCACAAAAATTTTTATGCCTTTGTTGAAAATTTTCTCTATATAACCTACTCTTCCTTTTGAATCTCTTACTTCTTCATAAACCCAATTAGGTATTAGTAGCAGATCATAATTTGTCAATATTTTTTCTATACAAATATATTCACTTACATTTATTAAAAAACTAATTGTATTATTATCAAGGATCCCAATTTTTTTAGGAGTACTGGAACTTAATATTTCAATGAATTTCTTTACCTGAATTATTTCCATTATTTAGCTCTCCCTTCATTAGATCCTTGAGTTTATTTAAAAATTTCAAATTGTCTCTGTGATAATCAACATCCGGTTCTTTTTTTGACAATAATTCTATCTTTTTATCCAATCCCCCAAAACTTATTATATTAGATGGTTTAACCAAATCAGTATCCAATTCCAAGTTTTCAAACAACTCAACTAGATTTTCTGGCTTCTTATCGAAATTTTCAATTATAAGTCTTTTCAATCCAATGTCATTGAACACATCTACGGCATCCTCGTATAACTGGATTAATACAGCCTTATAGGGTGCTTTGAATACATCCACGCACCTGGCAATTTTATTTATGAACTCATCACTTTCCAGTGAATAATAATATTTATAGACATCTCCCAATAACATTCTGGCAGCAAAGTAATCTGCTTTTCTCTCATTCAGTTCCATTTTTTCCGCTTTTATATTGTGCTGTCCCTCAGCTATGGAATTATCATAAAGTAAATGAAATATTTCATGCCATGCAATAAAAAATTGATAAACTCTAGGCTGTGCTGAATTAATGACAGGTATTTTGAAATTATTTCTAATAAATATGGCTCCCCCCCAATATTCGTCATCTATTGGCAGCTGTATTAAATTATAATTTTTCTTTAGAACTTCAAAAGCTAACTTATCAAAACCAGTTATTCCAATTTTGTTATAATTAATAAAGAAATCACTTTTAAAGTTTTCAATTTCATTCCTTATTTTTTTATTTGCTTGTATAACTTCATTTAAATTCTGAGATGTTATATATTGAGACATATTTATCAACCTACCTATCCTCATTATAAACTTCATAAAGATCTATTATATCATCTAAAAATCCCAACATTCTCTTAGCACTGTCACTTAATTTATATTCCTCCGGTGCATTATCAGATGCTACAATTCTACATTTACTTTCTGACTCCAGATGTTTATAATCCATCAATTCTTCAAGATTTATATTAAAGGTTGCAATAATCTTATCCACATGCTTTTTTAGTGTTGTATTGTTGTCTATTTCACCCTTAACCAATTTATCAATAGTCGGTCTGGAAATACCAGCTAATTTTGAAAAAGATGACTTAGTGTACCCATTATCTCTAATAAATTGAAGAATGTTAGAGCCTATTTTATATCTATTGTCGTATATATAAGATTTTAACTGCATTTCACCATACTTTTCTGCTATATCCATACTATTACCTCCTTACTTATATTATAGACCAATATTGTAAAAAAAGATACATATGTAAAAAATATTTTTACATATGTATCTTTTTGAGCTTTTTACTTATAGATTTATATTATTATTAAAAATATTATTTATTTTTATTCATTTTCTACTTTTTCAAATTCACTTATATATTCCTTTAATATTGCTGCATTTTTAAGTAAACTTCCCAATCCACCAATAAATAATTTCCATGCATCTATAATATCTTCAAATTTTATTTGTTTCTCTAGTGGAGCAGCTGGAGTAATTATGTAATTAAATTTCTTTGCATTTTTTATTCCCAGTCTTTCATCCATTTGCAAAAGCATTTTTCATGTTAACAGATTCGGTTTTTTATATTCAAAACTTTTTAGTGAAATACAGTCTATTCCTGGATTGCTTCTATGTGTAAAAGGATTTCTGATTTCTTTAAAAATCTTCACATGTTCATCAGTATTAAATTGTTCCATAATATTTTTTATTAATCTAAATTCATCATTATTAATCCAAGAAATATTATTATTATAAATATCAATAATTTTCAGCTCTTTATTAATTTTCTAGCTTATAAAGTATTTCTCGTTCAACTAAATTATAATCTATATTAGCTATAATGTTTTCTTTAAGTATTATGCCTTCAATTGTATCATATAATTTATTTTAAACACTTAAAAATTCCTTTTTAGAAAATGAATATTTCATTTTATTTACCACCTGGTCTATTATTTCATAAATTTAATTACTCAATCATTGTGTATATCAGTATTATCGTAAATTACCAATGGAAATTCCTATGCAATTTTAATAGTAATCGTCTACTAATAACCCTATTTAATATACTTTACTTTCAAAAATTATAAATTATATATCATACTAAATTATCAAATCTTTTATCCGTATTTTTCATTAGATCAACTTGTGTTTTTGCCCAAGCTCCTCTACCAATATCTCGTATAGGTCTTGACTTATGTAAATATTTAATTGGTAAATTTTGAATAATACTATTAGGAGCCATAATATTTAAATCTTCAATCTTAGCTACTGGTTCAGTAGTCAAGAATTTTGGTAAACATTTATATGCATCTATTGCATCTAAACTTTTAACCAACTTTTTTCCACTACATATTTTATTCTTTCAAATTGTGCTTTATCTACTCCTGTTTTCTTATTCTTTCTTGTTTCAAATCCATTAAAAACCCATCCTGCAAATTTGGGTTGCCCCTTTGTAAGTATCAATTTATCATATTTATTTAAATTTATATATCTCGATTTACCCTGCTGCCAATCATTAATAAACATTGGTAATACTTCACCAATTAATCCAACACAATATGCAGAAAAAGAATCTGGGATACATGGAACTAAAAAATAATCTGAGCAATATAAAGCTGATCTCACTAATGCATTAAATACCGATGGTAAATCTACTAAAATGAAATCATATTTCTTATCATAATATTTTTCAATTTCATTTACCAAATGACGTTCTTTATACATTCACAAGCCCACGGGTTTTTTGCATTAGATTTTAGTTGAATAGTATATAAGACCTTCTTGAAAATAATATATTCTCTAATTTGGTTTGTACCGTATGCTTTATCTGCCAAGATATTACTATCTTTTATATCAATGTTGGAAAAAACATCTACAGCCTGTGTACTATCATGTAAATTACCAGATGATAATTGAAAATAGATTAGATTACCAAGCACGTCAACAACTGCATGAATTTTTATGATATATCCACCACAGCTTAGTCCAATATGCTGTTTTGTTTCACTGTTTATAAGCCCCTTTTTAGCACCAGTACTATGCTGGTGAGCTTTTATACATGTTGAGTCAATGCTTAATTTTTCATAATCTGCCTCTGAAGTTAATTCTCTAAAAATTGTTACTAAAGTACCATCATTACGCCACTTACAAAAACGGCTGCATACAGTTTTCCATGGACCAAAATGTTCTGGTAAATCATCACGCTATACTACACCACTTCTTGCAGTCCATAGTATGGCATTAAATATAAGTCAGTTATCTTTTGGAGATCTTCCTGTTTTTGCTATTGGAATTAAATTTTTTATTTGATCCCATTGTTCATCCAATATTTCATAACGTTTTCATGCCATATTTGCAACCTCCGAGTTTTTTATTTTACCTAAAACTCGATTTTTGCGCAATATTTAGTTTTCAGACACGATCTAATCTAATTTATAAATTAGATTTATTATAAATATATTTCTCTACTATTTTCCACACATTTGCAATAGACACCTTAAACAATCTATCAGGTATTAAAATTGTCTCTTTATCTCTATCTATTTTATTCATATTGCACATTGCAGGATATATTTTTATTTTTTTCTTTAGTGTTCCTATATTTATCCAATAATTATTTTCTCCTTTTATAATGTGACCTGGTTCTTCCTGCAATTGTGCTATTTCTTCAAGTGTTTTCATATAATCAATTTCTTTTTTTTGATCAACTTCAGCTAATTCACCCTTTCTCACCCAGTTTAACAACTGTAATCCTGCCTTGCGATCCAAATTTGCCCTGATAGATTGATTCCAAAAATTTTGCAAACAATTTGGGCATGCTGTTTCACAATTACATTTTTTTAATCTATTTTCAGCTTCGTCCATCACTTCCTCTATTAGATCTGCAACTCTATTTGCATATCCAGCTCCACTTGATAAACTATCATATAAATATATATCTACATAAATACTTTCCTTACCATATCTTAACCGATATCCTGATCTTAAATCACTAAATTCAATATCCAAGACCTTACTAGCTGCTAGTGCTAATGCTTCAGATAATGATGTCGCTGCGGGTATTACCCATATGTTTAAACTATCTTTAGCAATATTAATATATTCATTTTCCAATTTTAATTCTAAAACGAGCATATCAGTATGTATATCACAGCCCAAAAATACTTTTTGTCTCGTATGAGAACATTCTTGCATATCTTTCTTCCATTTATAAGAAACTTTATACGGTCTCTTTCGTTCTTTTTTATCTTTACCCGAGCTTACACATGGATCAATGGCACCACATTTAGTACATAAATCAAAACCTTCATCATCAGGTCCTTTATTGACGAGAATCAATTGCTGATCTTTTCTATTTTCCATACAAATCAGCCCTGTTTTTGATATTGAATCCATTTTACTTGTATCACCATAAACTGAAGCATAGGAAGGTTTACTTACAATGGAGTATTCTTGATTATCTCTCACTTCTGGAATTTTCATTCCATCTCTTGCTGTAAATCCCCAAGGTTTAATCAAAATTTCTTCCCTTAAACTACCTCCACACAATGGACAAACTCCTGTTTTGTTTTCTAATCCAAACCATCCACAGTCATGATTCTCACAACAATAAATGCGTTTATTATATTCATTCATCTTTAACCATGGTTCCGCAGCTTTATATGCATATTCCTTATTATACTTAGTATAATAATCATATAAACCGCCTGAAATATAGGACTTTTTATCAATAACAAGCATACGGCCCGGAGCATATTCACTAAGGGCAATATCAATACTTCTTTCAGGACTTTGTTCTACTTTACCATATTTATCTTCAACCCAAAAATGTACAATATCTCTTGGGAAAGAGTATGTTGGCAATAGGCCTTCCGTAAAGAGCTCATTCATCAATGAAATATATTTCTCTTTTTCGTCTTCTTCACATTTTTTACTTGCCCTGTAAATAATTGGATTTTTATTAACTTTTACTTTTATTTCTTGAAGCTGCTTTGTTATATCTTTTTCATATTTATCCCAACTAATTGAAATTTCATCAGGTATGAGTCTTCTTACTCTTTCTTGTGACAATGGTAATCTATCTTTTAGCCATTCAATGAAATTTAGATAATTGGGCTTTACTTCCTCTGAAAAGAAATTTATAACATCTATGTCAGCCATACTCATTTCATAGGACATAAAAAATTCTTGTAATAAAATCAAATTCAGATGTCTTCCGATTAGTTTTTCATTAGTATAGTCAATCCAGGGTATTCTGGGATTACCTGAAATAATCTCTCCTGGATGATTAAAATACCATGCATCATGCGGTCCATTTTCTGTATATGTTACAATGGTAGAAACAGCTGCACCTTTCCTTCCTGCACGTCCGGAACGTTGTTGATAGTTTTCCCTCATAGGCGGTATATTTCTCAAGCCAACTGCTGTTAATGACCCAATATCAATTCCTACCTCCATAGTAGTCGTACAACTTAAAATGTCAATTGGCTCACTATTCTTTTTTATTAAAATATTTCTAAAAAGCATTTCATTTTTTTCCGTAGTTGCCCAAACATCATTTTCTTGGCTTTTATGAGATAATTGTGCTGTATGCTCGTCAGTCACAAAGTTCTTAATTTTTCTTCCTTGTATCGCTTCTATTACAGGCTTTCTCCAAAAATCATATCTTTCTAAGTCTTTTTGTGACATCTCTGATAAATAATCCTTACTGCCACAATAAATACAACTATCAAATAAAGTAAATGTAGATGTGCCTGAACACCTATTGCATCTATACCATTTACCATTTTCATTTGTTTTTAACATCAAATTGCTCGACAGCAAATATCTATTATTATGAGATACATGGCTGTCTTTGTTTACATCAGTAAGCAGTAAAACAAAATTTCTTCTCATCTCTTCTATCTGATTTTTATTTATTCCATTTGACTTTAGTATTTCAATCAAATATTTAGGAAACTTATCTTCTTCTCTAATACCTAAGTTCCCTTTATCGAAAGGTAATATACTGTTCCTCACTTCATCAGATACTGATGGAAATATAGCTATATCTTTAACTAAAATATTTTGAATCCATGTATTATATATATTTCTAATAATATTTACATCTAATCCAGTATTTCTTTTTACTCCTTTTAATACTAATTCCTCCAATTCCTCTGCATCTTCACCTTTTTCTAAAAGAACAATTTGTCCTAAGCAAAGGTTATTAAAAGAACGATAACTATCACTGATGTTTTTTAAAAGAAGCTGATAAAACATTTTAGGTGGAGTTCCTAACCTTCTCGCCATTCTTTCATAATCTAACCCTTTTTTATTTTTACTACCATACATATCTCTATAACGTTCTAATTGTTCATTAAATTCTTTTTTTTCATCTCCATAAAAAAATGAAATATTATTTTCCTCAACAACCTTAAGAAATGCATAATACAATATATCAAGCGATTTCTGCTCTTCACCATATCTTTTATTTAACTCTTTTTGCGCCATAAAAATGGCTTGTCTTCCTGCATCTCCATCAGTCGCTATTGTCAAATCACGTGCTAGTGTAGCTGCACGCTGCCTACTGTCAGAAAACAGGAGCACTTTTTTTCCCTCATTCTTCAATTTTGCATTTTTAACTGGCTGATCTATCAACTGCTCTGTAACTAAATTGGCAAAAGGTTCATTTCCCCTTACCCTAAATGGTGTTGGATTATTTTTTTCTCTCCCGCAATTGGGACACATCTTAAAAGTATACATTTTTTTATCTTTATCATAAGTTCTCGGTATTAATACTCTAATAAATCCTTTTTTATTAGAAAATTCTTCTCCTTCATATAAAATTCCTGTCTGACTGTTAATATATCCAAATATAGATTCTTTTCTTGATTTACTATTTTTTACTCCCTCTTTAAATATATCATCTTTAGTTCTATACTTTGGTGCCAACCACAAATGTATTTCTCTAGGATTATCGATAAATTTACTGCTATCCTGCCATAAAAACGTGTGATATCCCATATCTTCACTTTCTTTAAATGCTCGAATAAATAATGTGCCACATCGTCTATCTCCGACAAGCTCAAAAACCCTTCCTCCACATTTAGGACATGTAAAATTAGGCTGATTGCTAATATGTCCTATTTTTATTCCCATTATTTCATGATTATCTTTACACTCCGGGTTTATACAAGCATATATACCATTTATTCCCCTGAATAATAAATGCACTTTAGCTGAAAGTAATACCTTACCATCTCTAGATCGTGATAATGCTCCTAATGCTAATAAAATCTCCGTTGCCTTTTCTGCATCTTCTTGAGAAACTCCTTTAAAAACACATTTGGCAATTTTCTTAAATGGAACAGCACTACCACTGCATAATCTAATCAGTTCCAACATAGGTGGATATTTAGATAATTTTTCATAGAGCCAATCATTATAATTATCTGTAATTTTCCCCCACTTGAATGATTGCGAGAGTATAATAAGCTGATCCTTTAAATTCTTTTCATCACCCTGTAATTTATCATAGTCAAGCTGTAAAAGGCAATTCACATCTTCTTTATTACCTTTTTCATGACCTAGTAGCAGCGTTTTCTCTCCTTCAATAATAGAAAATTTATCTTTTTTCAAACTTTGCCCTGTTAAACCACAAGCAAATTCTCGTAATTCCTTTTCACTGTTAGGCGGTACACTAGCACTAGTTAATATACATTTAACTTGTTCTCTGCTAATATCTAACTTATCCAATAGTCTTCTAATAAGTAAAGAAACTTCTCCCCCTGCAGCACCTCTATACATATGAGCTTCATCTATGACTAATAAAAGTTTATTATTTATTGAACGTTTTAACCATTTTCTTGTCTTTTCCCAAAAGCACTGCTCAATAGGTCTCATAAGCATAAATTCAAGCATACTGTAATTAGTAATAAGGATATCAGGGCATATTTTCTGCATTTCAGTACGCGTCAGAAGTTCAGCATCATTCTCCCCGGTTACTTGAATTCCCTTATCCAGGGCACAAATAAAAGCATTTAAATCTTTAGCTGGAATTTTTCCTGCTTTTTTCAATTCTTCATATAACATTTTCTTATATTCACCTTTTTGATAATATGTACTTTTCAATAATTTAGAAAGCTTCTTATTTTTATTTTTATCTTCTTTTCCTGAATAAGGTGTACGTCCCGTATACATACCAAACCTTAATCTTCTGACATCATTATTACTTTCCTGTTTCATAAGGTTCATATAAGCATCATCTGCTCTTCCTACAATATTGCGTATTCTTCCCAGTTGATCTGATACTAGAGCATTCATTGGATATAAAATAAGTGCTCTTATACCTTCTTGTTCCCAATTATTTATATCAGCAGCTGCTTGTCCTATCATCTCAGTTAATATAGGCCAAAGAAAACATTCTGTTTTACCTGAACCAGTCCCAGTCGTAACTAACATATCTTTATCATGATAAAAAGCTTCGAGTGCTTTAACTTGATGTGAAAAAGGTGTATCAAAAACACCTAAATTATTTTTTACTAAATAATCTAAGTATCTCTTTATATTTTCATCCAAATCTGCATTTTTAAATCCTTCTATCTCAACCTTATAATTTTGTGTTACTTCAATAAAAGGCTCCCGGAACAATACACCTTCTTCATTTAACATTGATTTTGTAGCTTCTAGTAACAAATCATTTTCTGCAAAATATTGAGCCTTAATATAATTTGCAAGTTTTTCCTTTAGCTTTTCATGTATCTTTCTGATTCCTAATTGACTCACTATTTTTCTCCTTTCTATAGTTATTTAAATACTACTTGAATCCCTAATCCATCCAGCATATCTTCTATATCTTCCCACATAAATACAGGAATTTCTCTTAAATAAATATCGTCATACGTTCTTTTAGGCCAGGATGACATTAAAAGTATTCTGGTCTCTGCATCAGGTAATCTACTATGGCAATGCAATTCTATTATTTTTCCATTTGTTTTTGCTTTAAATATTGCAGGCTTACCACGATAATAATCCAAAGCATACATAATTCTGTTTATCTCTTTCTCCCTATAATACCATTCATCCAGTTTGGCCGTAAAAAATTTTCCTTTTTCATGATACAGTAAAACATAATTGCATTTCTGATCACTTCTTCTAAGTAATGAAATACCATTAGGAATACATGATCTATTAAGTTTTCTCCAGGCTTTGCTGTGCCACAAGCCATTTTCTCCACTAAAATATTCATAGTCATCTTCTAATTCATCTAGCTGCCAGGAAGCATTTTCTTCTAAAGATCTATAATATTCCTCTAAGTTGCATTCAGGTATATTAAACACTTTCCTATAATTAGGTTCACATTGTTGCTTTTTATTTCTCCATTCTCCCAAGCCAACAGCACAAGCCCCTTTAAGACTACTGTTCCAATCTACACCACCCAAAATCAATTCATTGTTTTTAAAATATACTATTCGCTCAGGTGATGATGTCAGCCACTGTGTTTTACATGTTTTATTTATTTGATAACAAAAAATCAATTTTTCAATTATATAATTACTCAACTCTTTTTTTACTGACCGGGTGTCATTTACTTCTGTCCACTTTTTTAAATGAGGAATTGCATTAACTAACCCATTAGCAACATGTCTTAGTCTTTCATTTACATAGCGTTGACTTACGCATGGATATTCTCTTTCAGTTTCATTCATTATTTCAACATAGGAATTTCCTAGGATTTGAACTTTTGCCCATGCTGCCAATGCACAATATATCACTCTATTGCCATATTCCTCAGCCGTCTCGCCATCAAAAGGATACATTCTTAAATCTCTCGAAATTTGTAGTATCAATTCATCCATATCAATCACCTACTATAGATTCCTTTAACTCCTGTGCAAAATAATCAGGATAGTTATCTATATTACTCCCGATTTTTTCTCTTACATCATCTTTAAACATTGATTTTAAATCACATATACTTAAACATTTAAGAGCACTTCCCACATCTTCCATATTACACAAATAAGCTAGTATCAAACTTCTAGTAATTATATAGGAATCTTCAGCTTCAATATATTCAAGCAGTCTTTTTAGCTTTTTATAACTATCCTCTATATTCAATTTACTCTTTCTAATTGATTGCAATATTTTCATATTATCGGCATAATTATAATCAAATTGCACTACCGGTCTAATATTTGATATTTTAATAAGTGCCAAATATTCAAATAAATATGATGGTATTAAATTAGCCATATTAATATCTTCACACGATAACAATATAATTTTATTATCTTCTTTCGATTCAACATATTCTTTAAAGAGTGGAAGCAACAAGGATTCATTCATCTGACCTATTGCATTTTCTATTAAAATAACTTTAGCTTCAGAATTATGATAAAGATCTATCAATTCATTTACTTTATTATATCCTGGCGATAGAGTGATAATATAAGGTGTTTCTCCTGCATATGAACAACTTATGGCTTTGGCAATTTCTCTAGTCCTGTACCCAACAATAAGGGGTATCATTCTAGCTGCTAATACACTTATTATGTAATCTGACCATTCATATCTATCTTCCACTACACCTATATTTTTAAGATTATCTAATATTGTATTGCTCCATTCTTCTTCATCTATACCATTAAAAAGCTCCATTTTATTACACTTAATTTGATATTTAATATACAATTGCATGTTATTTTCTTTTTCTTGTAATTCTTTTATATTTAAAACCGAAGATTCTAGGGCTGATCTAATAAGTTCTTTATCAATATTATTAATAAAACCACTTACTACACCATTATATTCTTTTAATCTTTTCCGAGATTTTTCTTTTTCCTCATTTAAGTTTATAATTTCTTTTTTTAATTTTCTAACATTTTCCTTTAAACTATTCTTTTCATATATTTTTTTATCTATTACCAACTGATTCTCTTTTTCCCACCTTGCTTTGTATTCACTGCTATAATTTTCATATCGTCGATTTAATTCATTTTCTAGATACTCAATCTTTTTATTTTGATCTTCATTTATATTTTCTAACTTTTGATTTTTCTGCTTTTCCTTAATTATATTTTGCTGCCATTTTTCTTTGTTATCATTTAATTCTTTCTTGATTTCACCAATCTTAGATTCTAAAGACTCTGATTTCTCTTTTAAATAATCATAGTTCTTCTGTTGTTCATCTATATATTCATTTTTTTCATTAAGCATTTGATTTATATTTTCAATAGCCCTTTCTTTTTCCAAAATTTGTGAGCTTAAAATCTGATTTTCATTTTTGAATTTATTTTCTATAGCTTTAAGTTCTTTCTCATATTTTATTTCTAATTTTTCTTCTTCTTTTAGCACCCGCTTTTCTATTTTCCTGAGTTCAACAACCTTTTCAATACTGTTTTCAATCATTTCTCGTTGCTGTTCATTAATATAAATCCCATTTAAATTCAAAAATAACGAAACCCATTCCATACTTTTTCCTATATATTTTGACTCCATTTTTTCTAATAAAATATCTAATAACTTTATATAATTTTCTTCTCTATTACTTTGTATTGTCTTTTCTATATTTTGCATTGAGCCAAATTTTGATTTTATATATTGATTAATTTCATCTAACCTTCCACCTACATTTTTTTCAACAAAATTAATCACCACACTATTTTTTCGTTTAATCTCATTTGAAAAAACATTTGGTATTTTCCTTTGCAATACCAGTGAATTCATTTTTAAATCTGCTCCATCAAGTTCATTTCCAAACAGTTTTCTTTTTTTCTTTAAAAATTCTATCAGCCCAGGTGTTATAGGTAGAAAAAATTCTATTATTAATCTTATTTTACTTTTATCCAACTTTTCAAATTCAATCATTATATTATAAATTCTCCCCCATTTTATGTAAAAGTCCCTGCAGATTTACAGGTACTTTTTCTGTCCAAATCCACTTATATAAGATTTTATATATATCTTTGTTTTCTTTAGTAAGATTTTTTCTAAGCTTGTACATTAATATTTTATTTTCATAAGTTGCAGAACCTGTAACTCCTCCTCTATACATATAAAATTTTTCACGTATACCTTTCCAATTTATTTTTCTATACCTGCAAACTCTATTATATCTGTAATATATATTTCCAAATCCCCTGCAATCAATATTTATTGTTCTTCCATAATCTATTTTCTCTAAGCCATATTTACCCGAATATATACAATAATTACCTTTCATCACTCTTGCTATAATCGGAACATTAGAATCCATAGACAAAATACCTTTTTCAGGGACAGAATTATTATCCTTGTTATAATCGATGATATTTCCTCTAATATCTTTCATTATTATTTTAACTTCTAATAAATTTTTATAGTTTAATCTTTTTTTATAATTTAAAATATACTTAATCTCTGCTGAAACATTTGTATCGTCTGTATTGTCTAATATTTTTTGATCTTTAATTATTTTATTTGTAATTACAACGACTTTCTCACTAAATGCAGATATATCAGAGATTTTAAAGACTCTATTACCCGATAAAAAATACATTTTCCCATCTTGTATTTCGTAAAGGTATTCACTACTATTGTTAGGTAAATGATAAAACCATGCTGTATCACCATTAAAAGTAAGTTCTTTTCCATCACACACAGCAGGCGGCCACAAAGGTATAATTTCACTTATTTTATCAGCAAGATGATAACTTTTTCCTTCTATAAACTGTCTTACCTCTTCTGTAAATTTTATAATTTTCATCTCATATATATTAAATACTTTCTGTTTGCAGTTTTCTTTCAATTTAATTTGACCTACATTTTTAAATACAATACCATTAACCCAAGGTGCTCTTTCCAAAAACATCATTCTATATTTTTTACCAACATAAATATTAGCTTTTATAGCTACACGATATCCTCCATTTTCACTTGAGTAATATATGTCATTTTTTATATCAATGCCTTTTATTCCATACAGCCATTTCCTTTTTACTTCTTTAAATTCTGTACCTAATTTAGGTTTAATACTGATATCTATCCATTTGGTAATATCATATACTCTATAATAACTTAAATTTTCTATACAGCACCACTTCTTTTTGTTAATAAGAACTTCTGCCCGATTTTGTATCAATTTATTTCTGCAATTTTCACTTATAGTAGGAAAATAGGCACGGAGTTCAAACCTATTCCCATCATTACACAAATACAATGGAATTCCACCGTTCATCACATATGCAACATCAGTTGCATTATCAATTTTACTATACCCTAAACTTTCATGATACTCAGGACACATACGCTGCAAAGGTGTTCTCTCTTTTATCACATTATGTGCAAAACAAGGCTTTTTACCATTCCTCAGAACTAGTTTTTCTATACAATAAGGGCAAAAATATTGTTTCCATTGTAAAGCATTTTTATAATGTACTTTTCTGCCTTCTTTATCAATACCAAATTTCATTCTGTACCTCCACACAAATTACATAAGATTGCCAATATTCAATGTAGAATATCAGACTTTATAATACCCTTCATCTTCCGCAACTTTCCCATAACCTGAATATTCATGGCTTTCCACATTACCACACATTAATTCAGCCTGCTTCATTACAGTTTTCAAAGCACTTTTAGCCTGCTTGGGAGGATAATCATATTTTTTCAAAAGTCTCTTTATAATTCTCCTCATACCTGCCTGGGCACTTTTTCTTATACTCCAGTCAATAGTTATATTTTTTCTGATTGTTGCAGTCAGCTCATGAGCTATTTTCTTCAAAACATCATCTTTCATAAATTGTTTTACAGCATCATCTGCTGTCAGGGCGTAGTAAAAAGCAGCCTCATCTCTATTCATTCCCAAATCTTTTTCATTCTCCACATCTTTCTTCATTTCATTAGCCATTTTTATAAGTTCTTCTACAACCTCTGCATTGGTAATAGCCTGATTTCTATACTTATTCAGAGCCCTCTTGAGTTTTTCGGAGAATTTTTCCGACTTTACAAGATTGCCTTTCTCCATGGTCTTTATATTACCTTCAAGCAATTTTTTCAGCATTTCCACAGCAAGATTTTTATATTGTATATTTTTGATCTCTTCAAGGAACTCCTCTGATAAAATTGATATATCAGGCTTTTCAATACCCATAACATCAAATACATCTATTACTTCCTCCGATATTATGGAACGCTGAAGCATTTGGCTTACTCTTTCTTCAATCTCTCTTTTGGATTTTTTCCGGAGCTTTTTCTCCTGAAGCTTTGCAAGGCTTGCCTTTACACATTTAAAATAGCTTACCTCAAGTGCGGATTCTTTCCCTTCAGGTGTAGCCGCACAGAGCGAATGGGATTTTGCAAGTTCTACTGCTATCTGTTTGAATTCCTTCTGCTCTTTTTGAGATTTTCCCAATACAAAGTTCATTCCGCCGGTAATTGCCCTGATTCTTCCCGCCTGTGACTTACCCATATAATCGGAATAATCAAAACCGTACATCATGTTCTGTAAAATTTCCAGTTTTTCCAGCATGACAGCCACCGCTGCAGAGGTATCTATTCCAGTATTTTTCCTGTCATTGTCCGTATATTCATTCAAGGCTTTTTTTAAACTTTCAAGAATACCCAGATAGTCAACTATAACCCCGCCGGCCTTATCCTTAAAAACTCTATTGACTCTTGATATTGCCTGAATTAAATTATGGCCCTTCATAGGCTTGTCAATATACATTGTATGCAAAGATGGAACATCAAAACCTGTAAGCCACATATCACGGACAATGACTATTTTAAGTCCATCCTCATTATCCTTCATCCTTTTGGCAAGAGTATCACGTCTCTGTTTTCCTCCAATATGTTTTTGCATCCTGGGCTCGTCCGCAGCGCTTCCAGTCATTACAATTTTAATCTTACCCTTGTACAAATCATCACTGTGCCAATCCGGCCTCAATTTTACAATTGCATCATACAAATCCACACAAATCTTTCTGCTCATACATACAATCATGGCTTTTCCATCGACGGTTTTGGCCTTTTCCTCATAATGACTAACAATATCCTGGGCAAGTTTTTTAATTCTGTTAGGCGATCCAACCAATGCCTCAAGTCTTGACCATTTGGATTTATTCTTCTCCTTCTCCCTTTCTTCCTGACCTTCTGTAATTTCTTCAAATTCATCATCTATCTTCTTGAGTTCTTCATCATTGGTCTCAAGCTTTATTACCCTGTTTTCATAGTATATTTTAACTGTGGCTTCATCCTCAACAGCCCTTGTCATATCATAAACGTCTATATAATGGCCGAATACCGCCGGTGTGGATTTGTCTTCATTTTCAATGGGTGTACCTGTAAATCCTATAAAAGAGGCATTGGGCAATGCATCCCTCAAATGCTTTGCATATCCATATTTTACCTTACCTGTTTTAGTATCTGTTTTTGCTTCCAGACCATACTGGCTTCTGTGAGCTTCATCAGCAATAATTATCACATTTCTCCTGTCTGTTAAAACCGGCATTTCATCACTCTCCGGCCTGAATTTTTGAATAGTGGTAAATATAATTCCACCGGATTCCCTGTCATTTAACAGATCATAAAGTCCATTGATTTCTCTTACATTTTCTTTAACCTGCTGATTTTTCTGTTCATCGGTCAATTTTCTGACATCAGCCTGCCTGGGAGTCTGCCTGAGCAGATCTTCCGATTTGGAAAAGGTCCTGTACAACTGGTCATCCAAATCATTCCTATCAGTTATAACCACTATGGTAGGATTATTGAATTTTTCAGCAAGAAGCGCTGCATAAAATACCATGGTAAAGCTTTTCCCCGAACCTGTAGTATGCCAGACAACACCTATTTTCCTGTCTCCATGGGCACTTATTGCAATTTTAGTTTTCTCCAGTGCCTTTTTAACGGCAAAATATTGATGATACCCTGCAAGTATCTTTATTATGGTCTTTTTATCCCCAATTTTATTTCCATATGAATCCTTTTCCTCTTCTTTGGATTCCTGAAATAAAATAAAATTCTTAATTATATCAACAAATCTTTCTTTCTCAAACATTCCCTTAAACAGCACTTCGTACTGCGGAACAGACAGAGGCTCAATATTTTCTCCATCTATGGTTCTCCAATTCATGAATCTTTCTTCATTAGAGGTTATGGTTCCAGCTTTTGCATTAATTCCATCAGATATTACACAAAAGGCATTGTAGTTAAAAAGAGAAGGTATATCCCTTTTATAGGTTTGAATTTGATTGTAGGCATTTTCAATCCCTACATTTTCATCAGAAGCAGATTTAAGCTCAATGACCACCAGTGGAATACCATTTACAAATACTACAAGATCAGATCTTCTCTCTTCATTTTCAACAATGGTAAATTGATTTGCCACCAAAAACTCATTATTGCTATTGTTTTCAAAATCCACAATATAAGCTCTTTTTGTCCTTGCCAGTCCGCCTTCCATATAGGAAACTTCCGCACCCTCCGTTAAAAGTCTATGAAAATGCCTGTTGTTCTCCTCAAGCACAGGACTGTTAAAAGTTATTATCTGCCTGTAGGCATCTTCAAGGGCTTCCTCCGGCAAATCCCTGTTTATTCTAAACAGTGCATCCTTAACTCTATCCTTTAAAATGACATCCCTATAATCTTTCCTTTCAGGATAATCTCCGTCACAGGATATATCAGGAGCAAAGACATAATCATATCCAAGTTTCTTAAATATTTCTACAGCTGCCTGCTCCAGCTGATCTTCCGTAAAATTTTCAAGTGCACTCATGGCATAACCCCCTCCTTATACTTATTTTATCATCTTATATGACATTTTATACAAAAAACAACTATTTGCTTCTATGGAAAATTTTTATATTGCCTTAACAATCTTTTTCATGTATAATTTAAATATAATAACATATGTTAATAATATATTGCTTAAACGAGGCGGGTGATTTATTCCCTGCTATTCGTCAATTGGCAGTATTTAGTAGGTTATCAAGAATCTTAGTTGTTTGGTGGGTGATTTATTCCCTACTAAGTTGACTAGGATTCTTTAGTTCTATAATATTTTAACCAATCATATATCTTAATCAATCGTCTAAAATTAGTTTTATCAGCACTTCTACCATTACTAAAAATATCAGGATTATTTTTATAATAATCTCTTAAAAAATTGCCAAGTGATTCAATATCAATATTTTCCTCTTGTAAAAAGGAAATTAGCCATAAGCTCTTATTAGGATCATTATTTGATACAATATGATTTACAGTTTTATCAATGCAATCTTGTCTTTTTTTATTATTACGTATTGATCTGCTTAATAAATCCTCATATTTTGTCCTAATTGCATGCTGCACATATGCAGGTATTTCAACTGTCGCTTTTGATATATATTTGTATATTGGAACACTTCCCGTATTACGTTTAAGCAGTACAGGCAAACTTTCAGTAACTACAAGATTAGAGTCATAATTTCCATTATCAAATAGAACATCTTTAAATATTTCTTCAACCTTTAACCCACAATATCCTTTTTTACCAAATTCAGATAAAACTCCTACACCAATTACAACTTCTATATTATCCAGATTTTCATCATCTTCTATTCCAACAACTTTCATTTTTGTAGTAGGTTCATTATTAATAACCAAGTCATAAATTTCTTCCTTAAGTCTTCTTAATACAGCAGTATTATATTTAAATTTATTTTTTAGTAATGCTTTATATAACCTAGAATAATCCTTAATATATATCCTCGTCATATTTAAAGTTTTTTCATCTTCAAAAGATATACTATGAGTTGATATTTGATCCTCCTCACTTGAATTATTCCATTCTACAAAAATAAGCCTTTTTTTAAATTTCTCTAATTTTTCCTTTGAAAGACATTTCACTATGGCCTTTAAAATACTCTTAATATCTTTATCTTCAATAGAATACCCAAGAAAAATAATTGGATGTTCCAAGAAAATGGTCAATATCTTGGCTGCAAGATATGCATTATTTTCCTCAAAATTCAAGTAATCTTTCTCATTAATTACTATGGAATCCGGTTCAGTGCAACAGCCATGAATTTTATATATTTCACCTACTCCCTGTATATTTGAAAATATAAGCTCTTCTTGTCCTATAAATCTCCTATAATTATATAAACTGTCTTCTATAAAATTATCATAATTTGTTGTAATAACTGCTGCTATACTCTTTTTACCTAGTTTCTTGAACAATTTAATTTCATCAACATACTCTTCCTTAACACTTAGAGAATTATTTTTAATATATTTAGCAATTTCTATTTTCAATGGCGAGGCTCCTGCTAAGGCAAGTTCTTTATATTCTCTCCTACTCTCCTCAAACTTAGGATCTTCAAACCAAATATCCGATAAATCACATTCTATCAATTCTGCTATTTTCTGAAACTCACCAATTTTAAATCCCTCATTTTTAGCTTTTCTACTGTATATTTCAAATGCGAACTCATTATCTTTAGTCAATTTTGCCATTTCACGCAAAAGAGTTTCCCAATTTGCCAACCCCAAATATCTTCTAGAGATACCAGCACCAATAAATAGAACCGGTGCTGTATCAAAATTTCTAAATACATCTTCAAGTTTTTGTATTCTAATCACCCTCTTTAATAAATTAAATTTATTCAGTTGGTTCTCAATTGTTCAAAGGCACTCTTATTTCACCCGACATAAGTTTTGGAAGTAATGTATCTCTCAACTGAGTTAGCTCATTATTAATATTACAATTTAAAAATATTCTTTTCAACAAAGATAATATTATAATATCAAACTTATTAATTATACTTTTATCCGGAATTAATATTTTCAATGATTTAACTTGAACCTGATTTATACCTGGTTGTGCTGAATTCGCATTGAGATTTATAATATCTTTTGTCATACAATCTTGATCTAACCAAAAATAAAGGTAGCTTTGAGATATAAGTTCATTAGTTCTCAATATAAAAACATGGGAGTTTACACAACATTTTTCATGAGGATATCCATTCATAAATATTGTTTTTCTTCCTAATTTAGCACCATCTTTGTAAAGTAAAACGTCCCCAGATTTTATTATTCCTTTGTTCATATTTTTAAAATAATCATATGATACATACTTTTCTTTACTATAATTATATTTGCCTAATCCAATTATATTTTCAGCTCCTATACTTGGTATTCCCTTGTTTAAGTTACCCGCTCCACCTTTAGGTCTATTACCTGCTTCAATTGTATTTAGTACCTTGCCTAAAGCTTTTAGTTTCCACCCCTCAGGAATCATCCCCAGCTCACTTTGAACCATCTTTCCACCACTTGATTTATAAGGCTTCCCTTCTTCATTGGAAAACTCAAAATCCACAAACCAGTGTTTGAATATTAATTGAGCCATTTTTTCAAGAGTCTTGTTCATTTGATTGTTGACTTCTATTTTTTCATCCAGGGTTGAGAGGATATGGGCTATTGCTTTTTGTTCTTTTAAAGGTGGAATATATAAATTTATAACTTCTCCTAATCTAGTTTTAGACAATTCAGTCTGGCCAGTAGAACCTTCTGCTAATCTCTCAATATTTGAATGTTGCATAAAAAGATTATATCCTAAATATTCAGGATACACTTTTTCGTTAGCCCTAACTATAGTTACATGAGAATCACACGTAATAAGTTCTTTAACATTTTTAAGCTGAGCTACCCTTCCAAGTGTTCCTACACCTGTAGAATTTATAAGTATGTCATATGGTTTCAAATATTTTTGTTTTGAAATTCTTTTCTTATTAGGATTTGTAAGTCTTGATGCTTTAAAATTTACAGTATTATTTCTAATACATTTTTGATTAATTACAATAACCCCACCCTTGTTAGTGTATGATGGTGTTATCCCTCTAGAAATAAATTCACACACATCTATCAATTTTGCTTGCATCCATTTATCAGATATCATATCCAATCCCCCTAAGGTTTTTCCTTATCTCTTCTTCTAAGCAGTGGGATTTATCAAACAACTCTCCCAGCTCATCTGTCAGTGTTTTTATCTTTTCATCAAAGGGAATCCCATCATCTTCTGCTTCTTCTATTCCCACATATCTCCCTGGAGTCAATATATATTCGTTTTGTCTTACTTCATCAAGTTTTGCTGCTTTGCAAAAGCCCTTGATATCTTCATAGTTTCCATCTATATTTCTGTATCCGTGGTAGGTATCTGCAATTTTTTTTATGTCTTCTTCACTCAGCTCCCTGTGCCTTCTGTCAATCATTTCTCCCAAATTTCTGGCATCTATAAAAAGTATTTCATCTTCCCTACACCTAAATTCAGGATTATTCTTTCTATTTCTGTTTAATATCCACAGTGAGGCTGGTATGCCTGTTGAATAAAACAGCTTATCCGGTAATGCTACTATTGCATCTACCAAAGGTGCTTCAATTAAATTTTTTCTTATTTCTCCCTCATTTGAAGTATTCGAGCTTAGTGACCCATTTGCCAGTACTATGCCTGCACAGCCATTGGGAGCCAGATGATACACCATGTGCTGAAGCCACGCATAGTTTGCATTTCCCTCCGGTGGAATACCATATTTCCATCTGACATCTTCCGTCAATTTATCCCCACCCCAATCACTTATATTGAAAGGTGGATTGGCTAAAATAAAATCAGCTTTTAATGTTTTATGCAGATCATTATGGAAAGTATCATCATTATGTGGTCCTATATTTGCATCCAGACCTCTTATGGCAAGATTCATTCTGCAGAGCTTCCATGTAGTAGAGTTTAACTCTTGACCATAAATAGATAGGTCATTGATTCTTCCCTGATGTTCTTTAATAAATTTTTCACTTTGAACAAACATACCACCGCTGCCACAGCAAGGATCATATATTCTTCCCTGATATGGCTCTATCATTTCAACTAATGTTTTAACAACTGAAGTTGGAGTATAGAATTCTCCACCGCCTTTTCCCTCTGCATCGGCAAATTTTCCTAAAAAATACTCATATACTCTCCCAAGCAAATCCTTCTCACCATTTTTATGAAGTTTTATAATAGAAATTAAATCTATAAGCTCTCCAAGCCTTCTCTTATCAAGCTCTGGTCTTGCATATCTTTTATCTAAAACACCTTTGAGTGTAGCATTTTCTTTTTCTATTAAAATCATGGCATCGTCAATTAATTGCCCTATTTTTGGACTTTTAGCATTATCTTTTATATAATTCCATCTAGCTTCTTTGGGAACCCAGAATATATTCTCTGCTTCATATTCATCTCTATCCTCTTCAAAACCTTCTCCCTCTTCCACAAGTTCGTTGTATTTGGTTTCAAATTTATCAGAAATATATTTTAAAAATATAAGTCCCAATACCACATGTTTATACTCTGATGAATCCATGCTGCTTCTCAGTTTATCCGCAGACTTCCACAGTGTTTCCTCAAATCCAATATTTCCTGTTGACATTGTTTTTATTCCTCCCTGTTTATTCTTCTGTATTAAGCAATTGATCTAAAAATTATAATCATCAAATATTTCAAATATTTCACTTTCAAACTCATCCTGGCTTTCATCACTGTTTATTTTATCCGGAAGAACCTCCATGTAGTGTGCCAGTGCTTCGATGGTTCTATGTAGAACAACTTCCTGCTGAGCTTTGCTCAGCAATTCAGTAATAAGCCTATAGGTATCCATATATGGATTGTCATCTACTACATCCAAAGCTTGTTTAAATTTAGAAACAAGTTTTGCTTTTTCAATCTTTCTCTCAATTCTGTTCATCTCTTCTTTATCGTAGATAGGCACTTTATAGATACCCTTGGTGTCTTTTACCATGAACTGCTTATCATATTTTTCAATTACGGGATTTAATTCCTTTTTCAATTTTTCTTTTTGAATTTCAAGTTTTTCTATTTCATTTAACTCTTTAGGAAAATACTCTTTGCTAATTCCAAACATTTTTTCAAGTCTTGGTAAATATTTTTTGGGTATGCCCTGTTTGCCCTTTATCCACAAGTTAATATTTTGTTTTTTCAATCCAAGTTCTTTGGCAAGTTCTATATGCTGCATATTGTAAAGTCCTAAGATATATTCTAATCCTATCAATCCACCACCACCTAACTTAGGCCTCATTGTCTTAGTCAATACAATTATATTACCTCTTTTTATTGTCCCAGTCAATATTTTTTAATAAGAATTATATCATTTTGTTAAGTATGATTTAAATCTCATCTTTTCCATCAGTGTAAGCAAGCATAAAAAATGCCAAAAAAATAGGGCAAAATGCCCAATCTTATATAAAAATAGAAATAATTATTTTTATATATCTCATATTTAGTTTCTCCTATAATTCATCTAATCATTATCAATACTTATTACAAAATTGATCCATCCAGTCATCTAATTCATCATCTTCTTCTGCTTTCCAATTATCCAATAATTTTTTCACATCTTCTTTCATTTCACAATATTTCTTCTCAGCTTCACCATTACTGGAAGCAAAAGCTGTATGGACCATTAGGCCATAGATGCCTATGGTTATAGCAAATGGTGTATTACCACAATCCCGTTCAAGTATTATTCGGGCTTCATCGCCATAAGTTTCATCAATTATCACTATTCCATTTTCAGAGCCAACTTTACCAATAGTTATACCTTTTTTATACTTTTTCCACATTACTAAATGCTCCTTAATTATTCATTGTCCTATTTATTGGACAAAAATTGCAAATAGAACATGTCTCATTTTTCGAAAAAACTTTTATCCCCAAAACTGCTGAAAAGGCTAATTTCACTTTAGTCACCATAATTATTTCATGGCACAATTTCCCTGTAATTTTCTTATCAAGCAGTGGACAATAATGATCATACACCGTTAACTTTTTATACAATATTTCTCTATTAAAATATTTCTTGGCCTCATTAAGACTCATTGAATTAGCTCCACCACTATAGTCCGGTTGTTCTTTTTGCAGAGGATCATCCTCTCAGTCACACAGTCCACAAATATCCCAGCCATTTTCTTCATCTAACGACAATTCTCCACAGCAGGGACACCTATACCTTTTCCACTACAATCTCCCCAAATATTTTAATCTCATTTCAGTTCATTTATGCCACCGTCAAAAAACCCGTAATTTTTCTCAATGAAATCTATAAACTTATCCCAGAATTCATCTTCTGAACAGTTTTCTGGTACTGATACGTGGCTATCTATTTCAATTTCCTTGGTGTTAATAAACCCTCCATCTTCATTCTGGTCAAGAGCATAGAATATCCTATATTCGACTTTACGGTATTTTTTCACCCTCTCGTAATCTACATTTGAAGAATTTTTTATCCTTGACAAGTCCGTGTTATTTCATAAATTACCATTTTCATTATTATTCCAGTCAACTATCATGTTTGAATCCCTCATTCTGGTTTTTTTACCATTGTAGGCAATTAGGCAAGCTTTGGCAAATGATTCCCAATTTTCTTTTTTAAATTTCAGGACTTCATCAAAACTCAAACAGAGAATATAACATTCAATATTTTTAAATATCCATTCTTCTGAAATATTTGTTAATCGTTCTTCAGGAATTATATATTTCAAATCATATATATTTATTTTAGGATAAATTATTTGAACTATTGGCTTATTTTTAAATGGAAAAAGAAAAATCCTGTAGTTCATTATATTCATAGCTACATCTACTTCTCTTTTATTTTTTCTATATCTAAATTTACAAGAGCTTCTTACACTTATAGGTATATTATTTTTAATCAAATTATAAATTTCAAAAACCTTCTGTTCAAAATTTTTCATATTACATTCGTTAATTATTAAATTTAAAGCTTTATACTCTGAAATATTATGAACAATTCTATCATTTATTTTATTTAAATGATTTTTATCCTCCTTTTGTCCGTAGTTTTTACCACTCATAGTCCGATTCTTTTCCTTATATTGATGACTTTTCTTCTGTTTTACAACTTTTTTATCAACCTTTATAACTTGGTTCCTTATACCGTCTATCTGATTCTTATTTTTCTTGAAAACATCAAGTTTATTTTGTATTAAAGCTATTTTTTTATCATTTATTACACCGGCTTTATTCCATAAATTATTTATATCTTCCAGCATATTATCCAAATTATTTTCAATTAAAACACCATATTCTAAATTATTGTACATACCATTTTGAGTGAAATTAGCTGAAGTTACTATAGCTTTCTGCCTATCGATAATATAAATTTTGGCATGAAGATTAGAATAATACCTTACCTCTGAGTTTGGATTTTTAACTAACCTATCAATTATATTTATATCTGACGAATCATTTAAAAAATCTTCCAGAGAAAATCGTGTTAGCACTCTTAACTTTATTCCATTTAAGTCATAAATCATATCTATTAAAGGGTTGTTTGAAATATAAGGTGACATAATTATAACTTCATTTTTTGTCTTACTTATTAGATATTTCAACCTTTCTCCAATTGAATTAGATATGCCATGATGATTATACAAAAATTTTACATTCATCATAAAATGAACTTCTCCTTATTTTATTTTTCATCACTATATTCCATACTGTAATCATTGAAACTATTAATACAATACAACTCCGAATAAAACATTTACCGCAAATTGATGTCCTTTATCGTTATTTATCTATAATAATTTTTAAAAAATGAGTCGCTGCATAATTAATTATGCAGCAGCCCCATATAATTTAAAAATATAAAATAGACCTTGTATTATTGGTTATTATTAAGTAAACTATTTATAACTATCTGTTCTTCTTCCTCATATTCTTTCCTGACTTGTTTTGGAATTGTAAATAAATCAACTAAAAGCATTATAGCCAGTACTATAATACATATTAGGCCAATGATGGATGCTCCACCTCCACTAGCGCCTTCACTTGAAATAGC
This sequence comes from Clostridium aromativorans, assembly GCF_020908015.1. Lineage (NCBI taxonomy): Bacteria > Bacillati > Bacillota > Clostridia > Eubacteriales > Clostridiaceae > Clostridium > Clostridium aromativorans. The sequence goes on from NZ_JAJJPB010000001.1 coordinate 279,657, forward strand.
TGAAATGCCACCAGTTAAAATGGCTATCCATCCAAAAATCCCCAATACCAAATAAATGATACCCATTTTTTTATTGCCTAAATAAAACTTATGAACACCTAAAGAACCAAAGAAAATAAATAACACATACGAAAGTCCAACACTTTTTTTTCGCTTGTCCATTTCACTGTTAAGTATGGACATTTGTTTTTCTGTAAGCTGTTCCTTTTCCTTTATAGACATTCAATCTTCACCCCATTTATATATAATTTTTATATTGTATAATAATTTATAAATAAATTATTATAACATTTACAATGTTGTATTCTACACAATACCACTTAGAAATTTATTTAAGAGCAATATTCCATTCCGGCTGATTTTCTTTAATAAGCTTCCTTTCCAATGAACATATTTCTTCATCATCTTCTAAAGGCATGACATAAAATGTAACTTTACTCCCTATATTGTTGATTATGGAATTTATATGACAGTTGGTCGCCTGACCATCAATATAACAATTTCTCGGAGAAATACTAGCATACCCAGAATTTATCCTCTTATAGAAATTAAAATTACCTTTCACTCTCCCTATATACTTTATCTCTTCATTACATACATACATATAAATTCCCTTACATTTTTCCAGAGGGTTTTGTTCCATTTTAAATTTACAGAAAAGTTCATCACCATAAGGATTAAGAAATTTTTTGTAAAATAAATCATTATCTTGTTTAAGCCTGACAAGGAATAGACCCAATTTCATATTCATATATTCTTTGTATATTCGATAACATTCATCTTTCAATTTCATATATTTATCTTCAGTAAGAATTTCTCCTAATGTATGCGTACCAAATCTTGAAAATGTATCTTTGATATCGGTATCTTCAAACTTTAGCTTTATTTCTATAAAATTCTTACCACACTGATTAAAACTTTTATTCAATTTTGTGGGATTTAGCGTTTCTTTGTCAGATCTTATTTTTTTTAATGGATTTACATCTGCACAGTTTTTATGAGACATAATGACCTCCTATTAATAATGTATATATTTTCTCCTTTCCATATTCTCAAGAATCACTTGATTTCATTTATGCCGCCGAAAAAAGACCAGTAATTTCTCTCAATAAAATCTATAAACTTATCCCAGAATTCATCTTCTGAACAGTTTTCCGGCACCGATACACAGCCATCTATTTCAATTTCCCTGGTACATATAAATTCTCCATCCTCATTCTGATCAAGTGCATCAGATATTCTATCTGCAGCTTTACGGTATTTTTTCACCCTCTCGCGATCTGCATCTGAAGGATTTTTTATCCTCGACAAGTCCATATTATCGAATAGATCACACATTTTTACATGACCGGCTGTTTTATTTTTTACAATCCTGCCTATGTATTCATCATAGGTTTCGCCATATCGCCTGGTGAGAGCATCCAGTGCAGACAGTACTTCCTCGGAAAATCCCTGATCTCTCAGGTAGTCCAGCGATATATCAGTGTCTTCTACTACATCGTGAAGCACTGCACATATTCTCTCAGCTTCACTTCTTCTTGAAAACATCACCCGCAGAGGATGCAGTATATATGGCTGTCCACCTTTGTCAACCTGACCCTCATGGGCCTTTGCAGCTATTAGAATTGCCTTGTCCAGCATTATGTGTACCTCCTTAATCATCATATTTATCATTTTATCTCCCATACAAATAAAACTGTATCACTGACTTTTATATCATCTGGTTCGATACCCGGAGCATAAGATGACTGAACAGCCATACAATTTTCCTCTACCCCAGATCTTGTTTGAGAATAAAGGTGCAGTTCACTCCAATTGTAATCAATACTAACCAGATCCCCAAGAATGACTCCTGATGCTTTTGCTAAAATTTCCGCCTTGTGTTTCGCATTTTTGGCAGCACTTACCAAAAGCCTTTCACTGATAACAGATTTATCCTTAACAGAAAACTGTATATCCAGCTGTGGACTTATTTGCGTTTTTGCAATAGCAGCAAATACCTTTGACATTACTTCTGTGTCAAAATCAAACTCAATTTTTAAACTTTGCCTGCAAATGTATCCATCAAATTTGCTTCTATAATTGTCGTTATTATCACGATAACTTTCATAGTGTGTTTTTATATTAAAACTTGTTGTTTTTAGATCTTTTTTGTCAAAACCTGCTGATTCAATTGCATTTTGTAAAATCTCTACTGAATCAGCCGCAAGTTCCATTGTCTTGTCATAATTATAATGCTGCGATTCAAGGTTCATGGTAATAACAATTAAATTCGGCTTAACATTGATACTGCCTGTGCCTTTCACCCTAATTAAATGTTCCATTCAAACAACCTCCTTCAGTTTTATTTCATATGCTCAAGAATCATTCGATTTCAATTTTCTTATATAAAAAGCTCATCTGTACATCTCTCTCATTCTGTCTATAGTCTCTATCATTTCTTCTCTGAATCTATCTGAGCTCAAGACCTCCACAGAATCTCCCTGGCTCAAAAGCCACATCTTTATTCCCTTCCCGAATACCCTGGCCTCCACCATATACTCGCCCTTTTTTTCTTCTACTATTCTGGCATTAGGCAGTTTGTCTAAAACTGCTTCTATAGATCTGCCTGTATACCTGAATCTCACTCTTTCCAGCTCTCCTGCCTGCATGAACTGAATTAACTTTCTGAACTCCCCGTCTTTAAATCTTTTGCTGTAATCCACCTTGTATTTCCTGTCTGTAACAATTAGTTTTTCAATTCTATCCACCCTGTAGATAGCGGGATATTCATAACTTTTACCTTCTATTAAAGCTATAAGATAAAAATAGTATTCAGAAAACAACAGACCCTGAGGATACAGGGTCCTTTTCGAAATTTCATTCTCTATCTTTCCGCCTGTTCCGATTTTGAAATACCCAATTTCCAGTATATTTTTATCTTTTATCGCAGCACTTATTTTCCAAAGCTTATCCAAAAGCTTTTTCCCATGTTTCGGAGGAACATAATTCATGAGCTCGTTGCCTATAATGTATTTGATATTCTCCCTGTCCTTAGATATGCAATTATCAAGAAGTTTGTAAATTATATCTTTTATTTCCGCTTTTATAAAACCTCTGCTCTCTAAAAGCACCTTGGAAACTGCCAGTATTTCTTTTTCGCTTAGATTTTTCTCCTGCCCGCCTTTTAAGATATATCCGCCTTTTTCTCTGTCTGATACAATTTCTTCTCCCATTAGCTCGCCATCAGATTGGTCTTCTACAAATTTCTTTATGTCTTTTATATATCTGTAAAAAGTTCTTTCATTGATATTGAATTTATCTATTACATCATTCTTTAAAATCACTTTTCCTTCTTTTAATTGATTGTATATAGACAGTACTACATCTGCTTTAAATCTCTCCATATATATGTGCCCTTCCTTATATTTTGTTAACATTTTATTAACTAATTATACATATATATTTATAATTCCTTCTTTTTTTGCAATTTTTTCTTATACATTTCAAAATCCGCATTTTTTATTAAATCCTCCACAGACATTCCACACTGCATTCCTTTCCTGCACTCACAAAATCCACAGCTCAAGCTGAAATTATAATTTTCATTATTCTCATTGTATTCCTTTAATTTTTCCTCAATTCTATGCCAAATTTTATGGACTTCCTCCATTGCAGCGCCTGGAAATACCACTAGAAATTCATCCCCGCCCATTCTAATTACAAAATCAGTTTTTCTAATACTGCCTTTCAGTATTTTAGCTGTATTTATCAAAAGCTTATCGCCTTCTTGATGTCCAAAGTTATCGTTTACTGTTTTCAATCCATCTACATCAACAAAGCAGACAACAAGATTTATATTGCCTGTCTTTAACAAATTAAGTTCTTTATCCAGCAGCTCCAGACCTGATCTTCTGTTTAACACTCCAGTCATAGCATCTGTACTTGCATAGTAATTCAATTTTTCCCTTTCCATATACAATTTTTCGAGCACAGTGTCCTTTTCCCGTAAAATCCTGATAAGCGTTTCCCTGTCCATATCCTCATAATCCACACAATACCCCGCCTTTAATGTTTGTATTCTATATTTTTATTATATACAACTACAATGACATGGACTGTCAGTACCAATAAAAGTTTTTGACAAAAAATAAAAAAACCAGTTAAAGCAGATAAAATCACTTTAACTGACCCTTATTTTGGTTTTATTTTAGAAAAGTCTGCTTCAATTTTCAAAAGCTCTTCTATTTCCAAAAGTTCTTAAAAACTGATTTTCATCTTCATCAAGATCATCAGCATTTGATCTTTCCCATTTCATCAAGAAATGCCGGCCGTCTCCTGTAGATAGTACCCAGCACATTTATAATTTCTTTTGCCTTTTCCTTACCGGCTATCTTCTTATATCTCTTTATAATTTTACAAACTCTTTTGTACTGCACCCTGTTTGATGCTTCTCTTGCACTTTCCCGGATATTTTTTTCATATAATTTTATAACCTCTTCTCTGTGTTTATCAATAAGCAAGTAGGCATATTCTTCTATACTGGATGGATTTTCTTTAACATATTTCATCAATTCATCAATATCTTTTTCTTGAACTATAAGTTCAAGGTAAACACTTTTTGCCTGCCAGTTTTTACAGTTTTTTATTTCTCTTTTGATATTATTGTAAAAGTTTTTGTAATTTCCGTTATTTAGCTTTTTAAGCTCTCCATAGTATTCAAACCTACCATCAAATAATAGCTCTTTTGCCAGTTTCTCCTGTTTTTCCTTCAATGAAAGTTTTTTATAGGCCCTGTATCTTATCTTTTTCCATTCCAATACTAATCCAGCATAATTTTTGTCCTGTTTTTCACCTTCAAGTGCCAGTTCTATAACTCTTGAATAGTTTCCTGCTTTCATGAACCTGCCTATAAGTATTCTTCTGAAAGATGAAAATCCAATATTTTTCTCTATAAACTTTTCAGATTCTTCTTTGGTACCATATTTATCTATAATATCAAACAGTATCAACAGCATTCTTTCAACCCCATATTCATTGTAGCTATTATCGGGCATGCTGTTGAGCAAATCCTCTATTTTGATTTTAAGCTGATTCCTAAATTCCTCATTATCTGCAAACCCGGAACAGATTTGAATCAAATTAATTCTATAATCATCCCAGCCATCAAAAATATTATTTTCAGCTTCTTTCAGTAATTTTTTAAATGTTTTTCTTCTTGTATCTACATCTTTAGAAAAACGTGCAATTTTACCTATAGTTTCTATTGTCTCCGACACAAGCATTCCTATATCTCCATCTGAATCATCTGCATATTGGAAAGCTTTCACGGATTCACGCAGAATCATAAGGGCAATATCTAATGAAATCAGAGGATCATTGCCAATTTCACATATTTCTTTTATTCTTTTCAGTATAACCTCCATTTCGCTGGCAAAATCACAGACTTCCATGTAGGAAATAAAACCATCTCTTCCCTTGTATTTTCGTACTATCGAATTCATAAGTTTTTTACATCTGCTGATTTCCTGTTTTTTATCAACCGGTGAATATTTAAAAACTATTTTGTTCTTTAAATTATCATCATCCTCAACTATATCTTCTATAATATCCATCAACTTTTCTTTTGAAAAGTTTTCCAACATTTTTTTTACTTCAGGTTTGCGTTCTATTTCATATTTCTTGAATTTATCAGTTGATTTTCCATTTAATATCTCATTCAGCTTGAAATAAGCTGCAGCTTGATGTTTGCATACAGGTCCAAAATCATAAGGGCAGTCGCAATTTGAATACAGTATATCTCCACCTTCATCTATTTTTATATCTACCCGGTATTTTTCGCTTCCTTCTACAAGAAAAACATATTCACTATTCCCGTTTTTATGGAATTCGACTATGTTTCCATTGTTATAATAATCATATCCCCTGTCTAAAATTGTTTTACCTATGTGCTTCTCAAAATCATTTATGTTCACATTCTATTCCCCATTCTTTAAAAATTCTATTTGTCTTATAAGTTTATTATTTTAAAGTATATACACTTAAAATTCTACCTTGACAATATCAGCTCCATGGATTTATATAAGAGACATGTAAACTTATTACCTGACCATGCTTTCTGGAAGAAAGCTTTATTTTGTACCATATACTCCCGTAAATTTTCAGCTATTTTTTTCTTTGTTTCTTTTTAGAGGCCTTTGCCTGTTTTCTTTTATTTTTTCTTTTCTTGTTATTTTTATTTATATTGCTGCCTTTTTTTGCTTTTTGAGGATAAGTATCCCTTTCTTGAAAACATGCCCACCATTCCAACTCTTTAATTGTATCCTCAATAAAACTATACTGTGTACCTTTTAATATGACTTTTTCATCTTTGCTACCACGGGGGATATTAAATTTTACATCTTCCCGACTTATAAAAGAGGGTTCTATCAATTCTTCGTCAAAAACTTCTTTAATATCTTCCAGTAACTCAAAAGCTTTTATATCACAACAAGCACTTATGAGCCCTCCCCAAACCTGGGAAAATTTTCTCTCGAGCCCGCCATTAAATAATGTTTTATAATATTCTATAACTTCACTTCTTGAAACAATTTTCTGAGAAAAAAGTACAAGGAAAACTCTAATTGCTGATACTCTTACATATTCATTAATATTACTGTTTTCAATTAACCTCTTAATAGGCTCAACATCACTATCACAAACAGATGCAATTATTCTATCTAAATCTTCTGTAATGGTATCTCCCAAAACTCCAAAAGGTATATCCCCGGGTAAACTAATTAAATCCATGATTAATGGGAAACTTTTTTTCTCTCTAAACTGGGCCAGCAAATAAATCGCATATATATGGCCAAAATAATTTTCTTTTCCTATAACTTCCTCATAATTTTCTTTTGTATACATTAATATTTCCAGTAAATCAGGTATAAACTCTTCTTTTTTATTTATTATTTCCCTTAATTGCTCTTTAGGAAATCTATTGTTATAGTATTGTATTTGTTCAAGTAATTTGTTCAATGTTAAAGTACCTCCCTGTAAATTTAATTTTCTCTATAATAACAGCATTGTATTCAGAAATCAATTTTAAGTCTTACCATTGACACTATATCCCTGTAATCCTCCACGCCGTATCTCCATAATACAAGCTTTGATTCATATCGAAGCTTCAATTTATCCGCCATGATTATTCCCTCTCGATCCAGATCTCCTGAATAATATATCCGTACACCATTTTCCACTAATTTATCCATTAAGACAAGGGATGCCAGTTTGAAGTTTCCAAAAATGCATATGAGTGACGGCCTGGTTTTCAGGGCTCTATGGAGTATCCCGCTAAACACGGTGGGGTTTTCAAATACAGCCATCAGCCACTGTTTTCCACCGGCTTCCTGTACTTCATCCAATATGCCTTCATAGAACAGATGCCGGCTCTTTTGGTATTCAAGTTTTTCCTCTTTCCCTGAACAAAGCCTGTGCCGCTGAATTGATAAAAGGCATTGTTTGTAAGTTCCTTTTTATTTCCTCCTTTTTTCACTGTTAAATATTCTGGCCCCTATTTTCTTGCTTATATTGTTCACAAGTATATCCTCAAAAAACTGTCTGTCACCTTCTTTAAGCAGCATCTCATTTTCTGCTGTTTCATCAGCTTTATCAAAAAAGGATTTACAACATGGGATTTCTTGAAGTTTTCTCTCTGTAGGCACGTACTCTGGGTTTAACCACTTTCACCTCGAGTTTCTCTTCAAAATTCCGCTGTTTATACTTTCAGTACTTCTTGCAGCTGCTTTAATATGTTTCATGTAGAAGTAATTTCTTTCATTGCAGTCACCTGTTTTCCAGGCAATCACTATTACAGGTATCGAGCTTTTATTGTCTACATTTATATATCAGCAACATTATCAATGCAACTGTATATAAAATAAAGTTTCGGGCGACAGCATTTTGTTAATTTTAATTTATTGTCAATAATAAGCATGCCAATTGCCTGCATAAATGAGTAGACGATCACCGGACCGACAAAACGGTCTGAGCCGGGACACCTCCATCAAACTCCCAATTGTTTATAATCGGAACAGAATCAACGTAGCTCCATAAAAAGTATCCTCCAGTCATTTTTGATATACTGCCATTATATCATTTTTAGCCTGACAGCAGCTTGTCATAATAAAAAGACAGATACGCCGAGCAATCCCAATATTAACTGAAATTCATAATTTTTATCATAAACTTAACATAAACATGCAATCAAAAAATGCCTATGAGAGATACTATTATATTGTAAATTTCTCTTACATGAGGCAGTTCAAAATTAATTGATAATAGCAGTTTGCCACAGAGGAATATACCTTATTTTAATGTGAAAAGAAATGCATTAGGCAAAGGAGGTCATTTTAAGAGATACATTTTATTTAGATATGAACAAATTTAGAAATCTAAAAAATTATAATCTAACAAGGGATATAGGAGGGATAATGTGAAGGTAGCTATTTTTACAGATACTTTTTTACCTCAGATAAACGGAGTTACCAATACCTTAAATAAGCTTATAGAATATTATGAAGCAAATAACATTGAATACTTAATATTCGCACCTGATAATGATACAGAGAAAAACGAAAGTTACAATATCCAAAGGTTTTTTAGTATAAAATTTTTTCTCTATCCTGAATGCAGAATAGCTTTCCCCAACACTTTCAAAGTAAGTGCTTCATTATCTAGTTTTAAGCCGGACATAATACAACTCATGACCGAATTCAACATGGGAATGACTGGATTAATGTATGGGAAAAAGCACGGCATACCTACTGTATCTAATTATACAACTAATTTTTGTCAGTATCTGAATTATTATAATTTGGATTTTTTAAATAATTCCGTATGGGCTTATATGAGATGGTTTCACAATCAAAATAATTTGACCTTATGTCCGTCGGAAGAAATAAAATTTTATCTTAAAAAGAAAGGAATAGCAAATACAGATATTTTTTCAAGAGGCATAGATTCCAAAAAGTTTAACCCTGAATTGAGGAGTGAGGATCTAAGAATGCAGCTTGGCATCAATAATAAATTGGTGTTTTTATACGTAGGCAGGGTTTCACCCGAGAAAGACTTAGATATTTTAATTGATGCTTACGGACAAATCTACAATAAATATAGGGACAAAATAGCTCTTATTATAACAGGAGAAGGTCCATATCTGGATAAATGTAAAAATGATTTTCCAAAAAATACTATATTTACGGGATTTAAGAAGGGAAGAGAATTAGCACAAATTTATGCCTCCAGTGACATATTTGTGTTTCCTTCCTCAACAGAAACTTTTGGAAATGTAGTACTTGAGGCTATGGCTTCTGGCATCCCTGTTATAGGTGCTGACGCAGGGGGAGTTAAAAATATCATCGACCACAGAATTAATGGCCTTAAGTTCAAGGCAAGGGATATGAACGAGCTAATTGGTTTAATGGTAAAGTTAATTGAAGATGAAAATTTGAGAAACACATTAAGGACAAATGCCAGAAATACTGGGCTGAAAAGATCCTGGAATAAGGTTTTTAGCGGACTTATGGACACTTATAATAATATTTTACTTAATAAAAAGAATGGTGTTATCAGTGCTTAACTATGTTATAAAATCAGGCGGGACTAAAATTACAGCAAAAACCTATTGACGGTAAACAGTAAATTTTCAATGTTATATTTTCAAAAAAACGGATGGTTGTAAAAACTATTCGTTTTTTACTCCGCCGCAATACCAATCATAAAATTTTTCAATGCCCTGTCTTATATTAACTCTGGGATTATACCCAATGAATTTCTTTGCCCTGCTTATATCCGCATAAGTAATGGGCACGTCACCTTTTTGCATATCCATTCTATTGATAATAGCCTTTTTGCCTACAACATCCTCTATGATCTTTATTAAATCATAAAGAGAGATGATTTTACTGCTTCCAAAATTAAATATTTCAAACTCAAAATTTTTGTCTATCAAAGAAGCTATTCCATCCACTATATCGTCTATATATGTGTAATCCCTTTTACTTGAACCATCACCAAACATATTTATCGGTTTACCTTCATCTATATTCTTTGTGAACACGTGTATTGCCATTTCCGGTCTCTGCCTTGGCCCGTAAACAGTAAAGAATCTCAAGCAGGCCGTACTCATTCCATATAATCTTGTATAGGTTGAACAAAACAATTCTGCAGCTCTTTTTGCAGCAGCATAAGGTGAAATTTGAAGATCTACACTGTCGTTTTCTGAAAATGGAAGTTTTGAATTAACCCCGTATACAGATGAAGAAGAGGCTTCAATAAATTTTTTTACTCCTCTTTCAGCGCATACCTGAAGTAAATTTACAGTGCCTTTAATATCTATATCAACATATTCAAGGGGATCTTTCAGGGAGTTCCGTACACCCGCCATGGCAGCTAGGTGTATGACCAGTTCTATATCATTTTCAGCAAATATTCTATTTACCAAATCCCTATCAAGTATGTCACCTCTATATAGTGTATAGTTATCATTTTTCAATGCCATCTCAATGTTTTTTTCCTTTATTTCAGAAGCATAGTAATCATTAAAATTATCTATATTTATCAATTTGTATCCTAAATTCAACAACCTATCACACAAATTAGAACCTATAAATCCCGAACCACCTGTAACCAATATGCTGTTCATTTTCTGCCAACTCCTTCGTAATCAAAGCCAATCTTTTTCATTTCCTGTGGTTCATATACATTCCTAAAATCTAGAAACAGAGCACCTTTCATATTACTTTTAATTTCATTTAAATTCATGCTTCTAAATTGATTCCATTCGGTGGCTAAAACAACTGCTTCCGCATTCTTACAGGCTTCATACTCATTCTTGCAGTAATTAAATTGAATTTCAGAATAAAATTTCTGACAGTTATCCATAGCTATTGGATCATATACATTAACTTCCGCCCCCTCTTCAATCAACCTTTTGCCTATGTAAAGAGCCGGTGATTCTCTTAAATCATCCGTTTCAGGCTTGAATGACAATCCCCAAAGCGCAATTTTTCTACCATGTAAATCATTGTTGAATCTATTCTTTATCTTGCTGATCATTCTTTCTTTTTGTGCATCATTTACTTTTATAACAGTTTCTATAATTTCAGACCTCACACCAGCTTCTTTTGCTATATGTACTAATGCTTTAGTGTCTTTTGGAAAACAGCTTCCCCCATATCCTGGACCAGGATGTAAAAACTTGGAGCCAATTCTCCCATCTTGTCCCATAGCTTTGGCCAGTTTGTGAACATCAGCTCCAATTTCCTCGCATATATTTGCCATTTCGTTTATAAAAGAAATTTTAGTCGCAAGAAAAGCATTGGAAGCATACTTTATCAACTCTGCAGTTTCCAGATTAGTTATAACAAATGGCACACTTATAATATACAGTACTTTATAAATTTGCTTCATTATTTCCTCGGCTTTTTTGCTTTCAACCCCCACAACAACCCTATCCGGATGTGTAAAGTCTTTTACGGCAGCTCCTTCTCTTAAAAATTCTGGATTGGATACTATATCAAAGTCATAATTTACATTTCTCGCATTAAACACATCCCTTACCTTTGCTTTTACCTTTTGTCCCGTTCCTACAGGAACCGTGCTCTTATCCACAATGATTTTATATCCATTCATATATTTCGCCACTTCGCAAGCTGCATCAAGTACATACTGCAGATCTGCCGAGCCGTCTTCCAGTGGAGGGGTACCAACTGCAATAAATATAACTGTCGAATTTTCAACGGCATATTTCAAATCATTTGTGAAATTCAATCTGCCTTGATTCATATTTTTCTTTACTATATCATAAAGCCCAGGTTCATATATAGGCATTTCTCCATTTTTCAACTTTTCTATCTTATCCAAATCATTATCCATGCATATGACATTCATGCCAAATTCTGAAAGACATGCACCGCTGACCAAACCTACATACCCTGTCCCAATAACTGAAATATTGTTGTTAAACTGAACCATCAATTTACCCTCCCAAATACTAAAAATAATTAACGCTGTTAATTTTCTTCACAAGCCCTATGAATACATTTCTTAGCCTTTTTAAAATCTTTAGTATCTTTTTATTGTAATTTGCAAATCTCCAGTTCCCCAACAGTCAATATTAACTAAATTTCAAATAATCTTATATTTAATTACTCTTAACCACATTTTCACAACTATTATAGCATATGAGAAAGATAAAACACAGCATAAAAATAGGTGATCCCAAACTTCACTTATTTTATACAATAAGCCAGCCATCTAAAAAGCCTTCCTACATTTTCAAAAGAAACTAGTCTGCACAATAATTCAGTCAGCTTTCCAAACTTCCTATAAAATAAATTAAATGCTAAAAATGGAATCCATTGATTTTTAGATTTTGGCAGTCTCTTCATTATATTTTTAAACGTGTATACTTCTCTATATATCCATAGATAGCCATTATATAATTCTTCTGCTGTCATATTTTTGGGTTTATATACAACATGTGCAGTATTATAATTTGACAAATTATAATCTACAATTCTATCTTCTTCTATCAATGCTGAGTATAACTTTGTGCCGGGATACGGGGTGAGGATATGCGAAGTCACCGTTTCTATCTTATTTTTAATTATCCATTTCAATGTATCTTTAAATACGGAGATATCATCTTCATCTAGTCCGAAAACAAAACTTGCATTTATCATTATTCCTCTTTTGTGAATTTCATCTACAAGTTTCTCATATCTGTTTACACTGTTTTGTACCTTGTGGACACTGTCTATTGACCTGCTGTTTATACTTTCAAAACCTATAAACAGACTTTGGCAGCCAGACGCCTTCATTTCATCCAACAGTTCAGGCATGTCCACTATATTGGAAGTAACCGCTGCATTCCACTTCAGCTTAAGAGGTTTTATTTCCTTTAATAATTTTTTTGTCCATTTGGGATTCCCAATAAAATTATCATCAATAAACATTATATGTCTCGTTTTTAATACATTTATATCTTCAATCACATCATCTATGGGCCTATTGATATAAGTCCTAAGTACATTTTTGCAACTATTATAGCAGAAATCGCATTCAAAAGGACATCCTCTGCTTGTACTAATTATATTAGTATATAAATACTTTTTATCATCAATAATATGATAGTTTGGCGACACTATTTCTTTTCCGGCAATATTTTCCATGTCACAGTATATCTTCTTAAGTAAATTATTTTCTTTGTCCCTGAGAATTTTTATCCATACTCTCTCAGCCATTCCCACGCATATTGCATCAAAACTATCAGCAGCTCTCTCTGGATCTGCTGTAATATGTATACCTCCTGCAATTACTGTTACTCCACGATTTTGAAACTCCTTCGATATTTCCACCGCCCTGTTCATAACATCTACAGTAACAGTTATTGCTGCCAAATCCACAGGCTCGTCAAAATCTATCTTTTCAACATTTTCATTCTCAATAATAACTTCATGCTCCTTCGGCGTAAGATTTGCTATTGTGAGTAATGCCAATGAAGGGCTCATTCTTGTTTTCAACTTCGTATCCATAGGTCTTGGCAGCATTGCAGGTTGAATCAATTTAATTTTCATACATTGCCTCCTCAAACAAATTCAGCCAAATTATCGCGAATCATTTCTGTATTCCAAAATATCTCCAGGCTGACATTCCAAAGCCCTGCAGATTGCATCTAAAGTTAATAGTCGAATTGCTTTTGCCTTTCCATTTTTTAATATAGAGATGTTTGCCATGGTTATTCCAACTTTTTTCGAAAGTTCTGTGACACTCATTTTCCTTTTGGCCAACATAACATCAATGTTGATTATAATTGCCATGTTATTCACCTCAAATCGTTAGATCATTGTCTGATTTTATATCTACCGCATCTTTTAAAAGCTTTTGGAGAACAGCAGCAAAGACTGCGATCACAAATGAAGCAAAAGCAATGACCAATCCCAGTGCTACAATACCCGGGGCATCGTCCGCATTCGCTATAGGAACTAAAAATGGTATTAGTACTGCATATATAATGCTGATTGTAATAGCACAGTGTTTTATATTCTTCAAAGCTGTTACAGATAATTCCGAGAAGGCTTTGTTTCTGTCAATATAGCCTAAAAGTCTCAAGGCTTGGTACAATGCAGCAAAAAACGGTATTGCTGAAAGATAGGCACCTATTAAAACAGGCCAATAATGCAACTTTGGATAATGTTCTGCTGCTCCGTTAGCTATTGCAGGCAGGCAAAAAATGCATAATGCAAGTACTATAATTCCAACAAGAAAAACCACTATCTTTAAAAAAATTGTTGATCCTGGTTTCATAAAAAGCACCTCACTTATTTATTGTTTATTTGATTTTAACATATATTTTATTGTTTTACAATATATTATTATCGAATTAGATTGCATATTTATTGTTATTTTATTGTAACCCGATTTACAACCCTCAATAGCAATACGAGAAGCTACTTTGTAAAACTAAATGCAATGTTTGTAATCAACAACTTAATATTTGTAAAGGAAAATTTATCGAAAGATAAAAAGCATCCAAGTTTTAACCTAGATGCATTTTTATACTTAATAATTATCTATTATAAACCATGTGATCAGTCCTGCGACTAAATATCTTCACAGGTCAATCCTCTTATAATATCCTCAACTTTAATATTGGGATTGTGATATCTTCTGCGCCCGATTGTTTTCCTTCCATATTCTATTGCTTCATGTGGGCACCACTGAATACAGGCAAGACACCGCTCACAGCGATGCTGCCAAATCGGATTCCGGTCTTCTATTTTTATATTATTTACAGGGCATACTCTGGCACACAGACCGCAGCCGCTGCACTTTCCGCTCACCTCAAATTTTTTGTCCCATTCGGAGATCCCTTTGTATAAATAACTGCAACTGGCTATCTTACTAAGAAGCCTAGCCTTTCTTTTAATCGGCCAAACCTTTCCGCCCGCAACTGCCTCTGCAGCTTCATCTGCCTTTTTCATTGCATTTTCTATAAGCTTTTGTACAACACCTTTGGCAAAGGCTTGATACTTCACGATATAATTTCCAGGCATTTTTACTCCAGCTGCATAGGACAGACAAACACCCTTTTCTTTCAAAATATCGTCCAGCATTCCCAAAGTGTCCGCTCCATTCCCACCGAAATTTATAAATGCAAAGCAGTAAGTTCCTCTAATGATATTGAGGTTTTGTGCAAAGCGTTTTACAAGTCTCGGTAATCCTATATAAAAAACGGGAAAGACGAAACCAATCGGATTATCAGGACCGCCAACAGGTTCATCCGTCGCCCCTACAGCCATGGACTTAATTGTACAGTTCTCAAGTCCCTTTGCGATTTGTCGGGCTATTGACAACGAATTGCCCGTAGCGGAAAAATAATAAATTGTCGGATTCATTACATGTGCTTCCTCTTTTATTGTTCTCCTGACTATTTCCCCAGCATTCATTTATTTCACACCCTTAATAATTATTTATCATAATTATACCTTATAATCAGAAAAATTAAATTATCTGATCCAATCATTTAATTTTTATTCACATTTGACGGTCATAAGCCTGTCTATAACCCCAGTTCAATGGTTTCAATTAGTATATAAAGTAGGAGTACCGTTTATTATAACAAATTTCCCATAACTTGCACTACTCTGGTTACCCCTCCAAGACTTAGTAGATGTTCTCCTGCTTTTTTAGAATTATTTATATAAATAGATGTTCTGTTAAAATCATCAATTGTACTCTTAATTGTTTCTGAGGGACCCCATACATCAAGCCTGTCATAATGCTATTCTGACTTCCACGATTTATATAGGCTACAGTTTCCGGTATGAGTTTACTAAAATCAAATCTTTTATCAATATAGATATTATTTTTCTCACATGGATTTATTTGTTCCGCTGCAATATATATCTGAAAATCAGTTCCTTCAAATGCTTTAATCAAATTATCTACAACTGTCCTCGGCTTAATTGTTCCATAATCCAACTTGTAATCTTCTTTTTTTCTTGAACTCTAAATAATTGTGCCAGCTTGACTAATCTTTTTCCCATAAACATAGGAGCTCCAAATGGTGATGAAATTGGTGCATAATAGTTTTTTACATTCTCTATGTTTCTATAATTAACATCTTCCCCGTTACAGGATTTCTACATAGCCTTCTGTTCCATTAACCCGGATTCTCTGTCCGTCATTTATCAGTCTGGTGACATTTTCTACTCCCACAACTGCCGGCAAACCATATTCACGTGCGATAACTGCTCCATGGGTCATAAGTCCGCCAACTTCGGTGACCAGGCCTTTTATGGATACAAACAATGGTGTCCAGCTGGGGTCAGTAAAGTAGGTTACCAGTATATCCCCCTCTTCCAGATCAGCATCTTCCATATTTAAAATGACACGTGCCCGTCCCTCTACAACTCCGGAAGAAACAGGCAGACCTGCAATAGCTCCTTCCGGGAGATTCTCTTGCTTGTATTCACCTGCAATAATTTCGCCATCAGAGGTGATAACCCGCGGCGGAGTTAGTTTTTCATATGATTTGTACTCCTCTTTTCGCCTTTCTATGATCTGGTAATCCAGTTTATTTGTGCATACCACTTCCCGAAGTTCTTCGAAGGTGAGATAGTATATATCTTCTTTTTCATTAATAACGTCCGCTTGGACGAGCTTAACGGCTTCTTTCAGCAAAGCCTGCTTATAAATGAAGTAGCGATTAACCATGCCGTACTTTGGATATTCCCTAAACCCGCTGAAATTCCGGATCAGATCTATCATTCCTTTTGTTTCTCTGGCTTTTTGTTCACCATCCGCTAATTGCCTCAATTTATCCAATAACTCCTGTTCTTTTTTCAAAGCTTCCTGCCGTCCCTCCTCAAATTTCCGCCTACCAGCTTCAGGCTGGAAATTTTTGATGTTACTGAGAATCATGGGAACAAGTGCAGAGGGTTTTTCGCTCCAGCGAGGTTTGGTAATATCGATTTCTCCGGCACACCGCATTCCGTATTTATTGAGATAAGCACAGACAGCCTCCCGGGTTTCCTGTCCGCCATTAAACTTAACCAGGTCATCCAAAAAATTATCATCTTTTACATGTTGTAAATAATCAATTATCTGCGGATAAGGACGGATAACATCTGCTACATCCAGCAGCGCCAGCCCCATTTCCGAGGTAATATTGTTTGGCACAGACTGAGAAAGGATGTCTGCTGTGTTTTTTTCACCTAACCACTTCTCCATTTTTTCATTGATCCATAATGAAGCATCCATAGCAGCCATAAACACACGGGAACTTTGCGTGTCAAATAAAACCCTCCTTAACTCCTGAATATCTTCCAGAATAAAATCAAACAAATCCGATCCTGATGACCTCCGCATATTTTGTTTCAGCTCTTCTATGGATGTTTCACTACTTTTAATCAAATTAGAAACAACTAACGGATCGCTTTTGATCTGTACCCGGAAACCTGCAGATGACACAATTTTATTGCCTTTATCTGAACTCTGTTCTTTTTTATCATCTGGTACGAATTTTATAAAATCTCCTCGTTCTATTACAGTCATGAGCGCATCTTTCATAAGCGGATCGTGCTGTCCCATGGTATCCAACAAGATTTTCCTGCTGTCAGAGGAAGCAAGCATCTGTGTAACATCAACAAACAGCCTTCCGCCAGCTTTATGCATGGGTGCTCTGGTGGTCATCAGGAAAAAAGACAATCCCAACGGTTTCATGGGATCGGTCATCATTTGCTGGTGACCCACGGATACATAAACATGATTTTTCTGATCATCTGCTTCAGGTATGGGGTACAAAGTAGTGATTGGCCGGCTCTGCACAATGTAAAACGTATCATCTGCCAGACACCATTCCATATCCTGGGGACAGCCGAAATGTTCTTCGATCTTCCTTCCCAGATGCTCAAGCTGCAAAATCTGCTTCTCCGACAGCACTTGCTTCTTCTGCTTTTCAGGCTCAATCTTCTTCTCTTTCGTACCGCCGTCTTTTAAGGCATAAACAGCCAGTTTCTTGATGGATATCTTCTTATAAATAATTCTACCCTCACGCACCTTATAGTTATCTGCATTTACCAGGCCGGAAACAAGTGCCTCACCAAGTCCGAAGCCGGCATCAATGGACAATACCTTCCTATTGGAAGCGACGGGATCGGCAGTAAACAAAATCCCTGCCGCCTGAGGGAAGATCATCTTCTGAACAACTACAGACAGGTAGACTTTACGCTGGTCAAAACCATTTCGAAGGCGGTAAGCTACTGCCCTCTCGGTAAACAGCGATGCCCAGCACTTGCTTATATGCTTTAGAACGGCCTCCTTTCCGACAATGTTCAGATACGTGTCCTGCTGACCTGCAAAGGAGGCCGTTGGTAAATCCTCTGCAGTTGCACTGGATCGTACTGCATAGGCATTTTCTTCTCCGAGCCTTGCGAGAAAGCGGGTGATCTCTTCACTAATATCTTCAGGGATGGCTGTGTCTTCGATGATCTTTTGGATTTCACCACTGAGTTTACTGATTTTATCTCGGTCTCCCGCTTTCAGAAGTGATAACTCATCCAGTAATTCATCAATGGACGGCGTTTCCTCGATAATTCTTTTAAAGGCTTCAGTAAAAACACAGAAGCCATCTGGTATGTGTATTCCTTCAATCCTGGAAAGTTCCCCCAGATTTGCGCCTTTACCTCCCACAGCCATGAGCTTTGTTTTGTCAATGTCCTTAAAGCCAAGCACATAAGAACTCATATGTTTACCTCCCTTGGGTTCCACAATAATCCCTCCAACAAATCACATTAACGTGCTATTGCATTATAACACTGGCAGTTGGGAACAAACAGTCTGCATTTACAATTATTTATATGTTATAATTAAGATGGGAATTGTTAAATATTCAAAGAAGGAACTTTATTTTCACTTGTAACATCCACTGTTTATCCAGAAAGCATCCATTTTCAATTCACTATGTCACATGCTCATAATTTATCTCTTATCTTTCCCTGTCATATACCTGGCAGTCATCTTACTCATGATTTTTCCCATTTTTAAAGGAAACAGATAGCAGATCAATATCTGTATCTTTTGCCCCAAGCTATGGCAGATAATAAAAGATTTATTTTGTATGTGCTTTGCAAGACCGGTACCGACCTTTTCCGGATCGACCATAAATTCTTTGGGAACAGGCAGAGGTTCTGCTGATTTTGTCCTGGTAAGAGGCGGGTGAAAAATATGAAAACTGATGCCGTAATTTTGGTACTCAATATTAAGACACTTGGCAAGTGCTTCAATCGCATCTTTACTTGAAGAATAGGGACTGATATTGACAAATCCCATCACACTAACGCAGGAACTTGTAAATATGACTTTGCTGTTCCTTTGACTCTTCATATAAGGCAAAAGCCTTGGATAGATGAAGCGCTCCGTAATAGTTCACTTCCATTACATGATGATACGTTTCCTCACTGGTCTGCTCCATACTTTCAAATGTACACAGTCAGGCATTATGTACAGCACAATCAATGCTCCCGTATTTTTTGACGCTTTTACTTACGCAAATCTCCATTTGCTTCAAGTCGCGAACATCACAGGTCAGCGAAAAAAGAGAATCATATTCTTCACACAAACTGCTGAGATTGTCGGTTTTTAAATCCAGAACAGTTACATTATAACCTTCTGATAAAAGCTGCCTGGCCAGATAATAACCGATGCCATTTGCTGCCCCCGTAATTAAAATGTTTTTCATAGAAGACCATTCCTTTCAAATGATTTAAAGATTATTATCTTTCCACGAACCTAATCCTGCTACTATTTCATCTTCTATATATTCATTCCAAGGTATATTTTTACTTTTAACAATTGTCTTCTTAACGCTCCTTGTTGATATTTATATTTATGATGTTGATCCTCGGTCTTTTATGTCATAACGCTTCTTACAAAGCGGCTGCCAGTTGCTTTCATACCAGAACAAAGTTCTGCCACTTCTGCTTTGAACCCTCTAAAAAATCATCTCACCCGGTTTATAGCCCTCAGACAATTCTTCTTCACTTAAAAACTTGAAATTGTCATCACCCAGTATGGGTAAAAATGCTTCATATGGAATCCTGGAAAACTCACAGGCATAATTGCTGGCTCCGAACCATTTGCCCTCCTTGCTGCTCAGGTTCAAGTCTCTGGCAAATTTTGTATAGTTCGAGCAATCATGAACCACTAAATCCCACTTTTCTTCATCGGCTGTTTTCATGAATTTCAAAGTCAGTTCCCTGCTCCAGATTGGAGATATGTAACCCTGCCTGGAAATATACATGTCTTCTCCATAATAATTGTTTATGTTATTCTCATTCAAGTGTAATTCTGCACAATTGATAAAATCAAGTTTTGTCTCCAAGATGGCCTGCTTTTTCATGAAAAAAATTTGGAAAAACTCAGGAGTCATTGGAGTTTCAATACCTACACTTTTAATATATTTTTTTGCTGTTCCGATATTTTCAATCACCTTGTCCGAACACTCAGAAGCACCCAGGTTGAAACGTATCTCGTCAAGGCCGGCTTCACCTAATGCTTTCAATGTTTCCTCTGTAGCTAAAATGCCATTTGTATACAAATGTTGATGAACTTGAGCATCACTAAATTTCCTTATTACCGGATAGTACTTTTCTATTTCCATAAACGGCTCTAAATAGACATAGCAAATGCCAGTGGGTTTCTTCTGAATGGAAAGAAGCAAATCAATATCCTTGTCATAAAATCTTGTGCCTCCAATTTCCCACATACCTTCGCCGACTGGAGGAATATTTTCCAGCTCTCCATAATCATAACAGAACTTGCACTCCATATTGCACTTGTTGGTTTTCCTGATTGCATTCAGACCAGTACCAAACAGACAGGAATGGCACCCCTGGGGAAATTTACTTTCATTTCCCACAAAAAAAGTTCTGTTCTTAAAAGTTTTCAAACCTTTAATTTTCGACATCAATATGTCATTTCTATGATCAATGACTGCCTCAATTTGTGCAAAGGCAGAGTAAACTATTTCCTGCTGCTTTGTCATAATTTCTTCTTCCTCAGGCAGTGTTGAAAAAAATTCAAACCATTTCAGCGCATCTCTCTTTGAAATCTTCATAATATATCCTCCTCTAAGTCTGCATTTCACAGTTCTAATTCTAACTCTTCCTTTTGCTGTATGGCAATTATCAACTCCAATATAACTTATAACTGCATAAAAGTCTCCTTGACCCGTCCTTATTATACCATCATCATATAAAAACTAGCTAAATATCAACATACCAAGCTAGTTTCACTTTAGAATTTTTTCAATCCATCAACAGCATCCTCAAAGATACAAAGAAAATATCTCTTCCCCTATTACTTTCATATATAAAATCTTTCAGCGGCTTGCTTGTGTAGACGGAAAAATCGCCGACAATGCCTACTTCACTGCCATTGTCAGTAATTTTTTTATATTCATAACGGGACTTTCCTCCTCATAAATTTCGATTTTTATCTCTAATGTTGACTTATATATAAGATTCATGTGTATAATTATTTCATCAGAATTTTGCAGAGCGAAAAGTACATCGCGGAATTTTTTATTGCGGTGACACAGGTTACCTTACTCAAAAAATTCTTTACAATAAACCACAGTTCCCTTAATGTTATCAAGACTTCCCTTCTCAAGCTCCAATGCCATAAACGATTCATCCGGTACATCAAACGGTGCTTTAATTTCCCATGTGCTTGCAGGTTTAAATCCAAATCGAGGATAATACCTGTCATGTCCAAGAACAATTACAGATTTGAAGCCCATTTCTTCTGCAAGCTTCAGACTTTCCTCAATCAAGCCTGTTCCAATACCTTTGTTCTGATATTCAGGCAAAACCGAAACAGGAGCCAGTGCCAACGATTCGTATTCCTTTTCACCATCTTTAATAATTAGCTTTGTCATCAGGCTATGACCTACAATTTTTTTGTTAATTTCGGCAATAAGAGAAAGCTCCGGTATAAATACATCGCTTTTTCTCAATTTAGCTACCAAAAACTGCTCTCTATGATCACTGTGCTCTTCATTTTTAAATGCTTTTTCCACCACTTTTTCGGAAAGTCTGCAGTCTTTTTCAGTTTCCTGTCTTATAATTATATCCATTCGTAAATATCCTCCTTTCCAGTATCTCAATTGTGAAGTTTGACTTTCCATGTTCCTTCCAATCTTTTTGAAGTTCTTTGTTAGGATGATTTCCTAATAAACAGATTTATATATGGATGTTTTTCCAGCGCCATTAACATCGGCAAATAATACTTTTATGATATTGAAGAATATTTTTATCCAATGGGAATGCTTTATTTATACTTTTACTCTTGACTATCAACACCTGCATACAACCTGGTAATCATAGTGTAAAACAAATGGATTTCTTCATCAGAATACTCATAAAACAAACTATTGAGTTTTTCATTGTGAAAATAAAAAACTTCCTCAAAATAGCTATCACCTTTTTCCGTTAGCTGAATTGAGGTATTTCGCTTATTAACAGGATTTTTCCGAATGGTTATAAAACCTTTCTTCTCCAGTGATGCAGCCAATTTCTTTATATTTTGTCTGGAGGAACCTGACAATTTCCCCAAGTGAGTAAAGGTGGTTTTACCAGTTGTATGTTTTATCATCACAAGCAGCATAAATTGTTTCAATGTGAGAAATGGATCGGCTTTATCAAAAATTGTCTGCAGACGATTTTGCAAAATAAATATACTCGCAAAGATACCACGTGTTTCTTTTTCCCGCTCACCGCTATAATTTTTAATCATATCATCAATCTGCATAACGTTTTCCCTTTCATTAACAAAAACTTATCCATTATATCCATTTACATTATAGTAACTAGTTGCTATAATGTAAATGGTAACTAGTTACTATATTGATGTCATACATCAAGGAGGGCTGTAATGAAGATGAATAAAACAAGCAACTTATTGGTGATTTTCATTATCATCTTAGCATCAATTGCTTCTGCATATGGTTTTTTTTCAAATAATGCTATCAATGAAAATCAAACAATTCAGACTATTCATAATGAAACCGTCAGGCTTTATGGGAAAGGATTATATCATAATGAATCAGTATCTATGGCAGCACAAGTAAGAGCTCAAGACGTTGTTACACTAGTCTTTGCCATTCCCCTACTGCTGGTTTCGTTGATTCTGAACAAGAGGTCCCTCAAAGGAAAATTGTTGTTGGTAGGAACATTAGGTTATTTTCTATACACCTATATGAGCTATTCGTTTTTAGCAATATACAACAATTTCTTTCTGATTTATGTGTTACTGATGTCACTGTCGTTTTTTGCATTTATAATCAATATTACTTCACAGGAACTGCAGAATTTGGAGAAATGCTTTTCAGCCGCCATGCCCAGTAAGCCTGTTGGAATTTTCATCATCGTTATCGGCATTATTATAAGTTTGATGTGGTTAGGCAGAATCGTTCCCACCATTGGTAATAATACTGTGAATGGTTTGGAGCATTATACTACTTTCGTTATTCAAGCAATGGACTTAGGAATTGTCCTTCCAGTGACTGTAGTAAGTGGTGTTTTGCTATTGCGAAAGAAAAGTTTAGGTTACTTGCTTGCCCCAATCATTATCATTAAGGGCATAACATTACTGTTAGCTATTGATGTGATGGCTATTTCCATGGCAATTAGCGGTGTTTCAGTTTCACCGGCTGAACTAATTCTTTTTCCATTATTTACCGTGATATTCACTATGATTTTGTGGATACTATTCAAAAATTTTAAATCAATAGATAATATTTACACATATTAAAGAGACAATTTAGTTAAATCGAAGCATTTTCATAGCCCTTTAGCACAAACTCTCTCAATGCCGCATTCAAAATTACGCTCCGTCTCTACAGTTCTAAATCCAGCAATTTTATAAGCATGCAATGTCCTCCTTTTTTGATCTGTCAGGTAAATAAATTATATCATTATTCACCTGACAGATTAAAACTCCCTTGGTTATAAAGAACTCCAGGACTTTTCTGAGAGTTAACATATATTTCTATATTATTATTCTAACACATACTAACCGGACAAAATGAATTATTAAAATCCATACTTTCAAAACTTAGGCACTTAAATTTCATCCAGGGATTTTTGTTTTGTTTCAACTCCTAACACAGCAATAATAAATGCCACTACTACAAGTATGCATCCAAGTACTATAAAAACAGTTCTGGTATCATAGTTTTTAAGTATCCATGCTACTCCATAAGGACTGAATATAGTTGCCAGCCTTCCTACTGCATTACAAAATCCTGAGCCTCTAAGTCTTATGTCTGTGGGAAACAATTCCGGAACATAAATGGCAAGGCCAAGTGTAAGAAGTATATATATAATTACAGTGAGGAAAAAACCCATAGTCAATATTACACCCATAGTATTTTGTGAAGCATATGCATATCCAAGTGCTCCTGCTGCAAGCATAAATATAGTAAGGCACCATTTACGCCCTAATTTATCTACAATAAAACTCCCAATTAACGCTCCAAGAGGTGCACCTATCATCATTATGGTTGTATATCCCAATGATTTGGAAACATTTATGCCTTTTCTCAGGAAAAATGTAGGTGCCCAGCTTACAAAAGTATATATTAAAGTGTTTATGGCAATCAGTACTACACAACCTACAATAGTTCTCGAGATCATATTTTTACTGAATAAATCACTAAACTTCCCCGATTCTTTATCATGTTCCTTCCTTATGACACTAGGTTGTGATATGGAATTATCAGCTTCCTTTTCTGCTTCATGGTAAAATATATTTACAACATGCTGTGCATTTTCTTCCATTCCTTTGGATTCATACCATCTTGGGGATTCAGGCATACTTTTTCTCATATACCATACAATTACGGAAAATACACCTACAAATACAAACATCCATCTCCAGCCAAACCGTGGTATTATAAGATATCCCAGAAATGCAGCCGCCGGTGTAGAAACATTTGTTATAAGCGAAAGCATGGACACCCACTTTCCCCTGGTTTTTGAAGGCACAAATTCTGCAAGCAGTGCATATCCTGTAACAATTTCAGCACCGAGTCCAATTCCCATTATTCCCCTGCAGACTATTAAAAAAATCATATTGGGGGAAAATGCAGCTACAAGGGATGCTCCACCAAATATCAAAAGGTTCAGCTGATAAGAAAATTTACGTCCAAAACTGTCTCCTAAAAATCCAGTGATAAGCGACCCTATCAAAAGCCCTAAAAAAGTTACAGAAATAAAAGCAGCATTTAAGCTTATGCTTGACCATCCACTTTTTAACAGCACACCTAAAACTCCACCTGCCAGATATACATCAAATCCATCTAAAAATATTCCAAGACCGATGAGCCATAAAATTTTATAGTGTAATTTGGATATTGGAACATAATCCATTTTTTCCGAAATATAATTGACTTCTTCCATTAAAATACCTCCATTTAGTAAACAAAAATTTAATATTTTTAATATATAATTTCACTGGCCAGTAAAAATTATTTTCTAAAAATAAGCATAAAAAATAGACCTTTCTATGGGGCGAAAGGTCTATCGCGGTACCACCCAAATTTATAACTTGAATATTTTAACGGCGTCACTGCCGGCAGAATCCTACTAATTTTCAGATTGCAGTTTAAGGGTGAGTTTCAATATAGTATAAATGTGCTTTTTCACCATGAACACTCTCTTTAAAAGTATATCTATATTTACTTATCCCTGGCATTACTTTTACAATATTAGGTTTTCATCAAAATAAAAAAGCGGTATTGTTTCTCTTGGAGCGAGAAACAATACCGCGGTACCATCCAAATTTTTTTCTTAATAAAATAACGGATTCACCCGATACAGTCTACTTGTATTTCAACCGATAACTCAAGGACGAGTTTTCAATATATAAGTATTGTGAATTTACAGCAAACATCACTCTCTTTAAATATCATATATTTACTTGATTCCTGTCATAGTTCTTAAATTTAATTTTTCCTAAATTATAGTACTAATTTTATGTATTGTCAAGATTTAGATTTGACAAACTCTTTCACTGTCTGCAGCATCATCGCTGCATTTTGTTCAAGTCTTGATAGAAGTCAAGTTATACATATAGATTCTTAAAAAAGATAAAATAATAAAAAAAATTCTGTAAATGTTTAAAAAGCTATCTCACAATACATATATTTATCTGCTAATTTCCAATCCATTATCACTACACCAATCTAATGCAATTTTATTAAATTCATCATCCTTAAACTTGTACCATTCCTTTTCTACATTAAATCTTATGACTGCATCCTTGAATCTCCTAAAGGCTCCCTTTCCATTTAATGCATTCAATAGTTTATTGGATATTTTATCATTATCTAAGGAATAACAAAATTGAACCATAATATCATACTCATTAATATCAAATTTTGATGGCAATGAGATATAGTTATCCCAATTTTCTTCCACGTCAATAGCAGCTTTAACATCATCCAGCTGCCATTCTAACAGCCTCTCTACATCATCTTCATCATAATTCTCAGCCATTCTTCTTGTCTCGTCATCTATATAAATAATTTTACCTGTAATCTTATTATAATAACAGTTTCCCCCATCATCAGCTAATTCTATTGCTTGTAATACATCTTCCATTTTAACTTTTCCCATTTTTTACATCTCCTTAATCATTCCATACTATAAATCATAAAATATATGGTTAGCCTTTTATGACCTCTTTTAAATGTTCATATCCATTTTCCGTAAATAAATAGTCAATTACTCTATTTTGTTTCTTAACAATAGTCCTACAATGTCCAATTAGACAATTTGCTTCTTTCTTAAATGTCATCTCTATATTTCCAAATAGTTTCGAATCAAAACTTGCTTTATAAAAATCCTGTCTATTCAAATGTATACAATGAATAAAATTTAGAATATTAAACTTTATTTCTTCCTCTAAAGTAATTTTCTTAAGTCCATGCTTAATCATTTTCTTTAATTCTGCTTCACTAAATAACATAATAACCATCCTTCACAAATAAAAACGCATTAATTATCAACCACATTTTCCAAACTTAAATGAAGTGTAAAATACCGTGATTCAGGGAGTCGCCAAAGTGGACATGCTCTTCTTTCTTGCGCAAATACAATCTGCACTGCTTTTAGTTGATATCTTCCAGGCTTTTTTCAATATTCTCTAAAGCTTTCTTTAATATGGTTCTGGGACATGCAAAGTTGATTCTTTGGAAATGTTCTCCTCCAGCGCCGAATATATAACCATCATCCATTGCAACTTTAGCTTTCTTCCGCATCAATTGCTGAAGCTCTATATCCGTCAAGTTAAAATCACTAAAATCAAGCCATGCCAAATAAGTTCCCTCCGGCCTAATCATCTTTACTCTTGGAATTCGTTCTTTTAGAAATTCATCAATAAAATCTAGATTATTTTGAAGATATATAATGAGTTGTTCAAGCCATTCCTCGCCTTTATTGTATGCTGCTATTTGAGCAACAGATGCAAAAGTTCCTGGAGCGATATTGATTGACGATAGTTTACGATTTAATTTTTTCCTTAACTTTTCATTTGGTACTATAATGTTAGAAACCTGTAACCCTGCAAGATTGAATGTCTTTGAAGGCGATGTACATACAATTGAGTTCATCTCAAATTCCTCAGAAACCTTACCAAATGGAATGTGACGATTGGGAAGGTATATTAAATCCGAATGAATTTCATCTGAAACTACCAATATATCATTCTTTAAACAAATCTCCCCTAATTGCTTCAGCTCTTCACTTGTCCATACACGCCCAACTGGATTATGTGGACTGCATAAAAACATTAGCTTAGTTTTACTATACTGAGCAATTGTTTCCAATCCCGAAAAATTCATTTCGTATTTTCCATCATTGAGCACCAACGGATTATTGACAATATGACAGCCATTATTAGTGATAACATTGGCAAATGGATGATAGACAGGATTTTGAATTATCACTTTATCACCTGGACAGCAAAATGTTTCTACAATAAAATTGAGTGCCGGTATTATTCCCGGCGTAAAAAGCATCCATTCCTTTTCAATATTCCATCCATTCCTCTTTTTCTGCCAATTAACTGCAGCCTCCATAAATTCATCACTCTTATGACCATACCCAAAAATACCATGCCGCGCCCTATCTGTTATCATTTCGACAATTGGCTCAGCTACTTTAAAATCCATGTCTGCAATCCACATTGGAATAATTTTTTCATCTCCAAATTTTTCTTTAAGAAATTTTTCAGACCATTTTATAGAATCTGTTTTTCTTCTATCAATGATTTCATCAAAGTTATATTTTATCATAATATTTCCCTTTCCCATAATTGTAAATTAACTTTACTATACAATATTATCGCTTAATTTTATACATTGAAATAGTTTTTTACAAATAAAATTGCTTCACTGCCCACATATTGATACGTAAGCGTCAAACAAGAAAGTGGATGGAAAGTGTTCAAAAAATGTGAGATAATCTTCTAAAATAAGTTTTAAAGTTTTTCAAGTTAGCTTTAAAAACTTTAAAAAGGAAGGTTTTATATGGATGTACAAGAAGCAACTCAAAAATATAGAATGAATGAGTGGATTAAAATTATACGTGAATGCCGCAGCAGTGGCCAGACTGTGAAATCATGGTGCTCGGAAAATGACATTAGGATCAACAGATATTATTATTGGTTGAGAAAAATACGTACTGCTGCTTGTGAAGCTCTCCCTTCCAAAAATCCAAAGGAACAGATAGTTCCCATAAATACTTCCAAATTATCAGGTGTCATTTCCACAGATGCAGCCTATGTTTCTCCAGAAACATATCAGGCTGATATTATTATCCGTTTTGGTCGTGCAGTTCTTGAAATTCACAACGGTGCCTCAGGCAGTTTAATTGAAAATGTTATGAAGGTGCTGCAAAATGCTGGGTGATATTTCAAAGGCAGAGAAAATATATATTGCAACCGGACATACAGATATGAGGAAATCAATTGACGGACTGGCTGCCATCGTACAGAAGAATTTTGAACTGAATCCATTTCAGAACAGTCTGTTTCTCTTCTGCGGACGGAAGAGAGACAGATTGAAAGCACTATATTGGGAAGGTGATGGATTTGTGCTTCTATACAAGAGGTTGGAAAATGGATGTTTTAAGTGGCCTAAAGATGCAGAAGCAGTAAAATGTATAACACCCCGGGAATTCAGATGGCTTATGGAAGGCCTGTCCCTGAATCAGCCAAAGGCTGTAAAGAAAGTAGATATACAAACTGCCCTCTAGTGTCAGAGAAATCTGAAATCATGCGGTTTTATAGAAATTTATGGTATAATAACAGATATAAAAAACGAGTGAAGGAACTGTCTCAATTATGTATACCAAAAATGAAGTTATAGAACTTAAAAATCGCATAGCACAGCTGGAGAAGGAGAATAAAACTCTCCATGAGACAGTTGAATTTCTGACACATAAATTATTTGGCAGGAGCAGTGAGAAGACTTCTGTAATTGCAGGACAGATAAATCTTTTCAATGAGGCAGAAGTTTATAGAAACCCTTCGGCACCGGAACCGAATTTACAGGAGGTATCAAACTACAGGCGTAAAAAATTTGATGGTCAAAGAGCAGAACTGCTTAAAGATATTCCACATCATACAGTAATCTGTGGCCTTGAAGAGGATGAACGTTTCTGTGAAAAATGCGGGACACCTTTGAAAAGCATAGGAAAAGAATTTATCCGTACAGAAATAGAATTCATTCCGGCAAAGGTACGTGTTATAGACTACTACCGTGAAACTTATGAATGCAGGAAATGCCGCAAAGAAGGACTTCCTTATATAGAAAAATCACCAATGCCATATCCGGTAGTACAGCATTCCATGGCCTCACCATCTACGGTTGCCCACATCATGTATGAGAAGTATGTAAATGCTCTTCCTCTATATCGTCAGGAAAGGGAATGGAAGTCATTGGGAGTAAAACTCAGCCGTGCGACTATGAGCAACTGGATTATGGTTGCATCCAAAAGCTGGCTGATGCCACTTACAAACCTGATGCATAAGAAACTCACAGCCGAGAAATATTTACATGCAGATGAGACGCCTGTACAGGTACTTAAAGAACCCGGCAGGAAAAATACATCAGAATCCTATATGTGGCTGTACAGTACATATGCAGGCAGTAAGACACCAATAAGGTTGTTTGATTACAAACCTTCAAGAAGTGGGGACTGCCCACAAAAATTTCTAAAAGGCTTTAGAGGATATCTCCATACGGACTGTTATAAAGGTTATAACAAAGTTCCGGGAATAACAAGATGTCTGTGCTGGACACATCTCAGGAGATATTTTGTTGAAGCACTTCCAAAAGACATAAAAAGCCCTGAAGCTACACTTCCGGCAGCAGGAATTGATTTCTGCAACAAACTCTTTGCAGAGGAAAGATCAATGAAAGATCTTATGCCGGATGAACGAAAGAAAAAGCGTCTTGAAACGGAAAAACCGATTCTTGAGGCCTTTTGGGGGTGGCTTGATTCCGTAAAAAACAGCTGCCTTCCCAAATCAAAGCTTGGAAAAGCTGTAGATTATGCTGTAAATAATAAAGAAGGATTTATGAATTATCTTCTAGATGGCAACTGTGCTATTTCAAACAATCTGTCTGAAAACAGTATAAGGCCTTTCACTTTAGGAAGAAAAAATTGGCTCTTTAGTGGAAGTCCACGAGGTGCTGAAGCAAGTGCAGCAGTCTACAGCATGATTGAAACGGCTAAAGCTAATGGATTGGAGCCATACAGCTATCTTGAATTCCTGTTTAAAAATCTGCCTGGTGTCCAATTTGAAGCACATCCTGAATTCTTGGAAGAATACCTGCCCTGGGATCCATGGGTTCAGTCTTCCTGTAAAAATGACAAGTGATAGATTACGACCATTTGAGATGTATTTCAAATGGTCACTTATTTTTTACCTACACCACACCAGGTAATTTATCGCTTACATTGATACTATTAAAAGCCACTATTTAAAACAACTTAACATGACAAAATATAAATAATAATCTAAACATATATTTTCTTCAAAAAGCGGTGATTTTTCACTTTTCTTCTTTTACTTGCTCCACTTAGTATGGTAAGCGCTAGGCACAGAGCCCCACCCTTGGTATAAGATACCTGTTAAGAATAATGCTGAGGTAAAAATACTAACTACTAAATTCCAACATATGGTTATAATAAGAAAATAGGTGCATTTTTTCAATTATTGATTTGCACACATTAATTATTTCGGAAGAATTAAACAAGCAGCATATCATTTAAATGATCAGCGTGAGGCAATTTTCGATAAATCAAAAGGAGGAAATTTAATAATGTTAGAAAAAGTAAAAGGAACTGATTTATTTTGTCAATATTATGGGAAATGGATTACAGTCTACAAAGATGGTGCTATAAGAAAAGTGACTATGGATAAATATCTTATGACTAAAAAGTGGCTTGAAAAACTTATTCCAAACCTTATAATTTGCGATTTGAATCGTATAACCTACCAACAATTACTCAATGACTATGCTGCCTGGCATGAACGTCAAACAACGATGGATTTCCATCATCAATTAAAAGCTGCTATTTTGGATGCAGTGGATGAAGGTTTAATTGACAGGGATCCTACGCGAAAAGCAATAATCAAAGGAAAAACTCCAAGAGATAAAAAAACAAAGTACCTGAATCAGTTTGAGCTGCATACTCTATTAAGCAATCTTGATTTAAAGTCTGAAGTAAGCTGGGATTGGTTTATACTATTAGTTGCAAAAACCGGGATGCGCTTTTCGGAAGCATTAGCACTTACACCTAAGGATTTCGATTTTTCACATCAGATTCTTTCAATCAGTAAAACATGGAATTATAAAGGAAATGGCGGCTTCCTTCCAACAAAAAATCAATCCTCTGTACGCAAAGTAGAAATAGACTGGCAAACAGTAATTCAGTTTTCTGAGTTACTAAAGGGATTGCCGGAAGATAAACCTATATTTACAGAAAACAAAGTATATAATTCAACTGTTAATGATATATTAACAAGACACTGTAAGAATGCAAAAGTTCCAGTAATCTCAATTCATGCATTACGCCACACCCATGCCTCCCTTTTGTTATTTGCTGGTGTATCAATTGCAAGTGTGGCAAGAAGATTAGGGCATGCTAGCATGACAACAACCCAAAAAACCTATTTACATATTATTCAGGAACTTGAAAATAAAGATGTAGATTTGGTTATGCGTTCATTGTCAGGGTTAAGTTAACCAGGAATCATTATCAGAAATGACTCACGCTGATGAAGGGCGATAAGGTTGTCGAGATTATCAAGGAAAGCTCCAATTTTTCTCTGTTCGGTTATGGACGGTACTGGAATCTCTATTTTAATAAAATCTGATTCATGAATACGCCATTGACCGTAGATGACACCCTGGCGCCATTTGACCATTGCATTAATAAAATCTTTGCGAACCAAACGGCGTCCCAAGAAATCAGAATCTGCTATCCCTGTTGGTTGAAAAATGCTGTAAACAGGTGAAATAGAGGCTTTTCCATACTTATTCAAACCGATTGATCCGGTTTCGAGATTATTTGAACTGTAAATAAAGTCGCCAAATTCTGTCCGCTTATACAGCTTGTTTTCTGCATCAGATACCAATGAGCTTCGGTCGTATCGTTCTCCTTTTGGTGCAACACCCTCATTCGCAATGAAAGCCATAAGTGGATATTCATCGTTCATAGGTGCTTGCTCATTGCGTTCCATTAGCAGTTCCCCAACCTTACGCTGTTCCCAAGCAAGTGTGGGAAAGTAAATGCATTAGCTCTAGATTTTATCTTATTATATATATTTCATCTATCAGCCAGTTCTTTAAAAGCTTCTATATTTTCTTCAAGAATTTTATCTGCAATCCTATCAAGGGTCTGTTCTTCAGATACATCTTCTTTAGTAAATTCTTCAAAGTCCAAAACTACATACTTGGGCTTGTTATTTTTCATAATAATTACCGATTTGTCCTCATCAACCATCCTGGCTACTTTAGAAAAATTCTGGTTAGCCTCTGACATTGAAACTATTTTTTTAGTATTTACCAGCATTAAAACCCCTCCTTAACACTATAATATGTTTATATTATACCATAAGTAGGATAAAAGTATCCTACTTATATAAAATTTTAAATCGCATCTAACTCACACTGTTCCCAACACCAGCAAATCTAAATTTTACACCTAAAATTTTCAATTGTTCATTAATCTTTGCTTCAAGTTATGCAATTTCCTTATTATCTTGTTCTAACTGATTATTCACTTCTTCCAAATCAATTGGAGCTTCTTCAAAAGTATCAACATAACGTGGAATATTCAAGTTAAACTCATTTTCCCTGATTTCCTCAATTGATGCCACATGGGCATTATTTAACGTCATATTGTTATATAGAGCAAACTGCCCTAAAAATCTTTTTATATAATAAGTTTTACTTATAACTTCATTTTTAGCCTTCTGCGAAGATTCTAATAACCCTATCTGTTACCTCTTTTATTTTTTCTTCATTCAAATGCCCAATCTTATACAAAACTATATCTCTGTCAGCTGTAAATATCTTATTAGGTCTGATATTACTATTTTTTATCAATGATCCCTCTTCAAAGTCACTATTCTTCAATTTTATTGAATATGAATCAAATACATTTTGACTTGTTATTTGGGAAAGAATTAAATCATATCCTTCTAGATCAGCTAATACTAAGGCCGGTCTCTTCTTCGATTGCGATAAATCTGAAAAGGGGAAAGGTACAACGACTACGTCACCCTTTACAAGTCTTCCCATGCTTTATCCTCCTCAGGTTTAAGCCAATCTTTTGCTAGATTCTCTTCACTTGCTAATGTTATATCATCTATCTTTAAATTGCTTTTTCTATTTTTTTTAAATTCTATATAATCTATATAATCAGCTACTTCCTGCAATAAGTAAGGTGGTAATGTTTCAATTTTTTTTACTAAGGCATCCTTATTAATCATATAAATCACCTTCCTGTATATTCTTTATTTTACTATTATTATACCATATTAACTAAAACATCATTGTCTAAATTCGTTGGTTTCATATTACAATGCCGTACCTTTTTTAGGAATATAGAAAAAATCCTGATATTCCCTTTCTATCTTTTAATAACTCTATTTTTCTGTCTATTCCGCCTGCATATCCCGTAAGGAACTTACCACCACTCACCAATGTTATTTTTCCAAGTGGTGAATTATATCTTTCGATATAATTTCATATTCTACACCTCGTCCATTTTCCCGTTTTTTATTGTTCCAACGGGAAAAAATTTGAAATCCGTATTCTTTTAAGTTACTTTATCTGAAATTGCACCCAGCTCACACTGCTCCCAGCACCAGCAAATTTAAATTTTTACACCTAAAATCTTCAATTGTTCCTTAATCTTTGCTTCAAGTTCTGCAATTTCTTTATTGTCCTGTTCTAACTGCTTATTTACTTCTTCCAAATCAATTGGAGCTTCTTCTTCAAAAGTATCAACATAACGTGGAATATTCAAGTTAAACTCATTTTCCCTGATTTCATCAATTGATGCCAAGTGAGCATATTTATCAACATCTTTGCGTTCCTTAAATGTATTGATGATTTTATCTATATTTTCATCATTCAAGTTATTTTGATTCTTTCCCTTTTCAAAATCACTGCTTGCATCAATAAATAATATGTCTTTAGTTTTACGATTCTTCTTAAATACCAAAATGATTGTAGGTATACTTGTCCCATAGAATAAGTTAGGCGGCAGACCAATAACTGTGTCAAGATAATTTTTTTCAATCAGAGTTTGACGGATTTTGCCTTCTGCTGCACCGCGAAACAGCACACCGTGAGGCAGAACAATAGCCATTGTGCCAGTGTTGTTTAAATGATATATACCGTGTAATACAAAAGCATAATCTGCTTTTGAGGCTGGTGCCAATTTCCCATAATCGCTAAAACGCGGATCTTTTAATTTAGTTTTATCATTATCCCATTTCGCAGAATACGGTGGATTTGCAACCACTGCATCAAAATTGCGCGGGTGGTCAATCCCTTTTCCATCTGGTCCATCCGGCCAATCGTTTTCCAGAGTATCAGCATTATTTAATGTCATATTGTTATAAGACACATTATGCATCATTAAGTTCATACGGGCCAAATTATATGTTGTTGTATTCAACTCTTGACCAAAATACTTTATAGGAGTACCATCAGGCAATTCTTGTCCAACAGTAAGCAGCAGGGAACCTGAGCCCATTGTCGGGTCATATACATTGAAAAATTCATTCGATTTTTCTACACCGCTGGTGACTATTTTAGCCAAAATCTTACTTACTTGATGAGGTGTATAAAATTCCCCACCCTTTTTACCAGCACTTGCAGCAAATTTACCGATTAAGTATTCATAGATTTCACCTAGAATGTCTTTCCCATCATCTCCCTTGTATTCAATTTCATCCACTAACTTAACTACATTGTTAAGTGATTTTGCACGTTCATTTGTAGAACTTCCAAGACGTGTATCTCCCAGGTTAATATCGTTGAATATACCGCGGAAATCTTTCACCGCTTCTTTATTTAATTCCGCATTCTTATTAAAGTTATCAAAAATAGTTTGATAGTCGCTGGGAATAACCTGTGAATCATTAATTTTATTAATCAAAGACTTCCATGTATCATTCGGCGCAATTGCATATCCCAAACTTGATGAAATATCTTGTAAATAGTCAGCCAAATCTACACCTGCCGCTTGTTTTAGATAAGCATCATTGATAGATTCTCCCTCTGCAGCGTCAATAACATTATTTTTTACCAAATACTGTTCTTGATGTTCCGAAAGATATCTGTAAAACATAAATGCCAAGATATAGTTTTTGTACTCCGACGCATCCATTGTGCCGCGCAGTTCATTTGCCATAGCCCAAAGTTTACTGGTAATTGTTTGTAGATTATTGCTCATTGTTTTAATTCCTTTCTTTTAAATTATTTCATATAAACATCTGTTGTAGTAATGCTTTCTTTTGTTCCTGCAAATGATTTAACTTACGTTGATGAAGGGTGATAAGGTGGTCGAGGTTTGATAGGAATTTCCCAATTTTATTTTGTTCTTCAACTTGAACAGGAATATATGCCGTTAATTTAGCAAATTCTTTCATTCCAATTCCCTTTGCTGTACCACCAGAAGCATTAGCATTTAAACGTGCTTGAACCAGTGGACTTCTCAATAGTTGAGCCAAGAAATCATTGCACGTTTTACTATTGTCTGTCTTGAAAGCAACTGCACGTTGATTAAGGATATAACCCTCTTCATCAGGCACTTGAGCCACATTTCCAAGGGGTGCTTC
The DNA here is from genome assembly GCF_020908015.1 of Clostridium aromativorans. Lineage (NCBI taxonomy): Bacteria > Bacillati > Bacillota > Clostridia > Eubacteriales > Clostridiaceae > Clostridium > Clostridium aromativorans. The sequence goes on from NZ_JAJJPB010000001.1 coordinate 316,116, forward strand.
AGTAGTAAAAAGAACATCACCTTTTTCTAATCTTTGGTCTCCCATCCAACGTTCAAATAACTCTTGATTTCCATACTTTGCTTCAACTGATTTATCAATGTATCCATCTTTCACATTCAAAGCAGAGAGAACTAAATAGCCTTCATCTCCCCATTCCATACCAAACTTAGTAGGACTTTTTCCACGATAATCTAGAACTTCTTCAACATTATTAATGAGCTTACGCTGTTCCCAAGGGTCAGTAAATCCCGGAAAGCGAAGTTCCGGAAAATTCTCACCTTTTTTGGGGAACATTTTTTGTAACAAACCTTTCTTCTCATCCTGCAGGTGATTTAACTTACACTGATGAAGGGTGATAAGATTGTCAAGCTTCTCGAAAAAATCGCCAATTTTATCTTGTTCTTCCATACTTGGAATCAAAATCGGCATCTTTGCCATTTGTTTACCGGATATTTCCATAAACGTAGATCCAGCTCCATTTGTTTCACCGTACTGTTTTAATTCGTGAGTACGAGAAAAAATAAAGTAGCTATCTAACTCATCTTTATGCGGAACGATAGATTGAAAACCTTGGTTAGTACATCCTTCTTTTGCTAATATAGCAGTGTTTCCGATACCAGCACGTGATGTAAACAACACAGTGCCAACTGGTAAAATTTTTGCTGAACTCTTTTGCAATCCAAGTTCAGTGATTTTCTTTTGGCTATTATCAACGTAAATTTGTTTACCAATCTCTACAGGAGAATACCAGTCTACGTCACCATCCCAATATTTAGGATTGCCCGTACTAGGAGTGCCTCCACCAATAATTTCAGCAACCTCACCTAGCTTACGCTGTTCCCAAGGGTCGGTAAATCCTGGAAATCTTATTTTAGGTACATTAGCTTTATTTTTATCCATTTTATCTCCTATCTTAACTGTCAATTGATAATTAGCAGTTTAATAATTAATTTTAAAGTTTTATTAGATATAAATTAGCTTTCAGCATGCTCATCAGCCAATTCATAAATGGCTTCACGCAAACCGTTGCGGTACTTGATTTTCGACAAAGATTGTATCTTTTCGTCATGTGACAGCGTCTTATAATCCCTGCTTGCTTTGGCAATTATATCCCGGATTTGACCGGTATCATCTAAATCCTGTATACTATAACGATGATGACTAAATAATTCACGCATTTGGGCACTTGTGATAATGTCTGTAATTCCCCACTTCACCCGAAAATCCAGGAACATTCTATCAAGGCTGACATTGTTGGCCGCCTGAATAATTTGTTCACTATCTCTCAATTTTACTGGATATTTAAGATTATAACCTTCGGTTGGAAAATGCTTTTTGATAATAGCAATTGCTGCATTCATAACCTTCGCAGCGTAATTTCTGTCTTCCAAACCAGTGGCAAATTGATCAATTTTTTCTTTCGTAGCTTGTGCTTCCTGACTCCTGCCCTCATGCACCTGGTTTAATAATTGTTCCACCAATTCAGTTAAATAATCATAATCTATTTTCACATCCTTGACATGGGTCATTTTCAACTCAATTTGATAAAAAGGAATTTTCTTTTTCTTCGACATAAACTGTTTAAGCTCATTGGTTAAAACTGTGGTAAGCATGGTTTCTTGAGCACCTGTCATGCCTAATTTTTCAACTAATTCATCAGGATTGTCGTAGTTGAAACCTGCTGTATTTCCATCAACTTCTTCAGGGGTATATTGTTTTAATTTAGCCATGCCAGCATTATAATCACGCAGCAAATCAAACATATATTCTTTTTGTTTCTCAGAATATGGTAATTGCTGGAATTCATTAGTTAAGCTGTCTAATTTCTCAACAAACTTTTTAACTTCATTAAACTCATCTTCAAAAGGTTTAGCGATAATACCATCTCTTTGATTGGATTTACGCTGCTCATTTTCTGATAAAATTGCTGAATCTTTATTGGCATAAATTGCGAGAGCTTCATTCATCAGCTTCTCATTTTGAGCAGGCCAGCGATAGTTCACAATACGCCCCCAGGGTTTTTCCTGCATGTCAGCAATACGATTTGTCCTTGAATAGGCTTGAATAAGTCCGGCTCCTTTAAGTGTTCTATCTACATAAAGTGTATTAAGTTCCGGTGCATCAAATCCAGTCAAAAGCTGATCTACCACAATCACAATATCCAGGAAGTTCTTATCCGTAGCAGTTTTATTCAAACGACTAGTAACATCCTGTGTATATCCAGCTACATCATCCATGCCAAAGCTTGTACCAAATTCTTTGTTATAGGCCTTTATAGCATCATATAAACCTTGATTGGCGACAAGCATGCTATCATTATTGGATGAGTTCTGGCTAAATGTAACTGCTACTTTTAATGTCTGACCACCATTTTTCCTATTCTCATCATTTACTCGCTGAAATTCACTAAAATACATCATTGCCATTGGAGTACTGGCTTTCCCGCCACCAACATGAGTGGTAAAGAGGGCATTATATTTACCTTCATTTGAACGATTTCTCCAGTTCTTGAAAATATCTTCAACTACTAACTTGATATGATCCGGATTTTCATCATAAAAGCTTGGTTCAACTGCGTCATCCATATCTTCCTGACTTAGATTATTGATCTTCTCTTTAATCTGTTGTTCAGTCCACTTCGGATAGCGTTCCCGGTAGAAATTTGGCAGATATTTGGTTTTCATTTGCTCTTCATCAATGGTTGTTTCAAAATCCACTTTAAAACCTAAAACATTTCTGTCTGCAATTGCTTCACGAATAGTATAGGCATGTAGCAGTGGTCCAAAAATGTCTTCAGTTCGCAAACCGCTGGTAGTTTCATCAAACATGGGTGTTCCTGTATAACCAACCCAGGCGGATTTTCTAAAAGCCTTTTGTATCTTTGCAAAACTTTCGCCGCCAGTTGAACGGTGTGCCTCATCCACGATAAATACAATATTTTTATCAGGTGCTTTAAAAGATTTACGTTTCACTAAAGTATCAAGTTTTTGAACAGAAGTAACAATGATACTATTATCTTTGCTCTTTAATTTACGGCTTAAATCAGTAGTATTATTGGTATCTTGAACACTTCCAATCATATCTTCACCAGCATCCGGGTCATAGGCCCTGTAATTTTCATTTGTCTGTTTCGTTAAAGCAATTCTATCCACTACGAAGACAACTTTGTCAACTTTGGGCATGCGGCTTGCAAGCCATGCTGTTTTAAAACTGGTTATGGTTTTGCCGGAACCAGTGGTATGCCAAACATAACCTACTTTATTTGTACCCAGTTCAAAATCAACTTTCTTTAATTTTTCAATTACATTCTGAGTGGCGTATACCTGATATGGACGCATTACTTTTAACATTTGTTTGTTTTTTGTGCCATCCAAAATCATATAATTAGTAGCCATCTGATGTGCCATTGGAATACTTAGCATTGAATCCGCAAACTCTTTCCAATTACGAACAATGGTATTATCACTTTTACGCTGCCAGTTAAAAGCAAAGTCCTTATTGAACTTATCCGGCGTGGTATTAGCCATATACTTCACGTTATTTGGCGTAATTGCCACCAATATTTGCAAGGTGGAAAAAATATCACGATACTGGTCTTCTTTGGAATATTGATGTATTTGATTCAGCGCTTCATTGACATCATGCGTATCACGTTTTTCTTCAATTTGTATGATAGGCAAACCATTAATAAGAAGTGTAGTATCAAAACGACGATTTTGTTTCCCGGCGATAATTGCAGGGCGTTCAATTTGATTGACTACCTGGTATACCGTATCCCCAGCACCGATTTGTTTTTGATCGAAAACCGTTAAAAACACGTGACGGCCGTCATCTAAATCAATTTCAATCTGCGATACACCATTGAGTCCATATAAAAATTGTCCGGCTTCATATGGTGTTTGAATATCAGATATAATCTTTTTAACTTGATTAAATTCAACAGTACTTAGTGGATGATCAAGTGTATTTTGATTGTGCCTCTCAAGAATTTCTTTGAAGTTATCCCAAAGCTTACCTGTAGTTTTAATTTTTGGTTCATACTTCCACAGCTTTGTTTTCACACAGTAATCAGCAGATTTTTCACTAACCTTAAAACCGCCGATTCCTTCCAGGTATTCAGGTTTAGTTATGGTTCCACTGGTAATATATTGTATTAATTCAGTTTCAAATTGCTCTTCATTCATTTCTCACCTGCCTCCTCTAACTTGGATAATATGATTTTTGTTTCAAGTTCTGCTGCCCTATTTTTAAGGGCTTGCAGCCTTAACTGATTAAAATAAACTTGTCCTATAATTTTTTGCTTATCTATGGAAGGTATTTTCGGTATTTTAAGCTCTTTAAGCTGCTTGAGGGTATATTTTAAAACTTGTGAACCCTGCAGTCCCAACACAAACTGTTTCTTAATTGTTTTGTTTTCATTAATGAGATAGACCAAAAACTTCGGATCAATGTTATTGCCAGGTAACAACTTAACGTAGTTTTGCGTATAAAGATATCCCTCGTGCTCTTTTCTTACCATCGCTGCAGTTCCCGTGATTAAACTAAACACCACATCACCATGGCATAAGGTATTTACTTTGTCATTGGTTCTAACTTGTTTATTGTCCGCACCGTTTGAAATAATACCCACCAGATCATCCGTTAAATCTGTTTGACTATAATAGGCAAAAAGCGGTGCTTTCTCATCAAACACTTCAGTAATTCTAAACTGGGGGGATCCACTTACTAATTCAACCAATTCACTCAACTTTTTCATAAAATATTGTGCCTTTCTAAAATTAACTTTATTTACTACGATGTAATCATATCATAAAAGAATTTTTATTGCAACTATAAAAATGTAATTTTTAAAAATTACATTTTTAGATTTTAATTATTTTTTCGATACTTACTTTCGCATTAAATTAATTCATCTCATAAGCTTTATCAATATATTCCTTAGCCTTCTCAAAATCCTTAGCATTTTTTATTGTAACTTCCAAATCTCCAGTTGCCCAATGTTCAACTTTACTCACATCTCTTGTAAAACCATTTTCAAGCACAATATCTTCCGGACTTAACCTTAAATATAACATTATGCTTTTCGTTCTAACCTCTACACATACAATATTTTTTATTTTCTTAAATGCACTATACAATTTCAATTTATTTTCTGTAACATCATCACCTAATGCCAAGATATAGTCTCTAATAGAATAATACAATTCTATTAATTTTGAACTCGTCGTTTCCAATTGTTCATCAAAGGTTTTATCTGTGCTCTGCTTAACTACTTTTTCTGTATTTGTGTCCTTAAATGCTGTAGCTACATTAGAATTTATGAGGTCAAACATCAAAAGTTCCTCTCCAAATTTTTTATATCGTATTAAGTCTATATTCCTATTTATTTGTTTTACAGCATATTCATCATATTTGGTAAAATCTCCTGCTATGCAAAGTCACAGTAAAAATTTATATGGCGCAGATTTTCCCTCAATATGAATACTCTTCCTTTTTTATTATGGGCGGAAACTGTCCCTTGTATTTTAAAAATGCATTTTTGATACTTATTACAATAATTTTAATGTGAAATTAAATGCCTGACAGGCTTTTTAGTATTTCTCTGGTTCTCGTAACTTTACCCTGTCCATATATTATGCTGCTTTTCATACTTTCATTATATTTCCCGGCTTTTTTCTGCCCTTTTATAAGCGCTTTCACTTCGGCATTTATGGTTTTCCTGGATTCTTTCAATTGTTCTTTGATAATTTCATTGATATCTATGAAGTCTATAACCCTCCCATTCCTCAATATAGTCCTTAACTTCCCTTTTAATTCGTCAGAATGTTTCAGACATAGAATTTTACTCATATGGTTTGCCCCGTCTATAGACCAGGCTGTCCCGTTGCCTTTCATTCTTGAAGCTACTACATTCCTTATAGTACTCTCCATAGTACCCAGACCTCTATATTCTATACCTCCAGGCGGCGGTATAGTGATATCATCTCTGTCCTGGTATCTTGCAAGTGCATTAAAATTGTTCTTATAGTAACTGTACAACTCTTTCAGTTCATCATTTGCTTTTTTATCTGTCTCTAAATTTATAAGTTCCTTAATTTTTTCCAATGCTTCATCGTACTTTTTTTCTTTTAAGAGCTTTTTTACCGTCTTTCTGGATTCTTCGTCCTTAATCTTACGATTTGCCTTCTGGAATATATGAAATAGATCCAGCTGGTATATTTTCTGGATGTCATTTTCTGTTTCAGCGCTAATCCATGGGGCTCCATCACCATTTAGAATAGTATACTGAATTTTATCCTGGTTGTATACTTCTGAAATATGGCTGTTTATCAGGTTATCAAAGTTACTGCCTTTTTCATACCCTGAAAAATACCTGGTCCCAACAGTCCTATATCCATCATTCTTTTTAACCCATCCTTCGTATATTTTACCTACCTTGAGTTCCTGTTTATTCTTCTTACCCTGTATTTTTAAGTAAACCCCATCCTTTTCTTCAAAGAGCACATTCACTTCTCTTTTACCTCTAAGTTCTCCTTTGAGGTATTTTGCAACCCTGTTATTTTCAATCTTTTCTATAGCACTGCCAAAGTAGTCTGCTTTATTTTTTATAGTCTGGTGGCTTACTTTTGTTAATGTGGATTTTTCTATTTTAGCTGCACTTTTCCTGTAAGAGCTGTCAACCGCGGTATCTATCATTTTCTCAATTAAATTTTCACTTGTTCTGCCCACCAAATTTAAATTCAGTGCATCATCCATGAGAAAGACTCCCCGGTTATTGTATTTATCTATATAGTATCTCCTGCTGAAGGTCAAATCGCCCATTATTGTCTGAATAGTTTTTTCTGTTTTGAACTTATACCTGTATCTTTTGGTATCCCTACTTTCAAATATCAAGTTGTCTACATTTTCCAGCATGAGCTTAATCCTTGATAGACCTGCTTCACATACAATACCATAAACTTCCTCTTCTATATTATTGAAATTCAATTCTAATTCATCTAAAATTATATTGTTCATACTAAAGCTCCTTTCTATTTTTTATGGCAATTTAATTATAAAAAGTCTTTAGTATAAATAAAAGGCCTTTCAGCCAGGTAATTGCTGGAGGCCTTTCCTTATTTTCTGCCTAAAAATATTTTACTTACTCTATATGAAATTATTATTACGGAGAATTTAGCAAAAGAGATGCCCTTATAAATCAGCATCTCTTCTAACCCATATTTATTTTAAAGACAGTCCTTTTTTAACAGCTTTAACTATATCATCTCCGGTCAACCCATAAGCTTTTAAAAGTTCATTGGGTTTTCCACTTTCCCCAAAAGTATCTTTAATGCCTATCCTTATAACTGGCGTAGGCAAATTTTCACTTAACACTTCACATACGGCAGAACCCAGCCCACCTATAATACTGTGTTCTTCCGCAGTTATAACTACACCGGTTTTTCTAGCAGTTTCCACTATTGCTTCTTTGTCTATAGGTTTTATAGTATGTATATTCAAAACTGATACCTTTATTCCCTCTTCAGCCAGAGTATTATAGGCTTCCAATGCTGCCTCTACCATTATCCCTGTAGCAATTATAACTGCATCCTTTCCTTCCCTCATTTTTATAGCTTTCCCTATTTCAAATTTATAATCCTCATTATTATTTATAACGGAAACTTTAGATCTTCCAAGTCTCACATAACAGGGTCCTTTCACTTCAGCCACGGCTCTAACTGCTGCCTCTGTCTCCACTGCATCGCTAGGACAGATAACTGTCATGCTGGGAATGCTCCTCATAAGGGATATGTCCTCTACCGACTGATGGGAGGCCCCGTCTTCGCCTACTGTAAGTCCTGCATGAGTAGCACATATTTTAACATTTAAGTTTGGATAGCATATGGAGTTTCTTATCTGTTCAAAGGCTCTCCCAGTAGCAAACATGGCAAAAGTGCTTACAAAGGGTATCTTATCACAGGTGGATATCCCAGCTGCCACCGCCATCATATTGGCTTCTGCTATTCCCATATCCATAAACCTTTCAGGATAAGCTTTTTTAAATCCGGCAGTCTTGGTGGATTTCGAAAGGTCTGCATCAAAGACCACTACTTTTTTATTTTCAGCTCCCAATTCTACAAGAGCTTTCCCATAAGCTTCTCTAGTTGCTATTTTATTTGACATTACTCTTCACCTCCTATATCCCTTAATGCCTCTTCGCATTGTTCTATGTTGGGTGCAGAGCCATGCCACCCTACCTGATTTTCCATGAAGGATACCCCCTTGCCCTTGACAGTCTTACAAACTATAGCAGTTGGTTTATCTTTAACTGATTTCGCCTCTTCAATAGCATCTATAATCTGCTTAAAATCATGTCCATTTATTTCTATAACATGCCACTTAAAGGCTTTAAATTTTTCTCCGATGGGATAAGCAGACATTACCTCTTCACAGGTGCCGTCTATCTGAAGTCCATTTGCATCTATGAAAGCTGTCAAATTATCCAACTTATAATGAGCTGCAGCCATAGAAGCTTCCCAGACTTCACCTTCTTCAAGTTCGCCATCTCCCAACAGGGTATAAACTCTATAACTTTTTTTATCGATTTTACCGCCAAGTGCCATACCAACAGCAGCAGATATTCCTTGTCCCAAGGATCCCGTAGACATATCAACACCAGGAGTTTCATTCATATTAGGATGTCCTTGAAGTATAGAACCCAGTTTTCTAAGAGACTTTAACTCCTCCACACTAAAATATCCTCTTCTAGCAAGAGTACTGTACAGTACTGGAGCCGCATGCCCTTTTGAAAGTACAAATCTGTCTCTATCTAAATCTCTGGCATTTTCAGGATCAACATTCATCTCATAAAAATATAATGTAGTTAAAATTTCAACTGCAGACAGTGAACCGCCTGGATGGCCTGAGCCAGCCTTAGTCAGCATTTTTATTATGTCTTTTCTTATAACTGATGCAATCTTTTTAAGCTCTTCTATATTTTTTTTCACAACTTCAACCTCCTACTAATACTACTAATCAAGTAATTCTCAGGCCCAGCTGGAGTTTATTCACAGAGAATGCTTTTCTCCACCTGAACCTCGGATAAAAAACTTTAACTTTATTTTAACACAAAGTTTTAATTTCATATATATAAAGCACCACAAAACTTCACCCCTGTGCTCTAAGCACCGGGGCTTATAATCAACAACAAAACCTGAATCCAGGTTTCTGTTAAAATTAAAAATTATAGTAAATTATACGTCATTGAGTTCAATTGAAAATCTATTGAAGCCCAATACTTACTAAAAGTGCATTATCTACTTTTTTCATATCACTATCTGTCATATGACCAATTTTTTCTTTCAATCTTCTTTTATCTAAGGTTCTTATTTGTTCCAGCAGCACTACCGAATCTTTATTGAGGCCATAGGCCTCTGAAGATATTTCCACATGAGTCGGAAGTTTTGCTTTATTTATCTGAGAGGTAATAGCTGCAACAATTACGGTTGGACTATATTTATTACCAACATCATTTTGTATGATAATAACAGGTCTTACCCCTCCTTGTTCAGACCCAACTACAGGGCTTAGATCAGCATAAAATATATCTCCTCTTTTCACTATTGTCGTCATCTGGCAAATCACTCTCCGAAAGCTTCGCTTCATATTCTTTTAATTCCTTTATGTCACTTGCAAAGCCCATTTCTGAAAATTCAAGATTAAGTTGTGCCATTTCCCTATATCCTTTTTCCATTTCTGATATTCTATTTAACCTTTTTTTCTCACTAATATATAATATGATAACTTCCCTAATAAATTCACTCCTTTTTTTGCAATCTTCTTTAAGTGCCTTGTTGAATTCATTATATAGTGTTTCTGAGAGGTCTATTACTAATCTTTTAGAATTTGACATATACAAATTAATACCTCCTATTACCCTAAGCGAAAGATTATACAAGCTCATTATAGTACCAAATCTGTAGGCATGTCAAAGAAATTATCTATAATTTCACCAATTTTCTACTTGTATTTTTTTACATAGGGTTTTTTATCTCTATAACTATTCTAATATAACTTTTTAATATTTCTATTTAAGCATATTACAATCTATATGTAAAAATTTTTAGATATTAATTTAAATATTGTATGTATCAGCTTTTATATTATTTACAAAACCGCACCTATACAATTTCAAGTGCATATTGTATTTGGAAAATCGATATCAACAGGCATTAATTAATCCTAACAATTATGTAATACTATGTAAACATAGATATAATTTCATAATGCATATTATTATTATGTTATACCATTTTTTTAATTTATATTCACAATATTGTCATATATGAAATCATTGTATATAATTCATTAAAAAATACAGCCTCATAAAATGCACCACATAATTATAAATTTACCATAAGGGCTGCGTGCAAATGTTTCATAATTTTAATATATGTAATTTCAATTCAACATCTAAATAATTATATTTCTTACTGAAAAAAACACTGATATTCGCCTCAATCAGTTAAAAATACATACGAAGGTTCAGATGAAAAAAATTATTATCTATGGAAAAACTACACCTGAACCTAAAAATCATTAAATCAAGTAATTTTTAACTTTAACTACTTTTCCATTTTTTATATACACTCTTGGAATTCTCTTGTTCATCATACAGAGTATTTCATAGCTTATAGTACCCAGGATCTGTGCTGCATCCTCTGCATCAAACTTGAGGCCATCTTTCTCTCCTAGAAGAACAACTTCATCTCCTACATTGACCTCTCCTACATCAGTGACATCTACCATACATTGATCCATACATATGTTTCCCACTACTGGAGCAAATTTTCCGTTAACTATAACCTTCGCTTCCCCAAATAATCTTCTGGTATATCCATCAGCGTATCCTATCGGCAAAGTGGCAATTACACTTTTCCTGTCGGCTTTAAATTTCCTTCCATAACCTACATACTGCCCAACTTCCAGTGTTTTTACATGAACTACATTGGCTTTCAAAGTCATAAGAGGTTTTATATTCAACTGATTCTTGTCCACTTCGTGGGAAGGATAATAACCATAGATTATTATTCCAGGTCTGACCGAATCACAATAGGTATCTGGAAGTTCCATTATAGCTGCACTGTTGGCTATATCTCTCATATTTATTTTTATACCTTTGTCTGTTAATTTCTCATAAAATAGTTTATATTTTTCAAACTGTTCATGAGTATATGTCTTATCTGTCTCATCTGCTGTAGAGAAATGTGAAAACAAGCTTTGTATTTCTATATTGGGCAATTGGCTTATTTTATAAACTTCATCTACACTGTCATCATTTATCAAAAATCCTATTCTACCCATTCCCGTATCCACAGCAATGTGTATCTTTGCAATTTTCCCCTTATCTAAAGCCTCCTTAGACAGCTGACATGCATATTCATAGGAAGGAGTTATGGACTCTACATCATAATCTACTACGTCACTAATAAGGGTATGGGGTATTATACCAAGTACCATTATAGGCGATTTTATCCCATTTTTCCTAAGCTCTATGGCTTCATCCAAAACAGCTACCGCCAGTCTTTCTACTCCATTCTCAAGAAGAACCTGTGAAACTTCTACTGCTCCATGTCCATAGGCATCAGCTTTCACAACTCCTATTAATCCCTTACTACCCACTTTTGATTTTATTTGACCTATGTTGTATGTAAGATTATCTAGATTAACTTCCTCCCATACTGGTCTATAATTTCTAAACATCGACACATCACCTCTATATATAATTGAAAGAAAATAAATAATTTTAGGACATTAACTTAATTATATACCTTTTCTATAGGAATTGTGAATAAAATTATTTCAATATTAATTTATATCAAAAATATTTTCACTCAACTCCACGTTTGCCTTAAAATCACTATATTCCACATCTACTTTTTTTCTTCCAGTAGAATCAAATATTTTCAAGTAAGTTGGCGTATTATGCTTTAAATTCACATATAATTCAGCTTTACTGATGTTTTTATTATTACCAGGTATATCCAAATGCACAACCTGATACTGCTCATTATTTACCTTCTTAAAGGAGTTGTCAATCTTTTCATTGGTATAAAGCAGTGATATATACTCTTCTATAAAACAGAATTTAAACAAGCTATTGAAATTTTTTTCCATACTGTATTTACCACTGTTGTCACTATTTTTAACAAATATTTTATTTCCTCTGTATACAATTACTCTGTCTTTGCCCAGTTCAAATCTTTCTCCATATCTGCTGTCATAATACTGTCTGCCGCCGTAATTTATTTGCTGTTTCTCATTTTCTATCTGAATATTCACATTACAGCTATAACTATCTAGGTCCTTTAAATAATATATTATCTTTTCCGTGTTTTGAATATCTCTTCCATGGAATAAAAAAATAGCAAGTAAAACAAAAGATATACCTATCCCCATTAATAGTTTTTTCTTCATGCCACTCCTCCTGATCTAAAGCGCTCCACTATTAATCTATTCTACCATACCCTTTGATATTACTATTTTTTGGGGTTGATCTTCTACTGCATCAATTCTTTTATTGAAAAAGGAAGCTGTTTTAAAACATGACTGGCATTTACACAAAACATATATTGGGATAGTTTCTCTCCAGAGTATCCATGCACAAAAGCAGCTATACACGCCGCTTCAAAAAGATTATACTTTTGAGCCGCAAAAGAAACTATAATTCCAGTAAGGCAGTCCCCCATACCTCCAGAAGCCATAGATGAGTTCCCCACAGGATTTACGGCCACTGCATTTCCATCTGTAATAATAGTATTATATCCTTTCAAGAGTACAATTACATCATTTTCAGCTGCAAAATCTCTAGCTACCTTTATTCTGTTTTTCTCTATATATTGAATATCAAATCCCGTGATTCTAGCCATTTCTCCTAGATGGGGAGTCAAAATCACTCCACATTTTTTGTTCTTTAATATATGTAAATTCCCCATCAGCACATTGATTCCATCTGCATCAATTACAACATTTTTTTTAGATACATTTAGAATCCTATCAACCATATTCAAAGTTCTGTCATTTACTCCCATACCTGGTCCTATGGCAATAGCATCACTTTTCTCTATGGCCTTCTGCAGCTTTGAATCATCTTCCAGCTGAATTGTCATACCCTCTACTAGTTTTGAGCTGAGTACTGGCTGAATATTCTTATAGCAGCCTAAAGTAACAAGTCCCGCACCACTCCTTACAGCTCCCTGAGTGCATATATAAGCGGCTCCTGTAAACCCTTGAGAACCAGCTATAACAAGCACTCTGCCATAATCGCCTTTGTGCCCAAATTTATTTCTCCTCTTTAACTTTTCTTTTATAAAATTTTTTTCTATTATAAATTTAGAATCGATAAATTTTCCAACAGCAATTTTGGGAATTCCTATATCCTCAACTGTTACCTCTCCTGTAAATTTATCACTTCCATATCTTAAAAAACCCTGCTTATACAATTGAAATGTAACAGTTTTATCCGCCTCTACACAATTGCCCATTATCTCTCCCGTATTCCCATTAAAACCAGAAGGAACATCTATAGAAATGGTATATTTACTATTTTCATTTATCAACGATATGACAGAATCCTGTATGCCCTGTATATTTCTAGAGAGTCCAGTACCAAATATACCATCAATAATAACCTGGCTTTCTCTTATACTTTTTCTAAGTCTCACCATATCTTCTAAAGAGTTAACCTTATCCAGACTCATATGGAGAACTTTTAATATATTATAATTTATTTTGCATTCTTCACTCATGCCCTCCTCTTTCCCAACTAAAAATACATGAACTTCTTTATTTAAATTATATAGATGTCTCGCTATTGCAAAACCATCTCCACCATTGTTGCCCTTTGTACAGATTATACAAAAACTATTATAATTTTTTAAATCTATATTCGCAATTACTCTTAAAGCCGCGTTTTCCATTAGAACAATGCTGGGTATTTTTAATTCACTTATAGCATAATTATCTATCTTCCTGCATGTCTCTATGGATGCTATCCTCAATCTCATCCACCTCCATCACTGCATATGCTATGGCATTGTCCACACCATGTGATATGCTCAAATGTATCTTATAATTGCCACATTTATTGGCCATCAATTTAGCTTTTCCCTTCAATATCACATTAGGTCTGCCAGAAGCTGCTCTGTCTATTTCCACTTCTTTAAAATCAAATCCTCTAAATCCGGTACCCATTGCTTTTACCACTGCTTCCTTTGCTGCAAATCTTCCAGCCACAAATTCAGGTCTTAAATTTCTATTTTTAAGATATTCTATTTCATTTTTACTAAAAATTCTGTCCATAAAATTAGCATGTTTACTAATGGCTTCTTTAATCCTCCTAATTTCAACTATATCCACTCCAACTCCAAATATCAAAATTACATTTCACCCCCAATTCATTAATTTAATTATACCAGTATTTATTATATTATATTTGTTTTTCAATGCAGTAAATAATAAATTAAATTTATATAAAAAAAGAGGATTTCTCCTCCTTTCTAATAAGCTATATAATTTATCTGTTTGTCAAAGTCCAAAATATATTCATCTACATAATCTCCGAGTACATCAACTAAATGTATGGGTGACACCTGGTTGTCATATAACAACTTCAGTAAATTATGTACTTTATATCTCTCAGGGCTTATATTTTTAATACACTCCCTTTGTACATTTACCAGTTTGTTTTCCAGTATATCCTGTCTTTCCACTTCAATTCCATAGGATTGAACCTGTATAACCTCATTTTTGTAGGTAATGGCAACCTTTTCCTTTAACAATCTGTAAAGATACACATATTTTTTATCTCCTATTATTTTACTAAGGCTAAAATTCTCAACTATCATAAACATTTTCCCCCTGTAATTATTAGCTAATATTATTGACTTACACATATATTAGCACATGCCCACAAAAAAATGTGTCAGTTCATGATTAGATGGATTATAAATTATCCCTTATATATGACAATAAAAATCTCTCAACTCCACAGGTAAAAGTATAAATATACTTTTATTCTATTTATTAACAGTTTTTATTGAAATTCTATGTCGAAATTTTATATATATTGACTATATATTTTTATAGATTTAACACTATTCTATCTGCAGAATCTATGTTTACCTATAATTTTTATAAGAGGTCTTGACCATATCCATGAACTCGTTGCCGTTGCAGGATTAAAATAATATATGGCCCCATCAGAAGGATCCCAACCATTTAGTGCGTCTCGAGCTGCATTTATGGAATTCTGTTCCATGTTAGCATGAATCTGACCGTCCACTATGGCAGTAAAAGCTCCCGGCTGATATATGACTCCTGGTACTGTAGAAGGGAATCTAGGATCCCTGGTCCTATTTAGTATTACAGCTCCTACAGCTACTTGTCCTTCATAGGGTTCTCCCCTTGCCTCTCCATTTATCAAACGGGCTATAAGCATGACATTCTGATTGTTGCTGCCAGATGCAGTGCCGCCACTTGAAGTATTTATACCCAAAGCAGCCAATGTAGCATCTCCTACTATACCATCAGGAGTCAATCCATTCTTTGATTGAAAATATTTTACAGCAGTATAAGTCTGATATCCATATGCCCCATCTACACTTCCATTATAATAGCCCCAGTTTTTAAGTTTTGTCTGTATCTGACTTACCACATTGCCCTTGGATCCATAGGAATAAGCTATGGCTTTTACAGCATTATCATAAGGAAGTAAAAACAGAGAAGTGAATATATATGTGAACACTATGGCAAGTATCAATATAAGTTTTATTTTAAAGTTCATAGACTTTTTACCCATATGATCATCTCTCCTTTAGTATTTATTAAACTTGTATTTATTTTTACGTGAACATAGTTTATGCACAAATACAATAAAAAATACATAAAGAAAAGCTGTCAAATGACAGCTTTATAATTTTATCCAACTTTTCTCAATCTCTTTTTCCAGCTCGGTATCAATATATCTTCCACGATATCATTTATGACCACTATACCGCACAACTTCTCCTCATCATCTACCACGGGAAGGGAAAGTAAATCATATTTTGAACAATTTTCTATGGCCTTACTTATATTTTCATTATGACTTACACTTACCACATCATCTATCATGATCTCTTTCAATTTAGTTTCGGCGCTGGACAATATAAGACTCTTCAAAGATACAACCCCTTGAAGCTTTCCTTTGTCATCAATAATATATATATAATAAGACACTTCATCCTCTGGATTGATTTCCCTAAATAACTCAATGGTTTCATTGACAGTTATATTTATATTAAATGAAATAAAATCCTTTTTCATTATACTTCCCACTGTCTCTTCATTATAATCCATAAGAGTTCTTACTTCCTCAGCATCTCCTTTTTTCATATTCAAAAGCATCCTTTCTGCAGTGTCTTCATCAACCTCGTCCAGGATATCTGCAATTTCATCTTTTGGCATATTAAACAGTACTTCGTCTCTTTTAGACTGACTCAAATTTTCCAGAATGTTCGCCTGTATTTTGGGTTCTATTTCCTCCAGTGTATCTGCCGCCAGATCTTGATCTAAACTTTCAAATACTTTTTTTCTATAATTCACATCCATATCCTCTAATATATCTGCCAAATCTGCAGGATGAAGTTTTGATAATTTCTTATATGGAACTGAAAGCTTTAAATTATTATTCACCATTTCTAAAGACTCCACATTATCCCACATTATAAGGCTGTCCTCTGGTTTCTTATTGAATATATCATAAAACTTCTTTATAATATGTTCCACGCCAAATCTTCTTCCTAAGGCCAAGGTACCTGTATCAACAGCTACAACCCTGTACTCACCAGCTATTTTTGCAATTCTGAGATCATTGACCCTAACTAACTTTTTTCCATTTATATCTACAATCTGTTTATCTAGAAGATGCTTTGACAAAAGGTATGAATAACTCTGAAGTATTATTCCTCTTATACCTTCTCCTCTAATTATTACCCTATTATTATCTTCATAAAAATTTATATTTTTACATTCACAATTGGAAACTTCCGTACCATTCTTTATCTTATATCCTATAGCTCTTGGCATGCCATGATCAGTGGATACATATATGTCCACAAGCTTTCCCACATACTCATTGAATTCATCATACACTTTCTTATAAAGAATTTTACTCAAAAAGAAACTGGTTAACTTTTGCATAAATATTCCTCCTTTGACTTACGGAGAAATATTTAAAAACAACAACTGTACAACGCACATCAAAGTTTAGGAATCTATTTAAATACCTCCCCGTAGGCACTTATTAAATTTTGTAATAAGTCACACCGACCTCCATAAGGTCCGTTTTCCATTTAACTACACCACCTAAATTAAAAAATTAAAAAGAGCCTCCAAGGCTCTCCTCACAAACTAAAACTTTCTAATCGTCTGAGTTTTAGCACTATATAGCTTTAGACTAAACCAATCCAGCTGCATTAGATAAAACCTTAATCCGGTAATATCTGTTGACCCATTGGCATCTCTCGATGTTTCCGGGCATCAGCATATGTCTATATAGGAGCCTCACCTAACATAACAAATTGCAAACATATGATATTATCATTTACACTATAATTATATTACAAATTTGCCAAAATGCAATAAGTAAATGCTAAATTTATCAATATTTATTTACTATTCACTTATTAATACACTTTTCCCTTATTTTGCTCAATATAATTTTAAATATCATGTTCTCTTTTATCTAAATCTTTTCCCATCTATTTATATTATATACTACACATTTATTTTGGTACACATACTTTTCACTATTAGCCATCAGCTGCCCTATAGGTTATTACTCTATATGTTATAATAAAAGCAACAAAAAAACAGAATGGAGAATTTAAATTGAGATTAAATAAAAATTTTCTACCAATATGCAAAAAAGATATGGAAATAAATAATATAAACCAACTTGACTTTATATTTATAACTGGAGATGCTTATGTAGATCACCCTTCCTTCGGAACTGCCATAATATCCAGGATTTTAGAAAGGGAGGGATTCACAGTAGGTATAATAGCCCAGCCAAATTGGAAAAATACAAATGATTTTAAAAGATTAGGCAGACCTAAACTGGCATTTTTAATTAACTCTGGAAATATGGACTCCATGGTCAATCATTATACTTCTTCCATGAAAAGAAGACATGAAGATCTGTACTCACCAGGGGGGAAACCCGGATATAGGCCCGATAGAGCTGTAATAGTATATTGTAACAGGGTAAAAGAATCCTATAAAGACGTTCCCATAATAATAGGTGGTATAGAGGCCAGCCTGAGAAGATTTGCCCATTATGACTACTGGAGTGACAAGATAAGAAGAAGTATTCTTCTGGATTCCAAATCCGATCTGCTTGTATACGGCATGGGAGAAAAATCCATAGTACAGATAGCAAACCTGCTAAAATACGGCATGGATATCCAAAGTATCACAGATATAAGAGGAACTGTATATTGCTCTAAGGACAAAAACCATTTAGGGAAATATATAGAAGTACCTTCCTTTGAGGAAGTGCTGAAAGATAAAAAATCCTATGGAGATAGCTTCAAACTGGAATATTTAGAACAGGACGCCATAAGGGGAAAAACACTGGTACAGAAACATGGAGATCACTACATTATCCAAAATCCCCCTCAGTATCCATTGACAGAAGAAGAAATGGATATAATATACAACCTTCCTTATACCAGAACTTATCATCCAGTATATGAAAAAGCAGGAGGCATACCTGCAATAAAGGAAGTACGTTTTTCCATTACCAGCCACAGGGGATGCTATGGCGGATGTTCCTTTTGTGCCCTGACTTTCCATCAAGGAAGAACCGTTCAGAGTAGAAGTGAAAACTCCATAGTCGGCGAAGCAAAACTTCTGACTACACTGGACGACTTTAAAGGCTATATACACGACGTAGGGGGACCTACTGCAAATTTTAGACATAAAGCCTGTAGAATTCAAGAAAAAACAGGAGTATGTAAAAACAAACAGTGCCTATTTCCCCTTCCCTGTAAAAACCTCATTATAGATCACAGTGAATATTTGAGTTTATTGAAAAAAATAAGAAAAATACCAGGAATAAAAAAGGTATTCATACGCTCTGGAATACGATATGACTACCTGATAAATGACAAAAATACAGACTTTTTCATAGAGCTGTGCAAATATCATATAAGCGGCCAGTTGAAGGTAGCCCCTGAACATATAAGCGACAAAGTATTGGCACAAATGGGTAAGCCTAAAATGGACGTATACAACAGATTTGTAAAAAAATATTTTGAAATAAACAAAAAACTAGGTAAAAAACAGTACCTTGTGCCTTATTTAATGTCCAGCCATCCTGGAAGCGATTTAAATTCAGCTGTAGAATTGGCCCTGTATATTAAAAAAATGGGTTATACTCCTGAACAGGTTCAGGATTTCTATCCTACACCAGGAAGCTTGTCTACAACTATGTACTATACAGGCATTAACCCTATAACCGGTCAAAAAGTTTATATTCCAAAAAAACAAAGAGAAAAAAATATGCAGAGAGCTCTTTTACAATTTTCCCTTCCCCAAAACTACAAACTGGTAAAAGAAGCTCTGATTTCCGCCGGCCGTGATGACTTAATAGGAAGCGATCCTCACTGCTTGATTTCCAAGAATCCACCCAGGAAAAAGCATTTACATAAACACTTCCAAGGCTAATTTAAAGTACAAAGTTGAAAATCAACCGGATTTGATATTTGAATAGTGATTTTTCCTCACTTTGTTTAAAACATAAATCCATACAGCAGTCCAGCTTACATCACCCAGCACTGGCTGCACTAATACTTTTACATCCAGGAGCCAGGCTATTAGTTCTACTGAAGTTATACATGCCGCCAATACTATAATGTATATACCAAATTTATTCGGATTATTTTTACCCATAAATCCCAGTACAAAGAATATCACCAGAGTATTAAATACTATATATGGCCAAAATATGTATGAACCCTTAGAAAAAGTCATAGTATATCCTAACACAGCAGGATACTGCTGTGCATTTTTCAATATAACTTCATAATTATGCATTATAAAACCATATAATACACATAGTACAGCAGATATTACAAATATATAATAAAATTTGATATTGTCCTTTCTCATAAAAATATACATAGCAGTAAAAGCTATCAGGGGAACGGCAATTAGATTTAAGAAAAAGGGTATTTTAAGCATATAAAGATATTTTATGTTGTCTGCCAAAAATAAAATAAGAATACAAATATATCTAAATAGCATGGCTATTAAAATAAAAAGTGTTATTATTTTTACCTTATTTGGCAAAAATTTAATCCAGGCAAAGCCCTGTATAATCATTATAAACATAATAGGTAATAGACAAATATAAAACGTCATATATTCTCCTTCTCTTAACAGCACTCTAGTTTATATTTATTAATATTGCCTATCTTATATTACTATTTTAAACAAAAATTATATACTCTCTCCATATTTTGAATTCATGTTTACCCCTAAAACCTCTATCCCGCCTTTTATACATTCTATTGTAAGAGGAAAATCAGGACCCCTTTCACCGTCTATATCGGTGACTATATCTTCATTGCAGTCCACTTCTATTTTATCTGATTTAAAATATATAAGGCCTGCAGTATTTTCTAAATGATCTCCTCTCAGCATTTTTATAAAAAGCGTAATCGTGTCTTTTATCACTCCCGCCTTAATTATTATGACATCCAATAGTCCATCATCTATTCTGGCTTTATAAGCAAGATTTAGATTTCCAGCAGTCTGTCCGTTAAACACCATCATCAAGTACATATCTCCATCAAAAAATGCAGTTTCAGATTTCACCTTTATTTTAAGCTTTCTTAAATTATGGAGCTGCTCCAAGCCTTTAACATAATAAGCCAATTTCCCTATGGTATTTTTTAAATTCACATCGGTCTTTTGGGAAACATCCGTAAATAACCCCGTACTTGCCACATTTATAAAATATTTGTCATTTACTTTACCCAAATCCAAACTTCTAGGTTCACTATTTATTATCTGCTCACAAGCCCTTCCTACATTTTCAGGTATTCCTATAAATTTTGCAAAATCATTAGCTGTACCCACCGGAAGAATAGCTATAGGTATATCTATATTTAACCTTTTCATATGGTTTACAGCAGTATCCACCGTTCCATCTCCACCTGCCACTAATATGTAGTTATAAGTTTCATCTAACCCCTTAAAAGCCTCTTCCATATTAACACCAGGGCTAATTCTAAATGGAACTATTTCATATCCATATTTTTGATGTATTTTAATCACTGTATCTATACCCGACACTATAGTGTTCTCTCCCGAATATGGATTATAAATAAATTTTACTTTATTCATACTGAACTCTCCTATTACACAAACTTAATAAAATATGCGCTATTGATTCAATTATATTGAATTAAAAATTTAAATTTTTATTTACATCACCTGATATTATATCACCTAAAGTAATAAATCCACAAGATTACTGGTAATTCCTGTGGATTTATTCATAAATTATTAAATTCTATTTTTAGGATATGCCTGGCTTAGATATATTACTCAATGCATCTCCTGCCTGTTCATTGGACTTGGAGTTAGTAGCCAAATCACCCAATGACACCATACCCACAAGATGTTCATTTTCCACTACAGGAATTCTTCTTACCTGTCTTTCACTCATTACCCTAGAAACATCTCTCAAATCCATGTCTGGAGAACTTGTTACAGGGTTTGAAGACATTATATCCCTTACTGTCTTAGAATTATAGCTCTCACCCTTAACTGCCGATCTTATTGCAATATCTCTATCTGTTATAATTCCTATAACTCTATCCCCATCACATACTGGAACAGCTCCTATATTATTCTGTTCCATAATCTCAGCTGCCCTCTCTATGGTATCGTCAGCTTTCAGGCTAATTACAGATTTAGTCATTATATCCTTAACTTTCATTTACAAACACTCCTTTAAATTTAGATTACATAGAATATTATGTCCTAAATCAAAGATTATGTTGCTTATAAATTATTGGTATTTTTAGATATTCTCCTATGTACATATAAAGAGCAAAAGGCTATAATACATAAAATCATTATGGGTAATATGAACTTAATAGAAAAGGGATCCTCTAGATTTTTTCCCATCAATGAATAGGTAACCATTTCTGGCAAAGTTCCTATTAATGTGCCAAAAATAAAATCACTGTACTTCATCTTTGTAAGCCCTGCTGCATAACTCAATGGATCATAGGGAAACACAAAAGACAATCTCATTATGGTCATAACTTTAAATCCATATTTTTCTATATTTTTGTCCAATACTAAAGCTTTTCCTTTTAATATCTTGTCTACAAAAGAACGCCCTAAATATCTGGATAAGAAAAAAGCTACAGTAGCTGATCCAAAACATCCAATCATGCTCAGTAAAACTGCTATATGAGAATTAAATATATTCCCTGCAACAATGGACATAAGGGATGCTGGAAATATAATAAGCAGTGGCCTCAACGTATACATGACAATAAAGACAACAGCAGAGAATTCCCCGTAACTCTGTATATAACTCCTGATCCTATATACATTTATATTACATAATTTATCTTTATAAACAAACAATACGATTATGATAAATAAAACCAAGATGGCAAATATTATAGATTTAACAAAATTTTTATTATTCTTTCTCATGAATTTCCAACTATCCTTTTTACATGACTTTAAAGTTAAATTGGTAAAATATAAAGCATATTTTCAATAAAAATTTATGAACTTCCAACTAAAAAGAATTTAATCTACTTATTAACTATTTTTATAAAATGAGTTATAATTATTTTATGTAATTATATACTTTTTACTCGTTTTAAGCAATAAAATATTTTATTATTTTTTTAAGGAGTGATCCACAGTGGCTAAAATAAAACTAGCTAAAAGTACCGTCCCAAATGCATTTACTCTTACTAACCTCAGCTGCGGTATAATATCCCTAATAATGTCCTTTGAAGAAAATTATATATGGGCCGGCTTGTTTATATTGCTGGCATGTTTGGCTGATAGATACGACGGAAGAGTTGCTCGATTTTTAAAGGTATCCAGTGATTTAGGCAAAGAACTGGATTCACTGGCAGATTTAGTTTCTTTCGGAGTGGCTCCTTCAGTTCTCGCATTTAATCTCTATAATTTTTCTAACTTAGGCCTATTGGGCTATCTGCTGGTACTGCTGCTGCCAATATGCGGGGCATACAGGCTGGCAAGATTTAATATTACTGAATTTGATGGACAATTCTTCGGTATTCCCATAACTTTTGCAGGTATGTTCATGTCACTTTATTGTTTGATTACATTGAGACATCCTCTTCCTTCAGAAGTTACAATTCTACTTATTATAATACTTTCATATCTTATGGTATGTAAGTACAGATTTAAAAAATTTTAATCCTATATCTTAATAAAATTTTTTATAGGTACCAGTTAAACTTGTTGTTTAATGTAATAAAAGAAGAATAGGTACAGATCGGCTTTTTGCTTATTCTTCTTTTGTATTATCATCATATATCGTATCTAAGTTGTTCAAAAACAACTCTTCATCTATTTCTGTCTCCATATATTGTGCTTTCATTTTTCCCCTGATGATTTCAGTTCTCATTTTGCAATACTGTGCATATTCTACGGTAGATTTATCTATGGCACTTATGAGCTTATCGAGTATATCACCCAATTCATCTACCCTATGAAGAGCATCTTTTACCTCTTTCTTATGGGCAGATGCTATGGAATTTAATTCCCCTGCTCCTCCTATAAGTAATCTATAACAATTGGTTAGTTTAGACAATAAATCTGTCAGGTTATTTATATCACAATAATATTCTTCAATTATCTTTCTATGAGACATATCTATCACCCTGACTAAAATTTATAATATACTATAATATTTATATTAAAGTTATAATAAATTATAACTTCATACCTTCTTTAGCCTAACCTTTATAGAAAACATCTCCTCAAACAAAACTGATTTATTATTTAATTTCAAAAATATTTTTCCTATATTATCACTTTTTACATGGATGTATAGATAATTATCTTCTAAATTTATTTCCTCAAGAGCAGTATTCAGCCTATGCGTATGATCTAGGGCATCAGACACTCTTAGAATTGCTATTAATTTTAACAGTTCTTTTTTTTTCATTATATCATACAGTTGAATGTCACAATCCACATTTTTTCCGTGGCTACCTGCAATTATAGAAAGGCAATGCTTTAATTCCCATGGAACGGCCTGAAAATTTTCTTCCTGCAGTATTATATATTTAGTATGACGTTGATGGTTTGACTTGTTTATAAAACAGCCTACATCATGTAAAATTGCACTGCAGCTTAGAAGATTTCTGTAGTAGGATCCTATCAAATAGGACTTTTTATTTAGTTCATCATATATCTGGCCGGCAAAATTTTCTACTTTAATTTCATGATCTAATATATTTCTGACATTGTATTTTTCAGCGGTCTTAAATACATCATTAATTTTTACATAATCATATATATCGAGCATACAAAATCCTTTCATAATTATTTATACACTACAAATAATATGAAAGGATTTCTTTTTATATGAACTCATTTTACCACAAGCACTTTATTAAACACTTTATAAAAATAATCCTTGCAGTCATCAATCATGCCCATCTCAAGCAAAGATTCTTTTTTTGAAACTATATTTAAAATAACCTTTTCCTTTTCAATCTCAATGTCTATATCCACAACGTTGCCATCATATGCTCTATCAAGAGACCTTGAAATATAAAACACCAAAGACAATTTTTTAATCATTTCAATATCACTGCAATTTAGGATCTTGCCAAAATAATCAGTTTTTTTAATTTTGCCTTCTTCAAAATTGGACACTACAAAGGCTGTCATTATCTGTTCTCTATGGGTAAGTCCATATATCTTCAGGTTTCTCACAATGTAAAAGGAATAATTTTCCTGGCTCCCAAATCCCAGTGAAATACCACATTCACTGAGCATAACTGCAGACTTTAATATTCTATAATCCTCATCCTTCATGGATAACATATCTGAAAAAACTGCACATAATTTCTTGGCAAAGCCCCACACCAACTTTAGATGATCTTTATCCAGATTATAATTATTCATTATGTTATTCAATGAAAAATCAAGTATATTTTCAACAAGAGGAGGATAACCTTCTATTAATTTTCCATAAAGCAGTCCCTGCCTCAACCCGCTTTCACTGATACAGAGTTTTTTAGTATTGCAGTACTTTATCACTGTAGCTATACAGCAAATGGCGCCTACAAATATGTCCGCTCTGTCTCTGGATATTCCCCTCACTTTTTTATACTGAGAAATACCCATGTTCTTTAAAAAATTGTATATATCTATAACATCTTTAGAAGAAATTATATAATTATGAGGGTTATTAAAAGGATAATTGATTTTATTTCTATGTATTTTGCCAATAGTCCTGTGACTTCCTCCGATACCTATAAGAGACATACCAGATGCTTCTTTCAGCCAGCCTATTTTATCAAAATTTGACACCAGAAAAGCCTCTAGTTCTTTTATTCTTTTTTGGTTGTTTCCCTTAATGGAAAGAAATTTATCTGTGAGTGTAATTGCTCCCATTGGAATACTTATACACTCTTTTAGCTTTCTATTTTTAACCAGTATGAATTCAGTGCTGCTTCCACCTATATCCATTAAAAGTACAGATTTAACATCAATGCTGTTAACTACTGCCAGATAATCAAAATATGCTTCTTCATCTCCCGAAAGTACTCTTATATCTATTCCTATTTCTTTTTTTGCCCTATCTATGAACTCTCTCTGATTGGAAGCCTTCCGCACTGCTTCTGTGGCAACCGCCACAATCTCAGTTACATCATTTGAATCACATAGTCTTTTAAAATGAGATAATGCAATAATGGCCAATCTGATTTTTTCTTCACTTATGGCTCCATCAGCTGTCATATTCCTTCCGAGTCTTACTATGGACTTCAATTCATCTACAAACTGATAATTTCTTCCATTCATAATTTTTACAATCAAGACTCTCATGGAGTTAGAACCAATATCTATTATTGCCAATTTTTTCATAGCGTATCTCCTTATATGAAATTATAACTATTTACAATATACCTATTATATTATATAAATTCAGCAAATATTTCAACAAATATCTGGAAGTATATTTAAGGGTATGTTATTTAAATGTTAAAATCCTGTTAAGTTTAAAGTATTCACCACCCTCAATAAAGTATAATTTAATTGTTCATAATATAATTATTGCACTTAAAATTTATATTGGAGTTGATGTACATGAAAAGCATTAAATTGTCACAGACAGTAGCAGCCATAGATGCTGGTTCCAACTACTTGAGAATGAGTATTTCCGACATAGATCATGACGGTCACATCAATGTACTGGAAGATTTAATCAAACCTACCAATATAGGAAGAGATACTTTTTCAAGCGGCAGAATATCTGTTGATACTATTCCACAATACCTGTAATGACATAAAGGGATTCACACAGGTAATGAAAGATTACAAAATAAAAAATTATAAGGCTGTATGCACCAGTGGAATACGTGAAGCTGAAAACAAGCAGTATATCCTGGAGCAGATAAAACTCAGAACAGGAATAGAAATAGAGGACATAAATGTATCACAAGAACGTTTTTATATAATGAAAGCTCTAAAATACAATATATCTGAATTTAATTTTTTTGATGAAAAGACCACATTGGTTATAAATATAACAACAGGTTCAGTGGAAGCTTCCATTTTTGAAGATAATAAATTAAAATTTACAGAGCATATCCAAATAGGGTCTCTCAGGTTGAAAGAAACCTTTACGGGTTTGGAAAATAAGATTATGAATTTCTCCAATTTAATGAAGGAATACGTTGAAAGTAAATTATACTGGATAAAATCCAATACAAAGCATTTAAAAATAGAAAACCTCATCATAATAGGAGGCGAAGTACATACAATTGTCAATTTAATCAACAGCAGGGGCAATAATTCCAAAATGAATAATATAATACTTGGAAAAGATTTTAAATCACTGTACAATGAAATTAAAAATATGACTGAGGATCAAATCACTTTTAAATATAAAATCAGTGCCATTAAAATGAACCTTTTGCTCCCCACGCTGATTTTATTCAACTGCTTTTACAAGATGGCAAATACGGAAAGTATATACAACCCCAACATAACTTTAAGGCTTGGGGTCTTACAGGATCTTTCTGATAAGATTTTCAACCTTCCCCGTAAATCAAAGCTTATAGATGATATTTTAAGTTCTATAGATCATATTGCCGACAAATATAAGATTGACAAAATCCATTCCAATTACGTAGAAAAAATTGCACTGTCAATATTTGATCAAACTTTAAAAATTCACAAGATGGGGGAATCTGAAAGATTGTATCTGCAGGTATCCAGCAGGATTCACGATGTAGGACAATTTATAGATGCAGTAGATCCTGAAATTCAAGCTTATAACATAATAATAAATCAGGATATAATGGGATTTTCATATAGAGAACTAAACATAATAGCCAGCATAGCCAAATACCATTGGGATATAATACCTAAAGAATCAGATTATAATTATTCCATTCTGGATTCCAGAGATAAGATGGTCACATCTATGTTGTCTGCCATTTTAAAATTATCAGAGGCACTTGATACATCCCATCTTCAAAAAATAACAGATATAAAACTTACGAAAAACGGCGACATGCTATTTTTCAATACTACATCTGAAAAAGACATAAGCCTTGAAGAATGGGCTTTTAACAGTAAGGCAAACTTTTTTCAGGAAGTTTTCGGTATAAAACCAACAATTTAAGGAGGCTCAATTTATGGGTAAATTCAACAAAAGTAAAAATTTTATAAACAGAGAGCTAAGCTGGATAGAATTCAATAAGAGAGTACTGGAAGAGTGCAGAGATACAAATCATCCTCTATTTGAACGTCTGAGATTTCTTTCTATAACCTGTTCCAACCTGGATGAATTTTTCATGGTAAGAGTTGGCTCTCTCATGGATCAGATAAAGGCAGGCTTCAACAAACCGGATCCTTCAGGATTGACTCCAAAAGAACAGCTGGCAGATATATATTCAAGTGTGACAAAATTGGTGGCAAAGCAGTGCAGTTATTATAATCGTTCTTTAAAAATAGCTCTTGGAAAGGAAAACATAAAATTTCTAAAACCTCAGGATTTAGATGAAAATCAGAGCAAATTTATAAAAAACTACTATCGCAAGAATGTTTTTCCCGTTCTGACTCCAGTACTTTTAGACAGCAGCAGTGCTTTTCCACTGCTTTTAAACAAGAGTTTAAACATAGGTCTCATCATCGAGAAAAAAGGAGTCAAATCTTTCGCTACGGTTCAGGTACCCTCGGTACTTCCAAGGATAGTGGTGATACCAAGTGAATCAAATTTTAACATAATACTTCTGGAAGATATTATAAAATCAAACTTAAAAACTCTTTTTGGTACCGAAAATATATTATCCTGCGGATGTTACAGAATAACGAGAAACGCAGATATGGCTGTGGATGAAGAGGGTGCAGAAGATCTTCTTGAAGCCATAGAGGAATCTTTAAAGCAGCGTAAGTGGGGTGCTGCAGTAAGACTGGAACTTGAAAGGGGAATAGACAAGGATATAGTGAGAACCCTTGAGAAAGAACTGGAAATCTCAAAGACTCAGGAATATATCTTAAATGTTCCACTGGACTTGACCTTTTTAAATAAGCTCATATCCGTAAAAAAGTACAAATATCTGTGCTATGAGCCTATAAAGCCATTAAATCCACTTAAAGGGATGGAAGATGAGGACATTTTTTCCATAATATCAAAGAAAGATATACTCTTATACCACCCCTATGAGTCCTTTGAACCTGTTATAGAATTTGTAAAGCAGGCTGCAGAAGATCCTTCAGTACTTGCCATAAAGCAGGTGCTCTACAGGGTCAGCGGAAACTCTCCCATTGTAAGATCTCTTATAAAAGCAGCCGAAAATGGAAAACAGGTTACAGTGCTCGTGGAATTAAAGGCAAGATTTGATGAAGAAAACAACATAATATGGGCAAAGCAGCTGGAAAAGGCAGGATGCCATGTAATCTACGGATTAGTGGGACTTAAAACGCACTGCAAGCTTCTCTTAGTAGTCAGGAGAGAAAATGACGGAATAAAAAGGTATGTTCACATGGGCACTGGCAATTACAACGATGTAACTGCAAAAATATATACGGATTTGGGTCTTTTCACATCAAATCCCTATTTTGGTGAAGATGCATCCGTAATATTCAACATGCTTTCAGGTCATTCCATTCCAAAAGAACTTAAAAAGACCTGTATAGCTCCACTTAATTTGAGAGAAAGGTTTCTATATCTCATAGAACGGGAGAAAAACAACGCTCTAGATAGCAAACCTGCTAAAATAATTGCCAAGATGAATTCACTGGTGGATAAACATGTAATTGAAGCTCTGTACGACGCATCCTGTGCAGGAGTAAAAATCCAGTTAATCGTCCAGGGGTATATGTTGTTTAAGGCCAAAAATAAAGGGTGTCAGTGAAAATATAAGTGTAATAAGTATCGTGGGAAGGTTCCTCGAGCACAGCAGAATATATTATTTTTACAATAATGGTGAGGAAGCACTGTATTTATCCAGTGCAGACTGGATGAACAGAAATCTGGACAGAAGAGTGGAACTTTTATTTCCCATAGAAGATACAGATGTAAAGAATAAATTGAAGGGAATACTCAATACACAGTTAAACGACACAATCAAAGCTAGAATGCTGACCAGCGACGGTTCTTATTCTCATATAGACAAACGCGGCGGGAAACGGGCCCTGGACAGCCAGAAATTATTTTACGAGACAACCCTGGATCCGGACAAGAACTCTTTAAGTAAAACGGAGCTCTCCAAAAAGAAATGGAGGGAAGAAGGTTTTCAGGTACGTCAACCTCAAGTATAAAAATAAAGTTTAGAGTTCAAATATCAAATATAGTAGATTTTCGGTTTTACCCGAAAATCTTTATCATTTGATATTTTATATTTGAACTTTCATAAGAGGAGCTAATTTCTAAATATGCTGCCGGTCTGTTCTTTAAACATTTTATAAGCTTCCAGTGCCTCCGCAGCCTGTTCAGTAGAAAGAGGATCATACACATTCTGCTTATTATAGCTGAATCCTCCATCTTTTAATTTATAACTTAAAAGTTCATCTATCAGGTTTTTGTTGTTTTTCGTAAATTCACTGCCTGTAGGATCTATTCCATTACTGCAGAGAGCTATGATAACCTGAGATAAACTCTGGCTGTTCTCTACACCCATAGAGGAATATCCTGCATCACTGCCCTGCATGGAGGAAAGTTTTGCAATTCCGGCATCTACGACCTGCTTCACATCTTCTCTATCTCTATACGGTGCCAGAGCTGTGAGTGCCATAGATGTCATATCTGTATCCGCTTTATTACTCGTAATACTCCATCCATTATCCTCTGTCCTGGCAGATACTATTTTATCTATGAATTTATCTCTACTAACAAGGGCATCATTTGGCACGTCAAAATTTCCAGAATCCAAAGCTATAAGACCAAATATATAGGCATTTATACCCTGGTTATCCATGCCGGCATTATTGTATATTTTTTCTACCAGATTATATCCTCCAAAACTTGTAGAATCCTTGCCCAGTAATGATAGGACAATTACCATTCTCTCATAATCCGTAGGGGCAAAAGAATCGGCTTGTGATGAAGTCAGGCTGTTTTCAAAAGAAGTCCAATAACTTGGGGGAACTTCCTCTCCACATCTATATACCACCAATGCTTGCCAATCATCTTGGATCCCATCTTTTAAAATTTTATTCACAGTTGCATCAAGTGTACTTTCCACCTGAGACTTATAATTATAATCTTGAGATACAGAGCTCAATTCGAAAGTGTATTTAAGACTACTTTTTAAATACCTGCTTTCTGAAGAATGAACTCCATTTCCTACATTTAAAGAATAAACTTCCCCCTGCTTATATCCGCCTTCCGGAGCATCTACCTTTACTTTGCTGCTGTCAAGTAATTTTATACTGACATTTACTAAATTTCCTTTACTGTCCGTTACAGTTATGGCATTTTTGGTCTGATCATCAAAACCCACAGGTTGACTAAATTTTATAGTCCATGATCTATTAGAATCAGTTATAGTTTTATCTACAGAAGCCGCTTTCACAAGCAGCGGTTGAACCAATAGTATTGAAGTCACAGCCGTGCTTAAAACGGCATACTTTATCTTTGATCTTAACATTTTACATTTCCCCCCATATACAATTATTTAACAAATATAATCTAATCGTTACATACCATTTTTAACATACTTCCAAATCACAGAATCCCCACTCTTCAACACATATTGTCCACTTCCTATATTGGCCTTTACAAATTGGGACTGTCCTTTTTTCTTCACATAATAACACCATCCGGACATGGGTCCTTCTGCCCTCTCTTTCAGCCCATTTATATCTGAGAAATAAATTGTAGAACCAGTTCCCTTTGTTGTGTAACTTATCTTGACTCCATCAAGAACCTTTTGAGTTACATATCCTACGGTTTGTCCATCTATACCATTCAAATTTTTTTGTAAAACAACTCTATTTCCATGAGCTTCATCAATAATCTCAATAGAAGACTGCTCTACCGACTTTTGAGAACTAGCACCGGGTGCACTGGAATTTTGTGAAGAACCACCTTGAGTTGAAGAAGTCTGTCCAGTTTTGCTGTTTACCTTTGAAGCTCCATCTAAACTGCTGGAAGCAGAATTTTTAGACGATTTGCTGGAGACAGCAGGATTTCCCTTTTCATCTTTAGCACCACTTTGGCTTTTCCCAGCTTGAGCTGTACTATTTGACTTATTTTGGGCTTTCTCTGCACTTGCCTGTTTATTTGAAATAGTGCTGGTATATACGTTCTGAGCCTTGATCGCAAGCGCAAATATAACAGCGCATACCACAACAGCAGATACAATTATTATATACTTTTTCTTTTTATTCTTCATTAATTTCATCTCCCTTTTTAGTATTCATGTAACTTATAATCAATCTCCTATTATAGCGCTGAAGCACCGGTAAAAACCTCTTGTAAAATATAACTGAAAACACAAAAGAGCTGATTCCATGGAGAATATCAAAAGTCAATCCCGAAGCATAAGCAGCTAAAATTGAGCCTAAGTTTATAGGTTTTACGAAAGCCAATATATACTGAATGTTCATAATCCAGTCAAACATAAAGCCAAACAAAAAACACAGAATTGAGAATTTAAAAGTTGAAATTTTTCTGCCGCTCTTCCCCAATATCCCTGAAATGATTCCCACAAGCCCCCAGGAAAACATCTGCCAGGGAGTCCAGGGTCCCTGACCAAAAAATATATTGGATAAAAATGCAGTAGTGCTTCCAATTAAAAATCCCTCATAAGATCCAAATACAAAGCCAGAAATTGCCACTAAAAAAGTAACCGGTTGTATATTTGGAGCAGCAGCAAATACTATTCTGGAAACAGCTGCAAATGCACTTAAAGTAGCTATTATAGCAATTTCCTTAGTACCTGAGTGACTTTTTTCAAAATAGAAATAACTCATAAAAAGTATTGCAAAAACACTCACAGTGCATATAAGTGAAACTCCTGTTTGAAAATTACTTCTAACCGTAAGTGCCATTAGCACTATGATTATAAGAGAAGTAACTACAATAATAAATTTTTTCATATTGAACACCTTTCAATGGCTTCTTCCAGGGTAAATATACTATCATCCTTATCCCTCAACAATTTGTTCATGGAAGTTGTATAAAATATTCCATCTCCCAATACCTGCCTCTTATTTCCGTCTGCCACAATTCTCCCATTGAACATAATCATGTATCTTCTGCAAAAATTACTGGCAAAATCTGTATCATGAGTCACCAAAATAATGGAAGTACCCTTTCTATTGAGATTTTGAAGTAATTTCCCCAATTTGTTTTTAAGTCCACTCTCAAGGCCTCTCGTTGGCTCATCCAGTAGAATCATATCAGGCTGTAATACAAGTATGGAGGCTATGGCTACCCTCTGACGCTGACCGCCGCTTAAATCCCTTGGGTTTTTATCCTTCAGATCATATATTTCAAGTTCTTTTAAAACGCTATTCACTATTTTCTCATCATATATCCCATAATTGTCCATGGTAAATTTAACTTCTTCGTAAACACTGTCCTTTGACAAATAATCATTGGGATTTTGAGATATATATCCTATATGTCTGGCTATCTGCCTTATATCCATTTTCGAAGTATCTTCTCCATAGAGCCTTATGATGCCTTCATGCTCCACAAGTCCCAGAATAGTTTTTAAGAGAGTGCTTTTTCCGGCACCGTTGGCTCCCAATATTGCAATAAATTCACCATTTTCCACAGTAAAATTTATATCTCTCAAAACTTGTTTAGAGCCATATTTACAATTTAATTTGTTTACAGAAATCACTTCTTTGTCATTATTCTGGAATTCAGCAGCAGCAACTTCATTTCCTGATTTTACATTCAATGAGCTGTTTAGAATTTCCACCCGGGCGTCTTTAAAATTTTGCGGCATTTTATTAAAATTCATTTTTTTAAAGAACTTGAGATAATCGGGCATAAACATAAATTGTCTTTTATTACAATTATAATAAAAATCTCTCTTATCTTCAAATAACTCCAAAGTCCCATCATTCATGATAGCTATGGAATCCACAGTATCAAACCACCTGTTCACTCTCTGCTCTATGACTATTATGGTTATTCCGAGTTCTTCATTTATTTTTTTAGTTATATTCAGCATTTCTTCTGCAGAAGAGGGATCCAGCTGTGAAGTTGGTTCATCCAGTATTATACAATCCGGCATATATACAAGGGCAGAGGCCACTGCCACTTTCTGTTTTTCCCCTCCTGACAGGGAAGCAATATCTCTATCAGCAAGATGAAGTATTCCCGAAAATTGAAGTGCCTCATAAACTCTCCTCTTGATCACATCTTCATCCACTCCTATATTCTCCAGTCCAAATGCTACTTCCCTGTGGACTCTATTCATCATAAGCTGTTTTTCAGGATCTTGAAATACCATGGTTACCTTTTCTGCTCTTTCCCTATGGCTCATATCTTTTAAATATTTTCCACCTATTTTTATTTCCCCGCCTATGGTACCGCCATAAAAATTAGGTACTGTACCAACTATTGCCCTGGCAAGAGTCGATTTTCCAGATCCCGATCTTCCTGCTATTAACAGAAAATCATTTTTTTCTAACTGTAAATTTATATTTTTTAAAGACCTCTCTTTTTCCATAGGATAAGTAAAATTCAAATCCTTAATCTCTATATATGCCATACTTTTTCTCCTCGCCGTTCAATATTACAGTTAATGAAATAGCTACTATAAAGGCAAAAATTACAGCTATTCCGATGTTGATGAAATTCACAATGGTTACACCATCGTATATGTTAAATTGCACCCATCCTTTAAACTGTGCTGTTCCATAAAATATAATAAGGGCAGTACTCAAAGCTATTATCTCCCAGTCCCTCGCTTTAAATTTCTGCCTTTCATAGACACTTCTGCTTCCGCTTAAAAATCCTCTGACATAGGCTGCCTCACCTATGTTAAAAGAGCCTTCCATGGAATCCTCAAGAAGTATGGACATCACAGGAATATAACTTGCAGCTTTTTCTCTGGCTTTTTTCTTGTCAAACATCACACCTCTTACCTCATATATTTCCTTTAAATTTCTAAATCTATCCTTCATACTGGGTATGAGCTTGAAACTTATCATGAGCATGAGAGTGGATTTGGGCATTATGGATGAAAAATAGGAAACTGCCCTGTCAGAATCAACCATAAGCTCGAGTATTATAAAAAGATAGATTACCGCCAGAAATTTAAGGGACATCACCAGGGCATATATAAACGCCTCCAGTGTAAATCTTCTATTAAACAGATAAAACAGTGTTGTTCTTCCGGAACTCACAAAGAGTACATTCAGCAAAATTATAAAAAAAGCAATTGGGAAAAAATAGTACAGTGCCGTTTTGAATTTGTGCTTTTCACTGCAAAACACCGCAATAAACAGGATAAAGACATATACAGATGACAGTATCACCGGGTTGTCGTTGGAAAATATTATTACCATCATGGACATGAAAACCACAGAAGCGGTCAGCACGTGGTACTGTTTAAAATCAATGAAATACCTGGATTTTTCTTCATCTTTATAAGTCATGGATATTCACTTCCTTGTCAGCTGTTTAAAGAATGGCCGCAATCCCGAATAACAGCCATTCTTTAAGTATTCCCTAAAATGCTATTTTATTGTCATATGCTATTTGATAGATCACTGATTTTTATCTACAGTATTCATATCTGAATTACCCATATCTTCATAAGTCCAATCATGATAATCAAGTTTTATGATGTCTTTCGCTTTTGGCTTTATGGACTGAATACCTTCACTGGCGAATTCTTCATTTATATATATGAACCAACTGGTACCATGAGACCAATCTGGAGCAGATTCATTTAAATAACTCTGCCCATTAACGGATATAGAATTTATATAACCACTTCCCGCATCTATGTTGTCCACCATAGTTTCCAAATAATCCAATGCAATCTTACTAGTATCTATTTTGAAAATTTGTTTTTTTAAAAGAGTTGCTCCATTATTTTCAGTAAGCTCCAAGGTAAATGTCTCCTTATTTTCACCGTCATTATTAGTGGACTCTCCATTGAAATAACGAACCAGATCGTCCAAAATCACAGCTGGAACTACCGCAGTTCCGCCCAATGCAGTAATAATGGTTTTATCTGACATGTTCTCTTTTAAAAAGTCAGCTGTTTTCGAAGCAACAGTATTGTCAGTCAAAACAACAGGTGCAGATTCTGTAGCTGCAAGAGCTGAGCCGGAAAGCGCATCTGCAAACTCATCCCCATTGGGTCCATTTCCCCTTGCCACATACACATTGCTAAAGTTAAGATCAGATTTAAAATTCTGAAGCACGGCCAGATTTGTATCAAACCTGGTGGCGCCTCCAAGTCTTACAGCATTTGTAAGAGAAGATTCCAGATTGCTGGATATAACCCCAGTGCCGCCTATTATGTACGTTTTTTCTATATTTCTGTTTTTCAAGTAATTTTTCACTACCTGAGGAAGAACATCGCTCTGTGACAGCAATATGGGCATTCCCTTTTTAGCAGCTATTGAAGCTATCGAAAGGCTGTCAGCATAGCCGTTTCCAGATGCAACTACAATATTGCTGACATTTTCCAATTCTTCTGCTATTTTCACAGAGGTCTCATATCTATCTTGTCCACCTAATCTTTTCACAGCGCTGACACCAATATCTTTTAGCTGTGATTCCACATTATCAGATAAAGAGCCTGTCCCCCCAATCACAAATGCCCTATCCACTTTGAGCCTTTTAAGCTCTTTTATAGTTTCATCACTTAGCGAGTCCTGTCTTGAAAGTATTATAGGAGCATTATATTTTTTTGCAAGAGGTGCTGCACAGAGTGCATCTGCATAGCCATATCCCTGAGCTATAACAGCAGTAGCCGCACCATATTTCCATCCCTCCTGACTTATTTTTAGAGACGTTTCTATTCTGTCCTCTCCCCAAAGCCTGTTTTCATTTGCAGTTGTACTCATATTGCCGGCACTGCTTGAATCCGCATATACATTTCCAGTAAATCCGGATAAAGCAATGCCAATTACAAACAAAAGCATGACAATCTTGCCGATAATTTTTTTCATACCTTCCATATCATAATCCCTCCCCTAAATCAAGTGATTCTTAGGTTCAGGTGGAGTTTGCTAATAATGAATACTTTTTCTCCACCTGAACCTTACAAGAACTTATCCAGCCGCGTAGCAGTGCTTATCTCCCACTTTAAGAAGTTGGAAGTATTAGCAATGGTAGCGTTCGGATAAAAGATCAAATCAATTCCAATAATAAAAGGACCCCTAAGGATCCCACTATTTACATTCAATTATAGCTGCTTATATATATTTTGACACTAAAAAACAATTTAATAAAATGCATCATGTTTCCCTCCGAAAAAATCAACAAAATGTCAGGCAGGCTTCCTGGCTCAGACTCATCTTACTCCCTTATCTTCCCAGATATATTACCAGTGATACAAACAAGGTTTCATCCTCCATACAGTAGCGGTGGGACTGCAGTATTTTCTATACTTTTCCTTTTAAATATTTAAAACATCACCTAACATCAAATATTAAATTTTACAAATCATCTGTTGCTCTTACCGTTAAGTATAAGATATAAATTTTATTCAGTCAATATATTCAGTTAAATAGAAGTCGTAAAAGAGAAATGGATTACACTTTATTTTAATAACCGCAATTAAATCTATTTTCAAATTCACTTATCAGTTCATCTCTAAATTTCGGATGCGCAATTTTTATAAGCTCTCTAGCTCTTTCCTTTAACGATTTACCTCTAAGCTGTGCAATTCCATATTCTGTCACTACATAATGCACATCATTTCTTGAAGTAGTAATTGCTGATCCCTTGCTTAAGAAAGGCACTATCCTTGATACCGTACCTTTTTTTGCAGTAGATGGTATAGCTATAATTGATTTACCATCCTTAGCCATACTAGCTCCTCTCATGAAATCAATTTGTCCTCCAACTCCACTTATCTGCTTTAATCCCACACTTTCAGCAGTTATTTGTCCCATCAGATCCATTTCCACACAGGAATTTATGCACACCATTTTATAATTTTTCATAATAACCATGGGCTCATTCACATAATCCACAGAGTCGGATTCAACCATGGCATTGTCATTTACAAAATCATATAATTTCTTAGTACCCATCAGAAAAGTCACAACTAGCTTTCCTGGATGGAGAGTCTTTTTCTTGTTTGTTATTACTCCAGACTCAACTAAATCCACAATCCCATCAGATATCATCTCAGAATGTATTCCCAGATCTTTTTTATCTTTTAGAAATGAAAGTACAGCATCGGGAATAGCTCCTATTCCAAGCTGAAGGGTTGACCCATCTTCTATTAAAGAAGCACAATATTTCCCTATTTTCTTTTCTACATCTCCTATTTTAGAAGGTGCCATTTCAACCACAGGATGTGTATTTTCAACTATACACTCTATATCAGAAATATGTATGAAACAATCTCCAAGAACTCTTGGCATATTTTCATTGACTTCTGCAATAACAATTTTAGCGCATTCTGTTGCTGGCTTTATAAAATCATTGGAAATTCCAAAACTACAGAAGCCGTGATTATCCGGTTTACTTACCTGTATCAACGATACATCTAAAGGGATATATCCTTCCTTAAAAAGCCTTGGCATTTCATGAAAAAAGCATGGAACATAGTCTGCTCTTCCCGAATTGACAGCATTTCTTACACCTTTACTTACAAACAACGAATTATAATGAATATATTCCTCAGTACCTTCTTGTGCGTACTTACCTTCAGATCTAGGCAGCATACTGTACAAATTTAAATTCTTGTATTTCTCTTTGTTCTTTACCAAAGCATCAAGAAGCACTAAAGGCTCTGCACATCCAGTTCCAAAAACTACATTATCACCTGATTTGATTTTAGATACAGCTTCATCTGCACTTACCAATTTACTCTTATATAAATTTTCCAATTTTGTAGAGATCATTTTAAAACCACCTTTCAAAAAATTTTATAAAATTAGGGATAAGTAAATTTCCACTCAATCCCAGGGATCTCTTGATCTACTCTGCACAATAAAAAAGAGAATCCAAAAGGATCTTCTTTCATATTTTAAATAAACCTGAATGTTAAAAATATCACTTACTACTGGATATTAAATTTTTATAAATTATTTATTGCCTTACTTTTAAGTATAAGATATAAATTTTATTCAGTCAATAGATATTCAAGCATAGATTTTTATCTATAAACACTACTTTCCTTAATTTCTATGTGATATCTTCCAATAATATTTTACCGGAAACCAATTTGGAAAGGGATATATCCCTGATATTTGTCAAATTACTATTGATAAAATTATTTTGAGCCATTTTTTTATACAGCTTTGAAATTAATCTATTAAACTTTATAATTACATTACCAGGTGGAACAATAACAGGTATATTCCTCAATTCCGTGAGAGAAATATATTTCTGGCTGTTTCCCGTTATTCTAGTCTTTATGTAATTCTTCATTCTATCCGAGGACAGATACATAAAAATAAACTCTGCCATCTCTTTATTTGATGATGTCTTTATAAGCCCTACATTTTTTATGGTGTAATCTATACATTCGTCTTGAACAAGCAGTGTGTTTCCTATACTTCCAATCATCGTTATTAAAATATCAAGCTTTTCTACCCTGCTTCTTATATTAATTCTTTTGAAATCCTCCTTAGATATAAAATTAACATTTTTAAATTCTATGCTATTGTTTTTTATATTCCTGGAAGTTATAAGTTTATATCCTGCTTCTTCCTTTTTAGGGGACTCATGGGTTCCGTCTGTTACAGGAACTATATCTTTCATTTTTTCTATTCTCCAGCACCCAGGTATATTCCCCAATTCACTTTTTCTGAATTCATCCTGACTAAAAGGTATAAAATCCACAAAACAATATTGAAAAATAGCATTTGCCATTTCATTAATAACTTTGTTCATCTGATTATTCAATTTAATTTTATTATCTAATGAAGAAAGAATAAAAGCAATTTTTTTCTGCTGATCCATAGGCGGTATATATATTTCTAAATTCTCAATTGCTTTCTTGGTAAGAGTTGTTCTAACACTGCCTTTCATGACCATGGAAATTAATAAATTCTGCGTTTTATCCCACATCAAAAAATATTTCAAAAAAATAGGATCAATAATATTCTTTTTTACTCTTATTACAGAAACATGTTGATTTACCATACCTCCTATTATATCTTCAGGTACCAGTGTGAATCTCAAAGAAGAACTTAATCTCATATTGATCAATATATCCCCTTTTTCCAGCTTTACACTTTTGATTCTCTCTGCCGCACTATATTCAATAAATGAAAGTCCCTCATAAATAAATATACCATCGCCTATATTATGGCTTCTTACAAAAGGTACTACAGATTCTTTACAAATTTCTTCAGTAATTTTTACAGATGAGCCTCTACTTATTCTGGAACAAATTCTCCCGAGCTTAGCTTTTTCCCATAAATTTCCCATGTTCTATTTCCTCCAAATTATGTTTTATCAATATATCCAACCTGTAGCTTTCATCCATTTGATTGTATAATTTATCAATAAGTTTTGACATTTTATTTTCAAATATAATCTCTTTAAAGCTTCTATTTTCTTTATTCAGACAATACTTATCAAAATTATCTTCAGTTTTTTGCAACTTTTTTTCCATTTATCTTCGCCTCCTAAAAACACTTTCTTTACTGCACAATAAGAAAGAGAATCCAAAGGGATCCTCTTTCTTTATCTTAAATACATCTATTTACAAGTTAAAATATATTACATCAAACAAAGACTATATAAAGTGTTGTTTTCACAATACTTTTAATCTTCCATTTACGCAACAAATATCACTTAAGTTATGTAATATCTCTCCCTCCGAAAGAATTAACAACATATCAGGCAGGCTTCCTGGCTCAGATTCATCTTACTCCCTCGTCTTCCCGGATCTATTTCACCAGTGACATAAATAAGGTTTCATCCTCCATACAGTAACGGTGGGCTGCAGTGTTTTTTACACTTTTCCTTTTAACTGCTATCTTGATATCATTTAAAATAGCAGCACCTAACAGTACATATTAAATTTTTATAAAATACATTCCTTATTAGATAGTATATATCAAAATTTTTTATAGGTCAATTTTGAAATCAATTTATTTTTGTATCATCTTTTTAGAAAATTCAGTAAGCAGTTCTGCTCCCTCTTCCCTAACTCTCAATACATCAGTTATGCGTGGTCCCCCTACACTTTTTTTATATATAGTAGGCAATAACAAATCCACAACCATATTTTTATCTATTACAGTATCTCCGTTACGCTTTATAATTGGATAAAATTCAGACTGCCTAATTCCAACTCCATATCCAGCAATATCTAAAAAGTTTTTTCCATACCCCGCATTACTTATCACTTTAAAAACAGCATCATAAACAGCACCAACAGATATTCCCGGTTTCAATGCATGAATGGCTTTATCCTGAGCCTCAACCAAAACATTATATATCTTTCTGGTTTCAGGCTCCACCCTCCCAAGTGCTATAGTTCTGCACATCTTTGACGTATATCCTTTATAGGATGCTCCCAAATGGATTACAATGGCCTGATTATTGTCTATAGTATAATTGCCTGCATAAGGATGAATTATAAGCTGCCTTTTCTGTATCAGTACTTGCATTCTAAAAGTGGATCCTTCAGAACCAGCTTTCTGCATTGCATATTGCGCCTCTGCAAGTACTTGGACTTCAGTCATTCCAGGCTTTATTGAACTGACTGCAGCTTCCATCCCTTCTTTTAAAAATTCGCTGGCTTTTCTAATATACTCTACTTCACTTTCATCCTTTACAGAACGTATTTTATAACATATATCAGTTATGTCTGAAAATTCCATTCCTTTTAAGCCCATACGCAGTGCATCAAATACACTGAATTCTACAAAATATTTACTAAAACCTACGTTTGGAGAATTAAACCCCATATACCTTATTACCTGTACCAGCTTCCTGCCTAGATTACTCTGCGGAAAATCATATCCAACTACGTTTAAATGGCAACATTTTTGTTTTATAAAAGCCAAATCCATAGCTAAAGTTATGCAGACAATACCCCCCTTTGAAGGTACAACCAATGCCATACATTCTATATTAGTTAATCCAGTATAGTAGATTAAGTTTTCCCTGTCCACCAACACAGCCATATCTATACCTGATTTTAAAATCTCCCTTTGAAGTTCTAAAAGTCTTTTTCTATATATATCACTCATAAAATTATCCCCCATTTGTTTATCAAATCAAACGTGGATTAAATCCTATTCTATCAAAAATTACAGATATCTCTTAAAATTTATTCTCTATAAATTTTTGTACTTCTCCGTTTTATATCCCAATGTTTCAGAGATTTTAGCAACAATACGTTTTAAATCCTTTGCTATGGATTCCAATTTTTCATCACTCATCCTGCTGGCAGGACCTGATACACTAATAGAACCTACAGGATATCCGTTATAATTTATGATAGGTGCGGCTACACATCTTAATCCCACTTCCAATTCTTCATTATCAATACAGTACTCTCTTTTTCTGATCTCCTTCAGTTCATCTCTCAATTTATCAGGATCTGTAATTGTATTACACGTAAATTGATTAAAATCAGTGTTTTGAATTATATTATCTATGTCCATCTCAGGCATAAAAGCCAATATAGCCTTACCTACTCCAGTACAATACATATAAACACTCCTTCCAAGCTGTGAACTCATTTTAATAGCACTTTCGCCTTCAACTTTGTCTATATATACCGCCTGATTTCCATTGCATATGGCTAAATGAGCCGTTTCGTCATACTTATCTACCAATTCTTTTAAGTATGGGAATGAACTGGCCCTTAAATCCATACCTTCTTCAACTAATTTCCCCAATTCAAAAAGCTTCAGCCCTAATCTATATTTCCCATTTTCTAAATTTTGCTTTAAATATCCTCTGCTTTCCAATGTGCTAAGGAGTCCAAAAGTTGTACTTTTATGCAAATCCAGACGATTGGCAATCTCCGTAACACCTAGCTCATTATCTTTTTTAGAAAAACATTCCAGTATCTGCAGTGCCCTATCCACTGATTGAATTAAGTTCGATTTGCTCTTTTGCATCTTCTATACACCTTTTCCCTTTATAATTACATTTATTATCAAAACTGCTAAATTTACATATTTTTATTATACTTTTATTTCATATATTTGTCAGCCGATAATTTTACTATATTATATATTTTTTACAGATATATTATATTCTCCAGCTTTGCTGCAACGCTCATAATATTCAGGAAATAATTTGGTATTTGATCTATAAAAAATTCTATTTTCACTGAAACCTTGCCTAAAGGGATAGGAGTTCTTTCCATCTTATAGGGCATCATATATTTATGGAATTTAAATAACTTTACTCCAATAGTAGTAATTCCCTTAAATATTATTTTCAGGAGTTTATTCACATCTTTTTGAAACTCACTCATATTCAAAATACTGACAATTCCATTTTCCTTGCATTAACCAAGGCCTTCAATATCATATTTCCACTTATTCCTTCAGTACACTGAAAATAATCTTCTTCATAAGCCATTCCTCCTAAAAATTTTATATATTCAGCCTGCACCTGAAATAAAAAGATGCAGGCAAATGCTTAATCAAATTACTCTTTCAATACAGACATATCGACACCTCTCTGACGAAGCCATTTAGGAAGCAATTTCCTGTCAACTCTTTCACTCACTTCTGGTGCCTTCTCAAGAAGCAATGCTGCAAGAGATTCACTTACATTTAGTGCTCCCATTGCCCCATCAAATATAATTACATTCTTAGTTCCCGTAGCAGTATAGGCAAAATTAATGGCAGTTTCAGTATCCTTCACTAAAGCTGCATAGTCCATATAGTTTAAATTCAGCGGATCTCGGTTAAACAGCTCTGCCTGTTCGCTTCCTACGACCAAAGTAGGTATATGCTGTGCAAAGAAAGCAGAAGGATAACCTGTCCAAGCATAATTGTGAATGCACATCTTTATTGCAGGATTTATAGGAGGTATACTATCAAGCAGAGGTTTCCCATTCTTCCCATAAAAAGCTTCCGTATACCAGGTATATGGTGGAAGAGGTCTATCTAAATCATATAAATCCGTATTTGCCCCTGCAAAATTGGCATATATTACTCCGGCTGAAAATACATAGGGAACAGGACATGGAAAATCAAGTACAGCTATACACTCATCTATTTCACCAAACAGTGTCATTATCTTT
Source organism: Clostridium aromativorans (assembly GCF_020908015.1). Taxonomy (NCBI): domain Bacteria; kingdom Bacillati; phylum Bacillota; class Clostridia; order Eubacteriales; family Clostridiaceae; genus Clostridium; species Clostridium aromativorans. The sequence continues at coordinate 360,281 of NZ_JAJJPB010000001.1, forward strand.
CCATATTGTTTGCACCCAATAAAAGTTACTTTATTGTTTAATTCATACAGATCATTATTTACATCCACCCCCACGATTCCATTCGGAGCAACATCAAGAAAAGCTGCAAATGCAAATTTTTTCTGTACGAAATCCGAATCAAACAGAGCCCTTGCCACAAAATTCGCACCCCTTGGCCCAAGATTCTGGTGATAAGTAGATCTTGTCTCAATACGTGCATAGGACATTCCAAAAGGCTTTACTGCCTTATCCACCTGACGGTGAAAATGTACTTCTCTAACATCACTGTGATGTGTATGCACTATCCAATCAGCATCATAAACCTTTTTAAGTCCATATAATGTGCCTATTTCAGTCTCTATAGGAATACCCTGATCTACCGGAGCTACTCCTATTGCCTTTCCGTTAAAATACTTATCCAATTCATACCTTTTTATATATTCTTCAGTTTCACGAAAACGCATCCCAACACCTGCACGTAATCGTATATCCCTACATCCAGTCCTCTTTTCTATTACATCTTTCACAGTTTTCAAAAGTTCTGCATAGGGCTGCCCTCCTAAAAGAGTAAAACCATGATGAGAAGCCAAGATATTTACTGAATGCTCAGGCTTTATCATACTCATGTCAACTTTCATAAGAGCTTCCTCTGCAGCCTTTCTCACTCTTTCTATACCATTTTCTCCAGGGAAAATCACATCCGGCAAATCAGGAAACAGTTCTTTTAAGTAAATCGAAGTCATACCTGGAAGATCTGCTGCTCTGGTCTTTACCAGAGAGGGATCAATACCATATTGTGATTTTTTTGGAGATATTGGCGCAATTGCTGGTCTCATTATTTATCCTCTCCTTTCCTACACCCATCAATAATTTTATCTAATACTTCCCTGTCCTCTTCAAAATAGAATCCACGAGAGGAATATTTCTTTTTTACTTCCTCCGGCAAATCCCATGCAGTGGCCGTTTTACCATACCACTGCCATCCTCCTTTAATTGGATTAAGTTTACATCCTGCAGCATCCAAAAGCCTTAGTATTGGCTGTATGCACTCTATTGTACAGCCTGTACGGATTCCAGTTTCAAGTGAAACCTCCTCAGGAGTTTTGGCTCCCTTTAGAATAGCTGCAGCTACTTCCTCTGCTCTAACTCCTACACAATAACAAATTGTCTGTTCTGGATGGAGATGTGCTTTTACACAGAGATCTATTATATCTTCGTAACCTACACTGCTTATATCTACACCAATCTCAATAACTTTATCCCTTTTTGTCATAGTTATAGCATCAAATGGACATCTTTGTTCACAATTTGCACAACCCCTACACCTGTCGACATCAACTAAAGCTTTATGATCTTCAACTTTTATAGCAAGAACAGGGCATACTTTCTCACAAGTGCGGCATGCCCTACACTTTTCATTATCCACACGGGGTAAAAGTGTAACTTTTTTCATTGTATTTATTCCCTCCTTAGTATAAAATAATTACATGAATCTATTTTCCTAATTGTTTATTAGGTTCTATATTTTCCTCCTATATAAAAAGTCATATTTTAGCAATAGGAGGAGAATATTCAAATTTTACCTGGTACTAAATAAATTTTACACTTACACTTCCAAGACCATGAAAAGAAACCGTAAATATATCTCCTGCCTCGGCTTTTTCTGCTGCTGTGAATGCACCTGCAAGGATGATCTCTCCTTTTTCAAGTGCAATATCAAATACACTGAGTTTATTTGCAAGCCATGCTACAGCCGCTGCAGGATTTCCCCAAACTTCTGCACCTACACCACTGCTTACCATTTCTCCATTTTTCTCAAACATCATTCCAATAAGCTTTAAATCTAAATCCTTTATGGAAGCCATTCTGCTCCCAAGCACCAATCTTGCACTGGAGGCATTATCCGAAATTGTATCTGCCAGTTTAATCTTCCAATCTTTAACACGGCTATCAACAATCTCGAAAGAAGGGAAAATTCCTTCAGTAGCCCTGTAAACATCTGCAATAGTTATTCCAGGCCCCTTGAGAGTTTCTTTCAGAACAAATGCCAGTTCTCCCTCTACTTTCGGTGCAATGAGATCACTTCGATTTAAAGTATCACCTTCTAAAATAAGCATATCATCCAATAAATGACCATAATCCGGTTCATTTACACCAAGGAGCTTTTGCATTCCACGACTTGTAAGTCCAATTTTCTTCCCTATTATCTTACGTCCTTGAGAAAGCTTCATGTCAATTCCTGCAAGTTGTATATGATATGCATCCTCAATACTCAGATTAGGATATTTTTCCGTAAGAGGGCCTACGGGGATTTTAGATGCCTCCGATCCCAAAAGTTTTTTTGCTTCTTCATTGTAATTCATATTTTCATCCTCCACTTCATATTTTTCATTTCATTTTATTTCTCCATCGCTGGCGTAAAGCACTGGCAATAGTTTCTGCCAATAAATCCTTATCAAGTCCACTTTGAATTCCTTTTATCAGAATATCACAGCCTAATTTAGCTTCTTCATGGGGTCCCGGTAGAGCAACTATATAACTCATTCCAACCTTTCCCACTCCAATTCGAACTCCTTCTTTATGGTGCCTGTGGTAGTCTGGCTTAAATTTTAAAATCCAAGGCGTACATGCATCTTTGTCTATTCTCAGTATAGCCTCTACATTAAAATCTTTGTCTTCGGCTCCAACCCCTCCTGTAGTCACGATCAACCCATATCCTTCTTCAAGCGCTTCTTCTATGCTGTTTTCAGCATCCAATACATCATCTCTTAAAACTCCTCCAAATTTGGCCTTATACCCGTATTTTCCCAAAGATTTTATGATATATGGAGAATTTGTATCCTCTATTTTGCCAGCTATGACTTCTGCACCTGATGCAAACACCTTTACACGCTTTGAAACTGCCTTCTTGATCTGCCTAGTAAGCCCTGCTGATTTTTCCAGAACATCCTTCGCTTCTTTAGAATCAAGCCCAATAAGTCCAAGTATGCCTTCAGAATGTACTGCAGCATCACTTCCAAGCTCTACTCCAGAAATTTCAGACAGTTTAGAAAGTATCTCTTTTTCTTTTCCTATTACAGATTCAGCCTGAACCTTACGTTTCATAATATCAAATGCCAAAAGTCCCGATCTTACATCTACAACCATGATTTCCCTGGTTGTCATATTAAGTACCTGGGAAACTTTCTCTGCAATTTCATCTAGATTAGCATTTTTTAAATTTACATCGTCAATCCAAAAAGTGGTCTTTTCAAGTAAATCCCATTCCATTAAAATCATCCTTTCAAAATTTTTATCTCACGGCTACCATTATTTATTTAAAAGTTTAAAATATAAAATGCAAATAGTAAATCATGGATTTAAGAATTACTTGACAACATCCAGGCTAAAATCCAGCATTGGAGCATCGATAATTGCCCTTCCTACATCCACAATATCGGCACCATAATCTTCTATAATTTTAATATCCTTCAAACTTATTCCACCAGAATATGCAATTTTAATATTCTTAGAGCTCTTATATTTACTCGCTATGCTGACAACAGATTTTAAATCGCCTATATTCCCCGTATCCACCATTAGTATCCCTGCTCCAGCTTCCACCGCCTGAATTGCTTCTTCCACTATAGAATTTATTTCGCCTCTAAGCTGTACCACTATAATTCTGGTGCTGTCATATTGTTTAGCTCTTTTAACAGCTTTTTTAACACATCCCAAAAGTCTAACATAATTTTTATCAAGATATACAAAAGGTTCATCTATTATACGAGTTCCTATTCCCCCAGAGAGAATGGATTGTCGAGCATCTCTTTTGATTTCAACTGGGATTTTTTTAAATGCACCGCACACAACTTTTACATTACAACCTGCTTCTCTGGAAAATTTATATGCAGCAGTGGCAATTCCTGAAAATTTTCCAATAGCTCCTAAAAGCATCTCTTCGGCCTTTACAATCTGTTCTGCATCTCCATTTCCTGAAAATACACAATCACCTGCTTTGACCTTATCCCCTTCGGAATATATTTTTTTACTTTCTATCCTCAATTCATCCGCCACTTTTTTTAACCTTTGACTTCCGGAAAAAACTCCTTCTTGTTTAGAAATTATTTTAAAATTCCATTTATAATTCCTTATATCAGAAAAAAGATACTCCCTAAGTTCCACAATTACTTCTCCTCTCATAAGATTTTATAATAAATTTTATTTTCGAATATAATATATGTAATTACCCATTTTAGCTTTATACACTTTTATATTTATCTTTGATAAATATTTCATATGAATTTCTAGAATAATAAAATGAATTTGGTTTTTTTCAATTTATTTATGCCCCAATTTTACTTATCCAAAATAGACAAACAAATAATTCGAAAAATTTTTTGTTCACTTCAAATGTTGACCTATATTTTATTAATGCTATCTTAGCAGCACAAACAATTAGTTTATATAAAGAGTTATTTATAAATACATGATAATGTTTTCTATTATAAAATAATATTATCATATATTTATAATGGAATAAATTATTTCATTATAAATCAATTCCTTTATAAAATTTTCAAAGATTTCAATTATTACAATTTAAAACCTTAATATTATTGCTAAATAAATTTCACAGCAATAACTAAAAATGAAATTGTAAGAACAGGTTAACCTGTCCCTACAATTTTATTCAAATTCTAAAAAGGAAACTGACGAGGTACTTTCTGAACAGAAATCCATTTCACCGTTGTAAAATCACCAATTGTCCATTTTGCTCCACAATATCTGCCAAAACCAGATCCTTTTTCACCACCAAATGGAGCGCCTGAATCAACACCAACAGTTTGATCATTAACATGAATCATACCAGTTTCAATCTGTTTTGCCACTCGAATTCCACGCTCAAGTAAACCGGAGAAAACAGCTCCACTAAGCCCTACATCGCTATCATTCGCAACACTGATTGCTTCTTCCTCACTATCTACAGGTATAATTACCGCAATAGGACTAAAAAGCTCTGTTTTTGCAATTGTCATATCATTTTTTACATTAGTAACAATAGATGGGCTCATCATGTTACCATTAACTTCGCTGTGTACCTCGATCTTTGCGCCCTCTTTCTCACAATTATCCAGAACTTCAAGCGCCCTATTAATCTGTTTTTTAGTGATCATTGGACCGATAATAGTATCTACATCATTTGGATCGCCAACTTTAATTTTCTTGGTTAGTTTTTTGAATTTATTAACAAACTCAGAATAAACCTTTCGATCAACAATCATACGATTAGTTGATATGCAGATTTGACCCTGATGAAAATAACGTCCAAATGCTGCAGCTTTTACAGCTTGATCTATATCTGCATCATCTAGAACAATGAAAACATTATTTCCCCCCAGCTCCAATGATGCCCTTTTAAGGTTTTTACCTGCAATCTCTCCAATTCTTCTCCCCACATTTGTAGAACCAGTAAACGAAATAACCCTTGGAATTGGATGCTCCGAAAAATAATCACCGATTTCACCTGGATCAGCTACTACAACATTAAAAATTCCTTTTGGGAAACCTGCATCCTCTAATATTTTTGCAATTACAAGTCCACCAGAAATAGGAGTCAAAGAAGCAGCTTTAAGCACAACACCGTTCCCAGCCGCAAGTGCTGGTGCCACACCACGAACACTTAAATAAAGAGGCCAATTCCATGGTGAAATAATTCCAACAACACCTACAGGAAAATAGTATGCTCTATTTTCTTTGCCAGGAATACAAGAAGGGAATATTTCATCTTTCATCATCATTGGGTACTTAGCTGCTTCTTTAATATCTGTAATACAACAATCCACTTCAATCTCTGCCTTAATTCTTGCACTTCCACTTTCATCAATCAATAATTTAATAAGCTCTTCTTTTCTCTCTTCAAAAAGCTGTGCAGCTTTTTCCATTAGAGCTATTTTTTCATAAGCAGACACTTCTGACCAAGCTAACTGAGCCGATTTCGCTGCTTCATAGGCTTCATCAATATCTTTTTTCCCACCAAGCTTAAGTTTGGTTATCTCTTCGCCATTGTATGGATTGGTAATAGTATTTATTTTTGCGCTTGAACCTTCTTTCCATTTTCCATCAATATACAATTTATTCCATTTTGCGTAATTTATTGACATGACTTATTCTCTCCTTTTATTTTTTATTACCAGTTATATTCCATAACTAATCCATAGTAACATGTAGTTTAAAACTTCAAATATATTCAAAACAGTTCTTAAAAAATGCCCTCACCTATTCGCCCCTCATAACTTCGCGTTACTAGTTCTGTTGCAGCTTCTTTTGTCATCTTGCGTTTTGACCAAAGGTAGAATGCTGTAATCCATGGACAATTTGTCATCAAATCAACCAGTTTTGGAATATCATCTCTACTTCCGAACTGAGCCCAAGTCAACGGAAGGCCAACATCAATGATTAATTGTTTAACTGCAAAAATAGCTGATTTAGCTGCTTCGCGAACACTCATCCCACTAGTATTTTGTCCAAGTGCAGTTGCAATACGTGCCATTTTTTCCATACAATGTCCCATATTATATTCCATAGCATATGGCAAACCTATGGCACATCCAACACCATGAGGTACATGATATATAGAACCTAGTGTATGTGATAATGCATGACCCTCAACAATTCCTGGATCCTCAAAAGCAATCCCAGCCATCATGGAACCATAAGCCATTTTTACTCTGGCATCGAGGTTGTCACCTTCGTAAACGGCTACAGGTAATGCTTCTGCAATCAATTCAACCGCTTTCATTGCAAGTGCATCAGTTATCGGGTTTTCCTGTTTAGCCATCATTGTTTCAATAGCATGTGATAATGCATCTATACCCGTAGCGGCAGTAACTTTTGGTGGCATTGTCAAAAGCAATGTTGGATCAACTATGGCCAGATCCGATAAAATATATGGTGTACTAAAGAATCCTTTTATATTATCTTTTGAATAATTAATTATTGCATACATTGTAGACTCACTGCCAGTTCCTGATGTAGTCGTTACTGCAATAAAGGGAGCACCCTTCGATGGAAACGTATAAGTTGGTAAATAATCTGCTACTTTACCAGGTATTTTCAGTAATTGAGCAGCCATTTTCCCAATATCCATAGCACTTCCACCACCAAGACCTATAACAAAATTGCCTTTCTGTTCACGAGCAAAATTAGCAGCTTTATCACAGATGATATCGTCTGGCTCAGGAATTCCTTCGCTAAAAACCGAAGAAGTAAAGCCCTCCTTTTTTAAAGATTTCTCAATCCTTTCAACTGCACCTGTAGCTACAACACCCGGATCTGTAACAATAATTGCTTTTCCTTTAATCCCCATGCTCTTAATATATTGTCCAATTTTATCAACTGCATTAACTCCAAACACTTTTCTCTGAGGAGTAAAATACTCCACCTGTTTCATCGTTGGAAACATTTAAACATTCACCCTACCTTTTTAATAATAAATTTAAGTTTAATAATAAATTAATAAATTTATTTGCCTTAATACTCCATTTATCACTTCCCTTCAAGGTTAAAATTATAAGAATAAGTTAACTTGTTCTTGCAATTATATAAAATATACATATAAAAAAATTAGTAAAAGCACTAAAATCATTCTATATGTAAATTTTTTCAATGATTAATCAGTGTAACAACTTAAATTATATTACCCTCTATTTTTCGATAGTTCATATGCAACATCTATAATCATATCTTCCTGGCCGCCAACCATTTTTCTCTTTCCTAATTCCACCAATATATCCCTTGGGTCTAAATTAAATCTTTTTGCTGCATTATAAGTATGAAGTAGAAAGCTCGAATAAACTCCTGAATACCCCAACATCAAAGGAGCATTACATACAACCTGCGGGCGTTTCATAATTGGTTCTACTACATCTTCTGCTACATCCATGATTTTGTAAAAATCTACACCAGTTTTATAGCCCAGCTTCTGGAGAAGTCCAGCTAAAACTTCTATCTGTGCATTGCCTGCTCCAGCTCCCAGTCCCCTGCATGCTCCATCAATAAACGTTGCCCCTGCTTTAATCGCTGATAAAGAATTTGCGGTAGCTAATGTTAAATTATTATGGGCATGAAATCCCACTGGCACATTCAATGCATCTACAACTGCACTGATTCTATCTGTAACTTGTTCTGGAAGCATTGCCCCTGCAGAATCTGCTATATTTACATAATCTGCTCCATAGGATTCGAGTAGTTTTGCCTGCTCAACAACCTTCTCGACTGGCACCATATGTGTCATCATCAAAAATCCCACTGCCATCATGCCAAGCTTTTTAGCCATGCCTATGTGCTGCTCACTTATATCCGCTTCTGTGACATGAGTTGCAACTCTTACTACCTTAGCTCCATAGTTGCATGCCATTTTTAAATCCTCAACAGTCCCGATTCCCGGTAGTAAAAGTACTGTAAGTTTCCCATTTTCAATTACATCACTTGCTGCTTTTAAAAGTTCTTCTTCACTTGTTTTAGACCAGCCATAATTATAAGAAGATCCTGCAAGTCCATCGCCGTGGGATAATTCGATATACCTAACTCCTGCTTTATCAAGTCCTGATATTATGGCTTTAACCTGTTTTACGTCATACTCATGAGAAACAGCATGACTTCCATCTCTTAAAGTTGTATCCACTAAATTTATAAATTTCTTTTCACCCATATTATTTCCCCTCCTCTGCAATGATTTGTTGTGCCAACCTTTCGGCTGTCCTCACAGCAGCAGATGTTATTATATCAAGATTTCCAGAATACTTAGGTAGGAAATCTCCTTGACCCTCAACCTGTACAATAACTGTCACCTTATTTCCATCAATAATAGGCGGTACTCTAAGCTTATAACCAGGTACATAGACCTCTATTTGTTTCACTATTTCATTTACTGATTCAGTAATAGCTTTTATGTCTGGATTTTCAACCTGTACATATATAGTATTGGTCATCATAATAGGCGGCTCCGCTGGATTTAATATTATTATAGCTTTGCCTTTTTTTGCCCCTCCCACAACTTCCAATGCTTTCGCTGTTGTCTGCGTAAATTCATCAATATTTTGTCTTGTTCCTGGGCCAGCGCTCTTTGATGCAAGGCAGGATACGATTTCTGCATACTTCGCTCCTGCTACTCTATTAACAGCATATACTATAGGTACAGTAGCTTGTCCTCCACAAGTTACCATATTTAAATTTGGCTCTTCTTTTACCTTATCAAGATTTACACAGGGAATTACATAGGGTCCAACAGCTGCCGGCGTAAGATCAATGGCTATTTTACCAGCTTTCTTGAGCAGCGGTGCATGTTTTAAGTGGTGCTGTGCTCCTGTAGCATCAAATACAATTTTAATGTCTTTCTCAGGGAGTATTGCATCAATTCCTTTTATTGATGTATTAAACCCCAACTTTCTTGCCCTTTTTATACCCTCTGATTCAACTACACCAGTCATCATAGCTAACTCAATATATTGGCTTCGTATAATTTTATACATCAAATCAGAACCAATATTTCCAGGACCAATAATACCTACTTTGACTTTATCCATATTTACATCTCCTCTTCTTAGAACAAAAATTAATTTGTACTACATTATCGTATTATGTTTTTATTATTTTTTTAAAAAATACTATTTCCTAATTAAAATTAATAAAATATCGTTTTCAAAAATTCTAAAAATAAATGTCTCTCTCAATTTACATCAGTTAACATACATACTTATATAATAAATTTAGTAAATACACTTTTGTTCTATATTATCGTACTGCATTCTTTATTTTTTTCATTAATAGTATTATACCCAACAATATTACAAATGTCAACAATTTATATTTTAAATTTTAAAATACATTAAAATATAGAATTTAATATTGTACAATTGTATTTTGCCAATTATTTTACATTGTCGTACTACGTTATTATATAATTGTATTTAAAAACATGTGCGATATTTTTATAAGTTACCTACAAATTCAACTATTTCTTTAAATAAAAAAATTCAGGTATATGATAATTATTGATCATATACCTGAATTTCTTATTTATTTACAACACGAATTTTTACCGATGCATTGTCACCTATGGTAAACTTACCTTTCAAGTTACTGGAGCTGTCAAATTTGATTTTTACAGGCACTTTTTGAACTGTTTTTTTATATTTTCCATCTTTCGAGTAAGAATTAGGTTTCAGTGCATCTTGAGACATCTGCCCTACGGATTGAACTTTACCTGTAAATTTCTTTGATCCGTATTCATCTATTGATACATCCACCTTCTGTCCATACTGCAGCCTTCTGGTTTCTGTCTCATCCACATTGGCAATTATGTAATAACTATTCGGATCAGCCAGAAGTGCTATGGTCTTATCCGGAGACAAGTTATCTCCAACATTGGCCTGTTTTTTTACAATCAAGCCATCAATAGGTGCCCTTATGAGAGATTGATCTACATTTGAATCAGGAAGATTTCCCATATCCTGACGTGCTATTATCTCATCCTTTACAACTGTATCGCCTTCATCTCCATCAAATTCCAGCAATTTTCCACGAATCTGCGGACTCACATTGATCAAATCCGCAGTAACTTTTGCATCGTCAGTGGAAACATAGTAGATATGCTCATACACATAATGCGAGATCAAGCTCACCACTATTACTGCAGCAGCTATGAGGACTCCTAAAATCATCTTTTTTCGATTTTCTCTTATAACAGAAATTATATCAAATTTCATATTAACCCACCTCTTCTATTACTGCAATCCAACTTCTGCAAACATACCTGGTTTTAAAAGTTGGTTTTTATTATTTAAAGTTACTTTCACAAGTACATCTGAACTTCGTGGATCCAGTTTTGAATTTATGACGGCTATCCTCCCCGAAAACTCGTCATCTGATATATCAGGTATTTTTACAGCTACACTTTGTCCAACATTAATCTGATTTAAGATACGAGCTGGAGCATATGCATTTACATATAAATTATCCGTATTGACTATTGAGATAATCGATTCACCTTCAGTTACCGTGTCCCCTATATTTGCATTTCTCGAACTCACCGTACCTGAAATAGGCGCCTTAATAACAGCAGCATCCAGTGCTTCCTGAGAGGCTTTCAACTGCGATTGAGCCTGGGCAAGCTGAGATTGATATCCGCTGACATCAGAAGAATTTGAATTTTTATTACTTTGAGCATTAGAAAGACCAGTCTGTGCAGCACTTACCGCCAGTTGTGCTTCATCTACCTTACTCTGAAGCTCTGTGGTATCCAATCTAGCCACTACATCTCCAGCCTTCACTTTTTTGCCCAGATCTGCAGACACTTCCACAACTTTTCCAGTAATATTTGAACTCACATCTATGCTGTCATTTGTCGCAATCTTTCCACCCATAATAAATACAGTATCAGTGCTTGGCCCATTTATGCTGATAGACTTGCCGCTGCTTTCATTACCAGAACTGCATCCACTAAAAAGCAAACCTATAACTAAACAAAATAAAACAACTCTCTTCATTTGAACCCTCCCTATGAATTACAATTGCCCTGAACTACATAAAAGTTCACTTACATTCAACACTTATTCTATTCCATAAATGTCCCCACTTCAATAGCACTACAAAAAATCTTAAAATTACCTTCAAACTAAAAAATTCTCTAAAAAGCACCCTCTACCAATCACTTCAGCGATAAAGAGTGCCCTTATGCTATTTAATTAAACGGATTTCAAATAAATTCAAAACCTACTTAAATTTATATATTCCCGTACCCGTATTTGTCTTTAAGATATTATATGCCTCAAGTGCCTGCACTGCTTGTTCTGTTGCCATAGCATTATATCCTGTGCCTTTTGTGTGACTGAACCCGCCTCCGGATACCTCATAACTTAAAAGTGCATCTACAGGTGTTTTTCCATTTTTGATAAAAGCAGAACTTGCAGGATCTATACCATTTGCACAAAGACCTATTATAACCTGAGAGATGCTCTCGCTGTTGCTAACTTTCCAGGAAGAAAACCCACCATCACTGTCCTGTATGGAAGACAATTTGCCAACGGCCTTGTCAACGGCATCTTTTACATCCGTTCTATCCTTATAAGGCGCCAGAGCCGTAATAGCCATACCAGTCATATCCGGATCCGCACTATCTCCTGCATAATCCCAGCCATAGTCTTCTGTCCTATTTTCTAAGATTTTATCTATCAACTTATCTCTTGTCCAAACGGAACCTGACGGAATTTCAAAACTTCCGGAATCAAGGGCAGTAAGTGCAAACACATAGGCATTTATCCCCTGCTCATCTATTTCAGTATTATTATAAATCTTATCTATAAGATTATAACCCTGAAAATTTGTAGGATCCTCACCTACTGCCATAAGTGCAAGAACAGTTCTTTCCAGCCAGCACTTCTATCACTCCCTTCGATTTTGCATCCAGAAATTCCATCCACTGTACTATTAGATCATCCTTACTTCTCTCAAATTTTTCGTCAGATAATTTTGGTATCTCTAGAAAGTGAACTTCCAGTATGTCAGTCAATTTATACCCTGTTTCATCTTCTGCCATCAGAAAATTAAGTCTTATTCTATAATATTTTATTATTCAAAGTTAAAAATCAAGAGTTAATAGCTTTAGCTGATTTTCGGTACCAACCGAAAATCTTCATTTACCATTAACTCTTCACTATACATTTTAAATTGAATTTTTAAAAAATCATTTATCTGATATAAGGCAAAATCAATTTCACCATATTTTCTATTAAATCCAGTTCTCTCTTGGAACACCTTCCAAGGAGTTCATACAATACGGAATTATCCTCAGTGCCGGACAGCTTGTACTTTCTTAAATTTTCCCTAATCATAATATTTTTACCATTGTCTTTCTGTTCCCCATATATTAAATAATCAGTGGTGACGTGGAGACAATTGGCTATCCTGACTAAAGCTGTAAGGCTCATCTGCCTTTCTCCTCGTTCTAATTGTCCTATATAAAGTGTAGAGAGATCTACCATTTCAGCAAACTTTTCCCTCGTTAGATTTAGCTCTTCTCTCTTCCCTCGAATTCTACGGCCTACTTCCTGCCCATTAATCGATTCCTTATTCTTCACTTGTCTTCACTCCTGTCCTTAACCTCTTACTTTAACTTTATACATAACAATTAATTAATTAAATAATCTATATGCTGAAAATTTATATATGCAATAAGCATACTTAGCTGATACATTATAGATACACTTATATTGATTAGGAAAATTGAGGTGTTAAATCCATAAAAATGAAGAATAATTTAAATGAACTTTCAGGAGACTAAAAATAACAGCAAAAAAATTAATATCCCGGGCTATATTGCCCGGGATATTTGGGAAAAATTATATGATATTTTGTCTGGCAGCAGTCTGCTTTACTATATCGTATACCTTTTTAATAGGCATGTCATACTCCTCTGCCCTTTCACAACACTCTTCATATTCAGGAGATATATTTGAAATTTTGCTGCCATAAAACGCTACTTTTACAGAAAACTCCCCCAATTCCGTATTTATTTTTTTGATTTCATAGGGCAGCATGTATTTATGAAAATTGAACACTTTTACTCCAATAGTAGTAGTCTCCTCAAATATAATTTTTAAAATTCTATCTAAATCCTCGCCGCCAGCATTAACACATAGTATGCTGCCAATTCTATTCTTCTTCATAAAAGCTGTCTGCAGGTATATATCCTTCGCTCCTGCGGAGAACAGTTTCTGAGATATGTATTCATAGAACTGGGGATTCATATCATCTATATTGACTTCTATTTTTACTGCCTCTCCCTCTTTTACAAAATTTCTATTTTTGCTGTCTTCCAAATCTCCTATACAAATTCTAAGCAGATTAGGTATTTCAAGCTCCCTATCCCCTGCCCCATAACCACAGCTTTCTATATTCATAGAAGGTATCTCTACAAAGTTATCGCAGAGAGTCGAGATAACAGCAGCACCCGTAGGGGTAACCAGCTCCTTCTCTATCCCTTTTGAATATATTTTTATGCCATGGAGCAGCTGAACCACCGCAGGTGCCGGTAATGGTATAATACCGTGAGCACATTTTGTAAATCCTGTGCCTATGTGTATAGGAGAACAGTATATCTTCTCAATCTTCAAAAGGTCCAATCCAATAACTGCACCACATATGTCAATTATGGAATCCATTGCACCCACTTCGTGAAAATGTACGGCCTCCACAGTAGTATTATGCACTTTAGCTTCTGCCTCTGCAAGATTTGTAAATATCCTTATTATGTCCTCCTTAACTTTTCCCTTGAGCTCACTCTCCTGCAGGATAGTTTTAATGTGACTCAGATGTCTATGGACATGCCCTTCCTCTACAATGACATCTATTTTTGTACCTCCTATTCCATTTTTCAATACATGTCTTGATTTTAAATCAAAAGGTACTTTAATTTTCATAAGCTCCTTTTTTAAAGTGTCCAGTTTTAATCCCGCATCCACCAGTGCTCCTAAAATCATATCTCCGCTTATTCCGGCGGTACACTGAAAATAAGCAATTTTCATATTTTACCCTCCCTAAAAAATGACTATGAAAGTAGTTTTTATGTGAATTTACTTTCATAGCCATATCAATTTTATCCGAACGCTACCATTGCTAATACTCCCAAATTCTTAAAGTGGGAGATAAGCACTGCTACGCGCCTGGATAAGTTCTTCTAAGGTTCAGGTGGAGAAAAGCATTCCTTATTAGCAAACTCCACCTGAGCCCAAGAATCACTTGATCCTATAATATTCTCATACATATTCTGCCGTTTTCTATAGTCACTGCACTCCCTCTGCTGTTTGGCCCACATCCATCTGTAATAATAAGTCCCAGATTTACATCATATTTTATCATATTAGATAATATACTAAGTGCTCTATTAATAACTGATTTATTTTTTAGCATAGATTCCCTGTATATCTTTTTAGCTGTGATTTCATCACTTCTAACTATAAATCCAGGTCCTCCAGGTACTGAAACAACAACTAGTTCCCCCTCCAGGCTCTCTATATCTTTACCTGAAGAGGTTATGTCACTTTTAGGTGATCCAATTATTCCACCGGTAGACTGATGAACATCTCCAATAACAATGCTTACACCCAAAGCCTTTATATAATGAGGCGATATGGTTTTCACCTTTTCAGCCAATCTATAATCAATAAAAAATGGATCTTTTAACCCGTTAAATTTTATTTTTTTCAGCTCCAGAAGCTTATCCAAACTTTCCTGTCTTTTATTTTTATCACATATTCCACATATAATTATAGGATAAGACTCTTCAGTTACAGTTTTTATCATAAAAGTAGTAAGATCATCTATATTATACACAACCATTTAATCTAAAAAATTATACATCAAGAGTTTCTTTTATAACAAATTCAGTACTATTTATTCTTGCCGGTTTCTCCACACCCGGTATAATATCGTCCGCTTTTGCTATAATTTCCTCTTTAGACAACTTTTTAACTGGAGCTTTTAGAGAGTCAAAAGTAATACCAACACTTGCCAGCTCTGCCTGGGCTTTTTCAGTAATGTTGTCAAAATCTATATCAGCACCTAAATATTTGGCAATTGTTAAAACTACAGGAGAACATCCAATGTGTTTTCCCGGAATCATACCAGCTTCCAATGCATCGATAGTATATTTGGCAAGAACTTGTTTAGGAGCTACTATACAGGGAATATGTTTTTTAAGGGTTTTTGCGTACTCCCCTGAACCATGGGCTGTATCTCCTGCTTTGAATTGTCTGGTAGGAAATACTCTACCATATTTTTCAGCAACAGTCATTCCAATTCCCACGGATATAAATTCTCCTGTGTATCCTATAAGGACATCCTGATCCTTCATTATCTGAAGCTGTCCAAAAATAGGCAGTAATATCTCTTCCATAGTAACTACATTCATCATCTCAGTGGCAGAATTATTGTTAACAGCCCTGCCTGTCATAACTGCATTATGCACAGGTATCATCTTTTTTGCAGGATTAGGCCCTCTAAAAAGCTTTCTGCCGTTGTAATATTTTTTCCACTGGGCAAGATGTGGTTCTTCAGATATCAACTGATCTGTAACTTTCATTTCTTCCATTGGAAGCATTCCAAATTCCTTATGGATTTTTCCATTATCCGATGCAGCCATTTTAACTATAGCACTATCCAGCACAATACCATCACTGCTGGTGGTGCAGGCATCCATATCAAAAACATTTATGCCAGCCGGTCCTTTTATTTGCTGAGCTATTTTTTCAATTGCCTGATCTATTTCAAGCCCTGAATTTTCAATATCCTTTTTGTCTACAAATACTATATTCAAAGGAATTAAAATGTCTCTGACCTGACCCTGTTTTATCATTCTATATAACAGCTTTTTCACGATTATTCCTCCTTAATGTTTCCCCAAAGGTGGCCTTCTGTCTTCTACTTCTTCACAATCTGCAGTTTCCACCTCTTCAGTAGGATGTATAATATTGATAACCTCTAAAATTGCCTTTTTGGCTTTTCCATCTTTATCAATTCCTTTAACAACGACAGTGTGCATAGTTTCAGGAACTCTTGGTATGACAATGAGTTCAACTTTCTGAACATCTTCTCTTTTTGCAAGTTCCTCTACTGAAAGCTCAATTCTTCCTGTTCTAAGAGACTGCATTTTTGCACATTTCAAATTTTCAAGACCTCTGATTTCAATGGTTTTATCTGGAGTATTTTTAACAACAGCCCTCTTCATCTTTTCAATAAATTCTGGAAGCTTAGTATGCATCAATTTCATAATTCTCATCTCCTCAACTTAAATAACATTTAGTTATACTTACATACATTAAAAATAGGAGCAAGTTTAATGCCAACTGTGTAAATTTTCAATAATGTTTATGTTTTCATTTCTTATAACATACAATAGGCACTAAAACCAATAAAATGTTTATTTATTCATAATCAGCATATAGTATTTTGTTAGATTTTATTACATTAATTGTTATAATTATAACACTATTATTAAATATTTTAAAAATCTGGCATAAAACTTTCTCCTAAAATTTAAAGGCTCAGCTATAAATTACACTTTTTAAGAAGTTCTTCCCAATTTTTATCTACTTCTTTTTGAATTGCATCTATCATATATTCATTTCCAGGCTTAAATAGATGTTTAAATCTCCCCTGTGGTTTTAGCCATTCAGTTATGGGAAGTTTCTTCTTTGGTTTGTAATTTAATACATATTTACCGTCAATTATTTCATACAGCGGCCAGAAGCAGGTCTCAACAGCCAAATCAACTATCTGAAGTTCCTTTTGAGTATCACATCTCCAGCCTCTTGCACAAGGTGTAAGTACATTTATAAATGCAGGCCCTTTCGTATAAATTCCCTTTTCGGATTTTTCATAAAGGTCCTTCCATTTTGAGGCAACCGTCTGAGCTGCATAGGGAATATGATGTGCAGCTATTACACTGGTCAAGTCTTTTCTATACTGCTGCTTTCCTGGAACTGCTTTTCCCTGGGGAGAAGTAGTAGTGCTCGCACCAAAAGGAGTGGCAGAGGATCTCTGAATTCCGGTATTCATATATGCTCCATTGTCATAGCAGACATATACGACATCATGTCCCCTTTCCATAGTAGCAGAAAGTGATTGAAGCCCTATATCATAAGTCCCTCCATCTCCCCCAAAAGTTATAAATTTATAATTATCTTTTACCTTACCCTGTTTTTTCAAGGAATTATACGCAGTCTCAACACCACTTATAGTGGCTCCTGCATTTTCAAATGCAGAGTGAATGTAAGAATCCTTCCAGGCAACATAAGGATACAGGCATGTTGAAACCTCCATACATCCAGTGGCATTTGCAATAACTGCCTTATCTTCAGTCTTCAATGCCTTGAGCACCCATTTCGCCACTATTGGTGCACCGCATCCAGCACACATCCTATGACCTGCAGTTATTCTGTCCGCTTTTTTCGATAATTCTTTTAAATTTACTGCCATTTTATCTCCTCCTATTCTCTAACGCCCAGATAGTTGTAAATTTCATATTTCCCTGCAGCTAGATCTTCTCGAAGTCCTGCGTAAACTTCCTTAATGCTGTCTACAGTCACATCTCTTCCGCCTAATCCATAAATATAACTTTTCACAACTTTATTGTCTCCAATTCCATATACAGCACTTCTTACTTCTTTGAAAAGAGGTCCACCTGTAGTGGCAAATGAATCCGTTTTATCTAAAACAGCCAGTGCTTTCACATTTTTAAGTGCCTCAGCTATTTCAGGTGCCGGGAAAGGCCTGAATACCCTGATTTTAATAAGCCCTGCCTTTATTCCGTTTTCTCTCAGCTCATCTACAACTACTTTTGAAGTCCCTGCTGAGGATCCAATGACAACTATTGCAATTTCTGCATCGTCCATTTTGTATTCTTCAAAGAAATTGTACTTTCTTCCCGTAACTTTTTCATATTCAGCTGCAATTTCAAGAATAACTTTTTTTGCATTTATCATTCCCTGAGCCTGAAGCCTTTTGTGCTCAAAATAATACTGATTTCCATCAAATGTTCCCAAAGCAATAGGAGTATCCCCAAGAAGAAAATAGTCGTCCTTATGCTCCCCCACAAATTTTTTCACTTCTTCTTCTTCAAGAAGTGCCATGTTTTCAATCCCGTGACTTGTTATAAACCCATCATAACATACCATTATCGGTAGTCTTACATCGGCATTTTCTGAAATTCTAACCGCCTGTATGAAATTGTCATATGCTTCCTGTACGTTTTCACTATATATCTGAAGCCATCCCGAATCTCTCGCACCCATAGAATCACTGTGATCATTGTGTATGTTAATAGGCCCTGACAGTGCCCTGTTAACTGCTGCCATGACTATTGGCCTTCTCAATGATGCGGCAATATAAAGTGGCTCCCACATATATGCAAGTCCATTTGAAGATGTAGCAGTCATCACTCTTGCACCAGCCGCCGAAGCACCTATACATGCACTCATTGCACTGTGCTCTGATTCTACAGGTATAAATTCTGTCTTAACCTGTCCATTGTTTACAAATTGGGAAAAATACTGTGGAACTTCTGTAGATGGAGTTATAGGATATGCTGCTACCACATCCGGTTCAATTTGCCTCATTGCAGTTGCAACAGCTTCGTTACCGCTTAAACTTACTCTTTTTGCCATGTTCATCACCCTTTCCTATTATTCCTCAACCAACTGTATGGCATCAAATTTACATTGGGCAGCACATAAGCCGCATCCTTTGCAGTGGTCATAATCAATACCTTTTATCTTTTCATTTTCAACTATTATAGACATATCCGGACAGAAAGCCCAGCATAAAAAACAATTTTTACATTTTTCACTATTCCATATTGGTTTTGTAGTTCTCCAGTCTCCGGTTTTAAATTCATAAGCATTTCCCGTATCGATAATTACTCCTCCAGGAGTTGTATCCTGCCATTTACATTCTGTGGAATAATAACTCTTATCACTCATATTTTTTGTACCTCCTTTAGAGATCTTTTCAATGCAGCCATATTGCCGTTTATTACCTGCGGTTTAGTTGCAAATTTATGTTTGAAGGAACCTTCCATGTTCTTTATGAAATCATCTTCATCCATAACTTTAGAGATTTTAACTATAGCCCCTAACATAGGTGTATTAGGAAAATTTTTGCCAAGTTCTTCCTCGGAAATCTTTCTAGCATCAATAGTGTATATATCTCCCTTAAAATCATTAAAACATGATTTTATTTCCTCAGGTTTTTTTGATGTATTTATCACTACTGCACCGGAATCTTTCAAACCAGCTGTAACCTTTACACTGTTTATGAGAGTTTCATCTACTACTACTACATAATCCGGTTTGTAAATATTGCTGTGTATTTTAATAGGCAAATCACTAACTCTGTTATATGCAGTTATAGGTGCTCCCATTCTCTCCGGGCCATACTCAGGAAATCCCTGAACATATTTACCTGTTTTAAACGCAGCTTCGGCCAAAAGCAAAGATGCTGTTTTAGCACCTTGTCCTCCTCTTCCATGCCACCTGATTTCAATAATATTATTACTCATCATTAACCCCCTTCTAAAATCTAAATAGAAATTACATTTCAATATCCTTCATTTATAACAAGCAATTCTGATGCCAATTAAATCAATCTTATTTGCTTCTTTCATTTTTATGTAATTTATCAGGTAAAATAAGTAATAAAAATATGGGGAAATTTTAGGCATGAAAAAATATCGCCAATTAAAGTGTTGTAATTACAACATTTTATAACAATAGACTAACATGATAACTCTTTTTATAAAGATTTATTTTTTTAACCATATTATTCAGAATACTCGCTATTTTGGACTTATTTAGAATTTTACTTTCAGATATGAAATTTTTGGCACATTATATGCTGAAGAGTGTCCATGTATTAAAATTACACAAGATTGTATCAGAATTACACAATGGAGTATTAAAATTTACACAAGGGGGTAATAATTTGAAAAACGTTTTAAAAAAGCACTTTTTCGTAAAAGGTAGAGAGGAACTGTCTGTAATGATTCACAATTACAGAGAAAAAGCTGATGGAACACCTATTGTAATCCTTTGCCATGGCTTTACCGGTGATAAAATAGGCCCCAATCAACTTATATTAAATCTGGCCAAAGGCATAGAGGCTGCAGGATATATTGCAATACGTTTTGACTTTGCAGGTTCAGGTGAAAGTTATGGGGAGTTTTCAAAAGACACCACCATATCGGGATGGCAGCAGGACTTAGATACCATAGTCAGTTGGGTAAAAAGCAGTCCGGAATTTTCTGGATCTCCCATTATACTCTTGCGGTCATAGTTTAGGAGGCCTTATTGCACTATCCTACCCAAACGATGATGAAATTAAGGGACGAATGGCTCTTTCTTCAGTAGTACATCCTGTTGAAACATTTAGTGCAGAAGGTATATTTGGAAAAGAATTATGGGATAAGGCGGTTTCAGGAAAAACGATTTCTAATTATACATGGAAAAGAGGCTATTTCGCAATAGCCCCCAGCACAGCACCTAAAAACCTTTTTGCTTCAATCTATACGCAACCTGATAATACTTGATATCTATACCTTTTTTATTGAGCACTTTAGCTATCTTTCTAGGTCCAAGGCCTTTTTTTCTCAATTCCAAAATAATATTATCTATTACTTCAGGATCACTTTTTAACTTATCATCAAGATTTCTACTCTTATCATTCTCAGAAGTACAAATGGAATCAACAGGCAGATGCTGTACATCCACTAAAATGTTCAAATTGGAATCTTTGACATTGCTTATAAGAGGTGCGGCACAGTCTATACTTTGATTGACTATGTCCCTGAATTGTCTTATATTTCTAGGATAATATCCATTCAACAATATCTTTTTGGCTTCATCTGAAAACATCACATTTAAATTTATATTATATTTATCATATACATTTGCCTCATATCTATTTATGAATTCAATAAGTATTTGAATTTTATCATCAATTGACCTTTCCCTTAAAGGCGGCAGATACAAATCATACTGACCAAGTCTCTGATATAATTCCGGCAATAGTACTTCTTCCAAATTTTTTGTAGAAGCTGCTATTACTATGACATTTATAGGTATATCACGGCTTCCTCCGATACGTCTTATAGTTCCCGATTCTATAGCTTTAAGCAGAAGATTCTGATAATTATCTAATGCGTGGGCTTCATCTAGAAATAGAATACCCCCATTTGCCATTTCAAACAATCCCTTTTTGTCTTTTGAGCCAGTAAAAGAACCCTCACTGCATCCAAATATCTCCATAGCTGCAATATCAGTGTTTGTAAACTGGGCACAATTTATTTCAATAAAAGGAGCATCTGGCTTTATTACCCCTATCTCCTTGGCATAATAGTAGATGCACCTTGCCAAAAGGGTTTTTCCCGTGCCAGACTCACCGGTTATAATGCAGTGCCTCGGGCCTCCAAGAGCTCCTACAGTTTTCCTTGCTTTTTCAATAGTTGAGCTCAAACTTGAATCAGAGCCTATGATATTCGAAAATGCATCGTTTTTACTTTTTAATGAAATCTTGTGTCTGAGACTTCTTATTTTGTTATTTAAGTTTTCCACTTCAGTAATATCGGAAAATATTGCAAATCCACCCTCTAATTCCCCATCTACAAATATGGGTTTTGCTTTTACCATATACTTTCTTCCATTAGTGTGATTTACTTTCCCGTAAAATACCGTCGTCTTCTCATCTATTACCTCCAGCAGTGCAGCCTGAGGGTAGTATTCGGATATATGATTACCAACCATGCCTTTAGGTGTGCAATTTACATACTGCGCAGATATTTCATTGACAAAAATAAGGTTCCCCTGTTTATCTACAACATTCACTCCCTCATTCAGCGAGTTAATAATATCTATAAATGTATCATTTACTTGCAAAAATTCAAAGCTTTTCATTATCTTATCAACACCAATCTAATTTTTAGGGTATTTTGATAAAACTGCACTGGATATTCTGTCAACTATAACATTCAGGTCTTTTTCGTCTTCAGTCAAACATTTCATACAGGCCTTAGCTGCTTCAACGGCTTCTACATAAGGCCCTGGCACATTTACTACCAAAGTATTGCCTTGCCTTGCTGCGACAAGTTTAGACCACATATGACCATTTTTGCCATATATCTCTTTGTACTTGTATTCACTTATACATTTTTCTATAGCACTATGGGTAAAATCCTTGGCCAGAGTAGATACATACCTGTGCCCTCCTCCGGATCCTCCTATGAAAATTACCAAATCTACATTTTCATGGATGCATTTCTCAAGCCGTTTTATTATTTCATCTTCATTATCAGATACTGGCTTTAAACGTGTAACTCTGCATTCAGGATACTGTTCTAGAATCAACTGCATTATTGCCGGACTATTTGTATCGGTTACAACTCCGCTTAAAACTTCATTCCCTGTTGGTATAATAACAACGTTATTTATCAATATTATTCCACCTTTCCTTCTGACATCCATACTGCTGTCCCTTCGGAATATTATCTATATTTACTTCAACTATCTTTTTTGCGGAATCAATTTTAGTAAGTTCTGTAGCTGTAATTCCCTCCACCGTGGAAATTGCCTTTATTATTCCACTTTCATCTTTTAATATGGCTTCAGGATCTACATTATAAACATCCATTTCTATGGATTCTCCCGTTACCCCGATTACCCTTATTCCTCTCTGTATAAATTCTGAAAGTTTTTTCTCAAGTTCAAAGGGCTTGAGTCCTCTCACATTCACGCCCTTTATCCTCACAACTGTCTTGTCTATATATGCTATTACCGAATCATCCATATTTAGCCCACTTCCCATAAATTAATTTTGCCGTATAAAAATTTGAATATACATTTAAAAACTATTTTAATAAATCTAAATTATTTAGACACAATTTACTTTTAATTTTATCACAATGTGTAGAAAAATGTCTACATATAAAAAATTTTTCCACATGCATACTTTTATGAAAAATACTTCATATTACAGTTTATTTATAATACTTGCAAGGTAACCTGCTCCAAAACCATTGTCGATATTTACTACACTCACTCCGCTGGCACAGCTGTTGAGCATGGAAAGAAGCGCTGTTATACCTCCAAAATTTGCCCCATATCCTACGCTTGTAGGCACTGCAATAACCGGCTTATCTACAAGCCCTCCTACCACACTCGCAAGTGCCCCCTCCATTCCTGCAATCACTATAACTACTTTTGCCTGTCTTATAATGTCCATCTTATTAAACAGCCTGTGTATCCCAGCTACCCCTGCATCAAAGACCTTTTTTACCTTATTGTCAAATATTCTGGCAGTTTCAAATGCCTCCTCCGCCACAGGAATATCAGATGTACCTGCAGTCACTATTGCAATATAGGAATCCGTTTCCTTCTGTTCCTTTTTCCTTATGGTTATAGTCCTGCCCGCCTTATTATATTTTGCATAGGGACAAAGTTCTCTTACTGCTCTGTACATCTCCTCGTCTGCCCTCGTTCCCAATATATTGTTTCCCTTTGTAAGCATAAATTCTACAATTCCCTTTACCTGATCCACGGTTTTCCCTGCACAATATATGACTTCAGGATATCCAACCCTTATTTCCCTGTGATTGTCTATCATAGCATATCCCAGATCCTTAAAGGGTAAATCCTTTAATATCTTCACGCCCTCATCCACATTCACTTTCTGCTCTCTAACATCTTCCAGTAACTTTTTCAAGTCGGCTTCATCCAATTTTTTCACCTCATAGACAAAATATATTAAATTTAAACATTTCCTTCAATAATAATTATATTGATTATGCTTATAATTTTCAACTAATTATGGACATGAGTTTAAAAATAACTAACAGTTCACATGTAACGGTGAACTGTTAAAATCAAACTTCTAATCTTCGAATTCGCTTCCTCCTATAAATTCCCGTAAAATGGAATTGGATGGAACAAATTTTTTGTCCACGTCTTTAAAAAAGTGGAGAAAACTTTTAAGCCTCAAAGCTTCATAATATACTGGACTTGAACTCTTTATTTTTTCCAGCTGCTCAAGGGCATAGTTTTTCAATATACAGAGTTCATATACCAACGTTGAATTAAACATAACATCTGCATTTTCCTGAAACACAAAAATATTTTTTTCCTCTCCTCTTTTTACAGAAGGCCACATCTTCAAAGTATCTTCACCATTATATCCTCTAAAAAGGTAATCTCTCACCATCCTTCTTATAATTCTCACATCAGTGGTTGCTATCCTATTATGATCGTCTACATTCAACTGAGTAAGAGCACTTATATATATTTTAAACTTATATTTTCTAGGTATAGATTGGGTGAGAACTTCATTTAAACCATGTATGCCCTCAATTACAATTACGCCATTATCTGGAATCCTTATTTTTCTGCCAGCCCACTCCCTGGCTCCTTTTTTAAAATTAAATACTGGAATTTCAATCTCTTCACCTCTCATAAGAGCTTCCAGGTGATAGTTGAAAAGCTCCAAATCCAGTGAATATATAGATTCAAAATCATAATTTCCATTCTCATCCCTAGGAGTATGCTCTCTATCTACAAAATAATCATCTAAAGATATAGGAACAGGTTTTATTCCATTTACTCTTAACTGAACTGCTAGTCTCTTTGCAAAAGTGGTTTTTCCCGAAGAAGTAGGGCCTGCAATCAAGACAATTTTTACCTCTTTTCTGTCATTTATCATATCCGCTATATTCGCTATTTTCTTTTCATGAAGAGCTTCTGCCACTCTTATAATATCTACAATTTCTCCATTTTCCACCTTGTTATTCAGGGAGCCTACATCTCCTACATCCAGTATATTTCCCCACTGTTCTGTTTCGTAAAATATTTTACTCAATTTCCTATATTCCACAAACTCAGGAAGATGATAGGGATCTGACTCCACAGGATACCTCAATATAAATCCAGGTTTATAATACATGAGATCAAATGTTTTCAGTACTCCAGTGGAAAAAGCCATGGAGCCATAAAAATAATCATATCTTCCATCTAATTCATATAATTTCACTTCTTCTGTATTTACATGATTTAAAAGCCTGACCTTATCCTCCATATTATAGCTTTTGAAGATCTCTATAGCTTCTTTCCTGTCCATACTTATCTTTCTTATAGGTATGTCCAATTTTATTATATCCTTCATCCTGTTTTTTATCTTTTTTATATCTTTTTCCAAAAGTGGAGTATCTTTATGGATTTCTCCAAATATCCCCTTGCTCAAAGAGTGCTCTATAGTTACTTTAGATTCAGGGAACAAATCGTATACAGACTTAATCAGTACAAATTGAAGAGTTCTCACATAGGTTTTGTTTCCCAGAGCATCTCTTATATCTACAATTTCAAAACTTCCAGATTCTTTTAACGGACTTGTAAACTCAAAATATTCTCCATTTACTTTGGCCAGTACTGTAGGTATATCCGGCGGTTCATAATTGTCCTTAAATATTTTATATAAAATTGTATTATATTTTACTTTAATACTTTTGCATCCCAATTTAAGGTTTAACATATTCTCTTCTCTGCTTCTCAAGGTATTGGTATTTCTATACCTCAAGTCAGTAGCCAGTTCATTCATAACTTCATCCCCTCAATTTAGTGTCATTATTATTATACTTCATATTTGCCCGGAAATGTTCTCATTTTACTCATATTTTTTTATATTAATGTAAGAATATAAATAAGTAAAAAATTTAAAAGTATTTAACCTGAAAGGCGATGTGATGTTTTATGTTTACAGTACTTATTAGAACAATTATATTATATTTACTTGTGGTAGTATCCATGAGACTTATGGGTAAAAAGCAAATAGGAGAAATGGAACCCTTTGAATTAGCCGTGGCAATAATGATATCTGAATTGGCATCTCTTCCCATGCAGGACACCAGAATATCTATAACACACGGTATAATCCCCATAATAACTCTTTTGACCCTTCAAACTCTACTGGGACTTCTGCAGCTTAAGAGTGAAAAAATGAGGTTTATTTTCAGCGGCAAACCAAGTATATTGATCAATAAAGGCAAATTGGACTTAAAGAAACTGACAGATGAAAAATTTAATATAAACAATTTAATGGAAGAATTGAGAATGCAGGGATATTTCAATCTGTCAGATATAGAATATGCTATACTTGAGACCAGCGGCCAGCTTTCTGTCATACCCAAAACAGAACTCTCTCCCTCAACTAAACAGGATTTAAAGATAAAACCAGCCCAGGAAGGTTTACCTATAACCCTCATATTAGACGGCAAAATAAATTTTAAAAATTTAATTACAGCAAAAAAAGATGAAACCTGGTTAAACCAGATGATGAAAAAAAACAGCATATCTTCTGCAAAAGACGTTCTCGTGGCCATGCTGGATTCAAAAGGGAAATTTTACTGCCAGTTAAAAGAAAAAAATGAATAGGACGTGATTACATGAAAAGTACAATAATATCTTTTTCCATATTTATGCTGATGATTTTTTGTATAATATTTTCAATAAATTATCTAAATTCCATATGCACAAGATTGCAAAATTCAAGTATGCAGATAGAAAAGTCAATCCAATTAAACTCCTGGAATGAAGCTTATAAAAGTTCTCAGGATTTTATGGCGGAGTGGAAAAAATATTCTCCAAAACTGTCTATTTTCTCAGATCATGATGAAATGGAAGATATTAATAATGAATCCTATAAACTCATGAACCATATACTTTATAAAAATTCGGAGGAATCCCTGTCCTCTACAAATATAATACAGAATTCACTGGAACATATACTTGAAATGCAGCGGTTAAATATTCAAAATCTACTCTAATTTTTGCAGATTTATGTTAAATACTGCAAATAATTTTCTTCAAAGACTACAATGTCACTATGAAAAACAACAATTAATAGTTTATAATATAAGGTGAATAAACAACAAATATAATTTTTTAACATAAAATATTTTATTATTGAAAGGTGGAATATTAAATGGCATTAGTTACTACTAAGAATATGTTCAAGAAGGCATACGATGGTAAATATTCAATAGGTGCTTTCAACATCAACAACATGGAGATAATTCAAGGTGTGGTAAATGGAGCAAAAGCTAAAAATTCTGCTGTTATTTTACAGTGCTCCGCAGGTGCATTAAAATATGCAGGTCCAAAATACTTAAAAGCCATGGTGGATGCCGCCATAGAAGAAACCGGAATTGACCTTGCCCTCCATCTGGATCACGGCCCTGATTTTGAAACTGTAAAACTATGTGTGGAAACAGGTTTTACATCGGTGATGTTTGACGGATCGCATTTGGATTATGAAGAAAATATATCAAAAACTAAAGAAGTCGTGAAATACGCCCATGAGTACGGCGTGGTAGTAGAAGCAGAACTTGGCATTCTTGCAGGAGTTGAAGATGACGTATCTGCATCAAAACACACGTATACGGATCCAGATCAGGCAGCTGATTTTGTAGATAAAACAGGCGTGGATTCCCTGGCTATAGCCATAGGTACTTCTCACGGGGCATATAAATTTCCGCCAAATTTCAAACCTAAGTTGAGATTCGACATACTGGAGGAAGTTCAGAACAAACTGCCTAATTTCCCCATAGTCCTGCACGGAGCTTCATCTGTAGATCAAAATGCTGTGGCAACCTGTAATAAATACGGTGGGGACTTAAGCGGTGCCAAGGGAATCCCTGTAGAAATGCTCAGAAAAGCTTCTTCCATGGCAGTCTGCAAAATAAATGTGGATACGGATTTGAGATTGGCCATGACTGCTGCTGTAAGAAAAACTTTCGGCGACAGCCCAAAAATTTTTGATCCTAGAAAATATCTGGGCGCTGGAAGAGATGCTGTACAAAAAGTGGTGGAAGACAAAATAGAAAATGTACTGGGTTCGGAAAATTCTCTAGCATAAAAAATCACATATATATGAATATTTAGGAGACCTTCCATGAATCTAAGAAAGTCTCCTGATTTTTTATACTCATAATGAACTTAATTTTTACATAATTAATTTTTGACGATTGATTTTTATGGTATAATTCAAATAGTAGCAATCTGCAGCACCAGGAGGTGAGCTTATATAAAAGAGTGTGAAACAAGAATAATAAAAATAGAACCCGATAATATACGCTTGAGGCTGAGCAATGCCGCAGCTTTAAAAGTTAAAATGGAAAATCAGACAAATTACATATACGACTTTGAAGACAGAAAATTGATAAAAGGCAGAGGTTATGCTCGAATAAGGATAGTGGAGGATTTAATACATAATTCCAATCATTTTTATATGACTACAAAAAAACTTTTAAGTCAGAAAAAATATAAAGTAATGGAAGAAAATGAAACAGAAATATCAGACTGGAAAGCTGGTAAAAAGATTTTTGAATCCCTTGGATTAAAATTACTGCAATCAATAAGCAAATATAGGGAAAGCTATAAATACAAAGACAGCTTAATTGAAATAGACATAAACGATAGATCATTCTGTCCATTTGCCTATGTAGAAATAGAGACCAAAAATGACAGCGAGCTTGTTGAAATAGTTGATTTACTGGGATATTCCATAAAAGACACCACTTCCAAAACTATATATGAAATACTGCACAAGGATACACAATTTTGAATGCTGCAAAATACTTTAATACTAAATAGGTGAATATATGTTTGGTTATGTAACTCCTTATAAAATGGAACTTAAAATAAAAGATTACGAAAAATTCAAAGCATATTACTGCGGATTATGCAGATCTATTAAACATAACATTGGAAATATTCCCAGGATTTTTTTGAATTATGACATGACTTTTCTAGCAATACTTTTAGATTCTCTGGAAGACGGTAGACAAATTTATACTAAAAAAAGATGTGTTCTTCATCCTATGAAGAAAAAAATCATTTTAAAGGATAATACTTCTTTAAAATATGCAGCTTTTTGCAATATATCTCTTACCTATTTCAAACTTCTAGATGACACAAATGACGATATGTCTATAAAGAGCAAGATACTGTCTTCTTATTTAAGAAGCTACCTGAGTTCTATGCCTGAAGATTTCAAGAAAAATTTTCAGATTATAAACGACAAACTTCAAAATTTATACAAGCTAGAAAAAAATCTGGAAAACAGATCCATAGATCTCCTGGCTCATCCCTTTGGAGAGCTCACCGGTTTTATATTAAGTTCCTCTAAAAAAGATACCGTCAAAAATGATCTTTATTTTCTCGGGTATAATCTTGGAAAATGGATATATATTATCGATGCATTGGACGATTTAAATACAGATATGAGCCACGGAAAATTCAATGCCATAAATCACTGCTTCAATAGCGAAAATCTACATTTCGAAGAATTTTCAAAACGTATAGAAACGAGAATAGATTTTATTTTAGGCACCTGTGCCGCACAATGCATGAATGCTTTTAAGGCACTTCCTGTAAAAAGAAATGAAGAATTACTTTACAACATAATACAATATGGACTTTTAGATAAAATGGATAAAGTTTTTAGAAGGGGCGTTTACAAAGATGAAAAATCCATATGAAGTACTTGAAGTAAAAGAAAATGCTTCAAAAGAGGAAATAAAAAAGGCTTACAGAAATCTGGCTAAAAAATATCATCCCGATCAATATGACAATAATCCATTAAGGGATTTAGCCGAAAGTAAAATGAGAGAAATAAATGAAGCTTACGACTATCTGATGAAAAATAATCCAAACAACAGCTATGAGAATACAGACGACAATTCCCACAGCGGAAATGGCTCTGCCATGTATCAATCTGTAGAGAATAATATCAACAGCGGTAATTTTAGAGATGCTGAATCGGAACTTTTAAGAATGGGTACAAGAGATGCTGAATGGAACTATCTTATGGGAATCTTAAATATGAGAAAAGGCTGGTATAATGATGCCTATAACAACCTGAGTACTGCCTGCAGGTTAGACCCAAATAATTTTAAATACCAAAGTGCCTTAAATAGATTATCCGGAATGAACAGTTCCTACAGACAGCCTTATTATGGAAACCAGAGAAGAGATCCTGACATATGCAACATCTGTGCTACCCTATACTGTCTGGATTGTCTTTGCGGTGGTGGAGATTGCGGCGGTTGCTAATAATTAACGAATTGACGAGGTGATTTTAAAATGGCAGAAAAAACAAATGCAGCTTCTAATATAGCTAAAGGGGGACTTTTAACTACCATGGGCGTTATTCTGATCTATATAAGCAGTATAGTTCCTTTAAATCAAGGCTTTATACTGGCTTTATCCTCATTGCTCATCCCCCTGGCTGTACTGATTACAAATTTGAAAAATGCCTTTACAGTTTATGCTGCCACTTCGCTTTTATCTTTACTTATATGCGGATTAAAAATAACAGTAATAGCTTATATAATATTTTTTGGTCTCTACGGATTTACTAAATATTATATTGAAAAGTTGAGAAAATTACCTTTTGAAATCATAGTTAAGCTGGTTTTTTTTAACTTATGCACAGTTTTACTACTTTTAATATACAGTTTGTTCTTCCCTGGACTTTTAAAAATAAATTTTCACTTTTATATAATTATAGCAGGATGGCAGATAGCATTTTTAATATATGATTACCTTTTAACTCTATTTATAAACTATATAAACAAATATTTAGCTAAAGGACTAAAATAATACAAATTCCGTATGTATACTATTGACATATGAATTTTTGATGATATAATATTTAGTGTTGAGATTCACATAACAGTGCCCATTAGCCAAACGGTAAGGCACCTGTCTCTGGAACAGGCATGTGTTGGTTCGAATCCAGCATGGGCAGCCAAAAAAGAACTCTTTATAAAGAGTTCTTTTTTAACAATTTTTTAAATTAATTCTTGACAAAACATTACTTAATATTATAAAATGTGAAATAAGTCAATATAAAGCTTTGAATAAGGAGTAGTAGTATTCTCATATACCACTAAAGAGAGCTGTTGTCAGGTGAAAAACAGCGTGAAGATGATATGAACTCACCTTAAGAGCTTATCTGAAAAATCAGATACGGTAAAAAAGCCGTTATCTTTTAAGGGAAATCAACTTATTGATTTAATTAGAGTGGTACCGCGGAAATTTAGCTTTTCGTCTCTTAAAATTCTAGAGACGAAAGGCTTTTTTAATTGTGCATCAATGATAAAGTTTAATTATAAAATTATGAGCAAAGGAGAAGATTTTATGTATAGTGTTGAAACTGATAAAAAATGGCAAAAAAAATGGGAAGAAACAGAGCTCTATAAATTTGATAAAAATAATCTAAATAATAAATTATATGTATTGGAGATGTTCTCCTATCCATCTGGCAGCCAGCTACATGCAGGTCATTGGTTCAACTATGCTCCTGTAGATTCCTGGGCCAGACTGAAAAGAATGCAGGGATACAATGTATTTCAACCCATGGGATTTGACGCCTTTGGCCTTCCCGCTGAGAACTATGCTATAAAAACCGGAATTCATCCAAAAGACTCCACTGAAAAAAACATTGAAACCATGGAAAAACAGCTTAAATCCATGGGTGCCATGTTCAACTGGGAAAATGAAGTCATTACCTGTCATCCTGATTACTACAGATGGAATCAATGGCTATTTTTACAGTTATACAAACATGGATTAGCTTACAGAAAAAATGCACCTGTGAACTGGTGTCCCAGCTGTAAAACAGTACTCGCCAATGAACAGGTAAAGGAAGGCTGCTGTGAACGCTGCGGCACTGAGGTAACTAAAAAGGATTTAACCCAATGGTTTTTCAAAATCACAGACTATGCAGAGGAACTGCTTCAGGATCTGGATATAATAGATTGGCCATCAAAGACAAAGGCCATGCAAAGGCATTGGATAGGCAAATCCACAGGTACTAATGTAACTTTTAAGGTGGCAGATTCTTCTTTAGAATTCAGTGTATTTACTACCAGGGTGGATACACTATTTGGTGTCACTTATGTAGTCATATCTCCCGAAAATAATTTAGTAGATAAAGTAACTAAAAATGTCTATAAAGATGAAGTTGAAAAATATAAGGAACAGGCAAAAAAACAAACTGATATTGAAAGGCAATCCATAACAAGAGAAAAAACCGGTGTATTTACTGGTTCCTACGCCATAAATCCCATAAATGGTAGAGAAGTTCCCATATGGGTAGGAGATTACGTACTCAACACTTACGGCACTGGTGCCGTAATGGCAGTTCCAGCTCACGATGAAAGAGATTATGAATTTGCCACAAAATATAAGCTTCCTATCGAAAGAGTTATAGAGGGAGGAGATTCTCTTCCATATGTAGAATACGGGAAGATGATTAACAGCGGTAAATTCAATGGATTATCCACTGTGGAAGGTAAAAAAGCTGTAACTAAAGAACTGGAGAAAATGGGGATGGGTTCTGGCACAGTAAATTACAGGCTGAGAGACTGGCTTGTATCAAGACAAAGATATTGGGGAACTCCTATTCCAATAATATATTGTGATAAATGTGGAGTAGTTCCGGTACCAGAAGATGAGCTTCCCGTAAGACTTCCTTATAATGTGGAATTTTCTCCTGATGGGAAATCACCTCTTTTAAAATCAAAAGAATTTATAAATACAACCTGTCCTCACTGTGGAGGTCCTGCCAGGAGAGAGGCTGACACTCTTGATACCTTTGTATGCTCTTCCTGGTACTACTTAAGATATGCAGACAATAAAAACGATAAACAGGCTTTTGACAAAGACACAATAGATAAAATGCTGCCTGTGGATATGTATGTGGGCGGTCCGGAACATGCATGCATGCACCTTCTATATGCCAGATTTATCACCAAGGCACTCAGGGATATGGGATTTCTAAATTTCGACGAACCTTTTCTGTCTTTAAGACATCAGGGTATAATACTTGGGCCTGACGGTCAGAAAATGAGTAAATCCAAAGGCAACACCATATCTCCAGACAGCTGCATACAACAATACGGTTCTGACGTATTTAGAATGTATCTGATGTTTGGATTTGATTACGCAGAAGGTGGTGCCTGGAGTGAAGACGGCATTAAATCCATGGATAGATTTGTAGACAGAATAGAGAGACTCGTAAATTCTATAAAAGAAATACTTAAAAATAAAGATAACAGCAAGACTTCCATGGACAGTGCGGAAAAAGAATTAAACTATGTAAGAAATTTTTCGATAAAATCCGTGTCGGAAGATGCCGGCAAATTTCAATTCAATACAGCTATTGCCAGAATTATGGAGTTTACAAATGCTCTTTCAAAATACACCCAGGAGGATAAAAAGAATTTACCCCTGTTAAAAGACAGCATACTTGATTTTATAAAAATCCTAGCTCCTTTTGCCCCCCATTTTTCAGAAGATCAGTGGGAGAATTTAGGTATGGACTACTCCATATTCAATGAAAAATGGCCTGAATTTAATCCAGATGCTCTTATAAAAGATGAAGTTGAAATGGCTATACAGATAAATGGGAAGATACGATCCAAGATAAATATTCCTACAAATTTAAATGAAAAAGAAATAGAGAAATTATCTCTTTCAAGTCAAAATATCAAACCTTTGTTAGAAGGTAAGGATGTAAAAAAAGTCATAGTAGTAAAAGGAAGACTTGTAAATATAGTTGCAAAATAATTCAGTAAAAGGGCAGCTTTAGCTGCCCTTTTACTATTTAAAAATAATTCAATTTTATTTATATACTTGAAGCGCCTTCTCTGTAGAATGTAATAAATTAGACAATTCAAAGACTTCTCCCTCTTCAGTCAGTTTATTTAACTGCATCTGATATCTGGTAGCTTCAGTTAATTTACCCATAGATGACAGTGTCAATATGTTATTCATTATATCCGAGACCAGACTGGATTTTACCTCAAACAGCTTTTGTGCATCTTTTATTTCATCCTTGATTTCAAGCATTTGTTCATCAAGTTGAAATGCAGCATCTGCCGCACTTTTCAATTTTAATTTAATGGCATCTGGTATATCATGTTTATATTTATAATTTAGAGAATGTTCCGCAGTAGCCCAAAAATTCATTGCCAGTGTTCTTATTTGAAATTCAGCTAATATCTCAACCTCCCCATCCGACATATTCACGGGATACTTGATCACCATATGATAGCTTCTATAACCACTTTCTTTTACATTGGTTATATAGTCCTTTTCATACATTATCTCCATATCTTTTCTATTTCTAACTATATTAACTACTTTACTTATATCATCTACAAACTGGCACATTATTCTGATTCCTGCTATATCCTCCATTTCATATCCTATTCTATCCAAGGGTATATTAAACTTATTTGCCTTTTCCAGTATACTTGATATTTCCTTTACTCTTCCTGTAACAAACTCTATAGGTGAATATTCATTTTTTCTCCTATACTCTTTTCTTATGCTCCTAAATTTTACCTTCAATTCCTCAACAGCTTGATTATATGGTAGTAGAAATGTCTTCCACTCTCTTATTGCCACATAAATCACCCCTAACAGATATTATAAAATTAATTCATCTAGTACAATAATACTATTATATCAAAAATATGGAAAGTTTAAGAACTATTATTTTAACTAAATTTTTGATATAATGGTTAAAGAGGGTTAATTTATATTATAAAATTTATATGATCAATAGTAAAGGTGATAGAATATGTCTAGAGAAATATCCTTAAATCCAGAAAGTTTAAAATCAAAAGACAAGCAAAAATCCATGTTGTACGATAGAAAAATAACCTGTCCTGTCTGTGAAAATTCCTTTAATGCCAGGGCCATTAAAAAATCTTCATACAGGATAACAAAAAGGGATTCAGATTTTTTTATAAGGTATTCTATAATAAATCCCTATTTTTATGACGTATGGGTATGTGATAACTGTGGTTACGCTGCTATAAAAAACGATTTTCTTCATTTAAATGAACATGATGCAGATACAATAAGGAATAAGATTTCCCCTAAATGGCACCGCAAAAATTACCCAGAGGTATATGATATTGAATTAGCTATTCAAAGGTACAAGCTATCTCTTTTAAATTATTATGTCATAGATGCCAAAGCCAGTAAAAAGGCAATTAACTTTCTAAAAATTGCCTGGATGTATAGGCTTAAAAATGATAATGAAAATGAGATAAGATCCTTAAATCAGGCATTAGACAATTTTAGCACCGCATATTACAATGAAAGCCTACCAATATGCGGCATGGACAGGTACACCACCACCTATCTCATAGGTGAACTTATGAGACGTACAGGAAAAGAAGAAGAATCATTGAGATGGTTCAGCCAAGTAGTAACTTCTACTGCAGCATCTTCAAGAATTAAAAATATGGCCAGAGATCAAAAGGATCTTGTAAAAGATTTTCTTAAGAATAAATCACTGCCTTCCGAAGGACAGCCTAAAAAAATTCTCAAAGAGAATAAAGCTCACGGCCTATTCGTTAAATTTCACAAATAGCAGATGATCTGGCAAATAAATTTTTCCCTTATAGGATAAACTTATCTGCCAATTATTATTTTAGGATCAAAATCTATATAATCTGCAGAAGTCAATATATACTCTATTCCATTTAAATCTCCTGTCACAGCTTTTAAAGAGGTTTCTCCATGGAGATGTCCATATATAACTTTTTCTACTTTATATTCCTCAAATATATCTTTAAATCCTGAACTCATAAATTTTTCACCTATGGGAGGATAATGAATGGCAGCTATGAATTTACTGTATCCCGCTTCTACTGCACAGCTCAATGAATTCCTCATTCTCATAAGTTCTCTTTTATATATTTTTTCATCGTGTTGGGAGAAATTTTCACTACCTGGACAATTCCATCCTCTAGTTCCGCACAATGCATAATCCTTATATGGGAAAAAATTATTTTGTATAAAACTCATATCATCATATAAACTGTTCAATTTTGTGATGCCGTTCCACCAATAATCATGATTTCCCTTTACCAATATTTTTTTCCCCGGAAGATGATGAATCCACTGCAAATCCAAAAATCCATCTCCCATATTCATAGACCAGGATATATCCCCTGCTATAATCACCGTATCCTCACAAGTTATTTTATTCATCCAATTTGATTTTATTTTTCTATCATGTCCAATCCAATTGTCCCCAAAAATATCCATAGGCTTATCCCCAGTCATATCTAAATGCAAATCTGATATTGCAAATAAAGC
Source organism: Clostridium aromativorans (assembly GCF_020908015.1). Taxonomy (NCBI): domain Bacteria; kingdom Bacillati; phylum Bacillota; class Clostridia; order Eubacteriales; family Clostridiaceae; genus Clostridium; species Clostridium aromativorans. Next base: position 397,036 of record NZ_JAJJPB010000001.1, read on the forward strand.
CAAATCATCACCTTCTACTTATATTTTCATCTATATCTATTACATATGCTATAACCTTAGCCACCGCATCATATAATGCAACAGGTATATAGTTCCCTACATCTACATTGATCAAAAGATCCGCCAATTCCTTGTCATAGACTATAGGAACTCTATTTTCTTTTGCTTTCTCCAATATATTATCTGCTATCTGTCCTATACCTGCAGCAGTGACCATAGGCGACTCATAGCTCTGTTCATATTTTAAAGCTGCTGCCTTTTTTCTTTCACTCATTCTTTTATCCTTACCTTCCTTCCCCCTTTTTACTCCGTTAAATATGGTTCATACTCTAGCATTGAGTATACTTATATCCTTGTCCTCAAAAAATTCCCCGCAGGTGGATATGTTCATTTCTTCTACCTTCTCATGAAATCTGACATCTACATTATACCCCACATCCGATAAGCTCTCCAGTATTTTCTCGTGCTCTCTGCTAAGTAGATCCAGCCATTTTTCATTACATTTAATATCTATATCCATATTGTGACCATTCACAGTCAAATAGGTATCTACTACTCCCATATTTTCAGTGCTTATAGAAGCAGCTATTTTGACATTTGTGGAATCTATTTTTTTCCCTTTTTTCCTTTCATCTTTAATCATAAGCCTACACTGATAATTGTTCTGATTCAAATTTATGGGAAGATCCATATAATAATAGGAATTTGAAATAGTATTGAATATTTTAAAATCATTTATATTATTATTCAGTATATGATTTATATTTTCGGAAATATCATTTTTGCCGCTATTTTTTTGTTCTAATATTTCTCTCACAATATCTTTCATATCATTGATCTTTGCATCTATTTGATCTTTTATCTGTACAGCAATTTGTCCTATATTATTTTCACTTGCAGCTCTGCCTCTATGTGAAACATAAGGCATGATCCTATCTTTTACAAAAGAACTCAGAACATTATCAGGATGAACTTTACCTGAATCCCCCATACCACTTGTCTCTCCGGTTGTTTCAATAGTTTTACTCTTTATATTTATTTCATTTTTGGAAGTTTCCTGGCTTTTCAAATTCTGTACACCTAAATTTTCTTCAGCATCTGCTGCAGTTTTCAAAGCATTTGTCTTTAAACCTATGCTGCTTTTTTCACCCTCCAGTTTTGTTTTTAAACCTGTCCTGTCTTCTTCACCCTGGAGTATGGCAAATTGGTTTTTACTTTTATCAATAATGCCCACATTGTTTTCTTTTAAACTATCTTCAGCATTTTTAGCCTTATCCTGTAATTGGATATTTTCAGATTGATCTTGCTGGACAATTTGTTTTGGTAAAAGCTGTCCAAGATTCTTAACTTCATTATATATAGTTCCCTTGTTTTTGAATATACTGTTAAAACTCTTTATATTATTTTCATCTAATTCTATATTGTTCTCCAAAAAAGTAAACAGATCATCTCCGTTTATACTCTTTAGCTGGTTAAAAAATTTTTTCAAAGTAGTATTTGTAAATTTGCCTTCTTCACTGTCGGGTGATAGATTTTTACTGATTAAATATTTCTGAATAAAGATATCCTGTTCCTCCGGATTCTGTTTTATCTTGTTCATAAATTCCAGTACACTTTTTATGTTGGAAATATTATCTTTTGTAAGCGGGATTTCATGTTTAACCATTTTATATATAAGATCATAATCTTCATTACTGAGATTAAAATCATTTTCTTTGATAAACAAACTTATGGGATCATTGCCACTGTTATTATGCTCTCCTTCTGAATTCACAATTTTTAATTTTAATTTTCCATTTTCAAACCCTTCTACTTCCAGTCTTATCAATTGATTTTCTAATATATTCTGATAACTTTCCAGTTCACCTGAAAATTGCCATCCATCTAAAAGCTTTAAAAGTATTTCTCCTGTTGATTTATTTAATTGCATAACTCTAGCAGAAAATTTCTCTCCTATTTGAAAAGAAAGCTTTGCAGATATTTTTTTATTATTTACATTATAGGTGCTGCTTATATTCCAAATCCCTGACAAATTCATCACCCTTTTTAATTTACTAAAAATTTTTGTTCTATATATAATTTATCGTATGAAATCCCTGTTTCATAATAAAAAAATCCGGGAATATCCCAGATTTTCTTATTATGACTCCTCAGTTAAGTTAATTTTTATTTTCTGCTAACTTCCCATCTCTTGCCTGTTCCTGCTTTAATATTGGAGATACACTCTTATAGAGAACAAGCGTAAGGGCTGTAAGTGCTATTCCCTTTAACAGATTGAATGGCACAATGGCAAATAATACCAGTGTATTTAAATCCGTTACGCTCCCATTTATCTTTCCTGCCACCGCTACCATTGCGCTTATAGGAAAATTAAGTACTTTTTCATAAAGAGGAAGTAGTATAAAATAATTTAGCAGTGCAGCTGCTGCCGACATGGCAATAGTTCCAGCTCCAAGGCTGATTACCGCTGACTTTTTGGTTTTCTTTTTACTGTATATATACCCTGCCGTAAAAACTAAAACTGATCCTACTGCAAAATTGGCAACTTCACCTATAAAGGCAGTCTTTCCGTTAAATATCCCATGAAGTATATTCTTCAAAAATTCTATGGCAATTCCAGCTCCTGGTCCCAGCGCAAAAGTTCCCATCAAAGCCGGTAAATCACTTATATCAATTTTCAAAAACGATGGGAATATTGGAAGGGCAAATTCTATAAACATAAGCAAAAAGCCAACTACTCCCAGTAATGATATTTTTACTAACCTATTTAATTTGTTATTTTTCATCAGTTGACACCCTCCTAAAACATCAAATATAATCTTCCAGGTGAGCAAACATAATAAAAAAACCTGATAAATAAATACCAGGGCTAATAAACATTACATTCTCACTTCTTCCATCCAGACTTTACTGTCGGCCTCGGAATTTCACCGAATCATACCCTTTGGGGCTCGCGGGCTGTACCGCCGGTGGGGAATTACACCCCGCCCTGAAGATTACTTTTTAATTTTCAAATTCATTATAATACTTTTATACCCATACTTCAATATATTTTCTTAAATTATATTGTAAAAAATACATTACTTTGATATATAATTAAGTTATAAAATGTAAAAGCTATTAAAAAATATATAAAGTTGGGTGATGTAATAATGAAACCTGTACACATGTTCGTAACAAGCTGGTGTCCTTACTGCAGGCAGGCACTGTCCTGGATGAAGGAACTTCAAAACAAAATTCCTGAATATAAAAATATCAATGTTGAAATAATTGATGAAGAGAAACACCCAGAAATAGCCAAAAAATATGACTATTATTATGTACCTACATATTTCGTAGGAAACACCAAAATTCATGAGGGAGTTCCATCCCAGGAGATAATAAGGAAAGTTTTTGAAAAATCCCTTCACTAGAAAAATTATATATTATTGGGAACCGCTTTACTTCATGCTAAGAGAAATCCTCTTTCTCTTAGCATCCACTTCAAGCACGGTCACCTGTACAATGTCTCCTACCTGTACAACATCAAGAGGATGTTGTACAAATTTATCTGAAAGCTGGCTTATATGCACCAGTCCGTCCTGATGTACCCCAATATCCACAAAAGCACCGAAATCAGCTACATTTCTAACTGTACCAGTAAGTACCATTCCAGGTTTAAGCTGGTTTATATCCATAATACCTGTCTTAAGCACAGGTTTTGGAAGCTCTTCTCTTGGATCTCTTCCTGGTTTTTTTATCTCTTTTATTATATCTTTTAAAGTGGGTATTCCTACCTGAAGTTTTTCAGAAAGAACTTGCATATCTATCCTTTCCACTCTATCATCAATATGGGAGACATCTTGTTTTTTAAGATCTTCTGAAGTATACCCCAAAGTTTTTAAAAGTCCTCTTGCCGCACTATAGGATTCGGGGTGTACTGAAGTATTATCCAGCGGTTCGGCGCTTTCCATCACTCTGAGAAATCCAGCACACTGCTCAAAAGCCTTGCTGCCAAGTCTTTTCACCTTTAAGAGTTCTTTTCTGCTTTTAAATTTTCCATTTTCCTCTCTGTAGACTACAATATTAGCTGCTATAGTTGAATTTATTCCTGATATATAGGATAAGAGAGATGGCGTTGCTATATTTAAATCCACCCCTACACTGTTTACACAATCCTCTACCACACCTTTTAGTGATTCATCTAATTTTTTAGGAGCAATATCATGCTGATACTGTCCCACTCCTATGGATTTAGGATCTATCTTAACAAGTTCTGCAAGTGGATCTTGAAGCCGCCTTCCTATGGATATAGCTCCCCTTAAGGATACATTTATATCTGGATATTCCCTTGCTGCAAGTTCAGAGGCAGAATAGATGGAAGCTCCCGCCTCAGATACTATGACATAATAGAGATCCCTGTTTTTCTCTGCTTTTACTTCTTTTATAAGTCTTCCTATTACTTCTTCAGACTCTCTGCTGGCAGTTCCATTTCCAAGAGATATAACATCAACATTATATTTATAAATCAGCTCTTTGAGTTTTTTTATAGATCCATCTATATCGTTTTGGGGAGCAGTAGCATATACTATGGCAGTATCTAAAAGCTTACCCGTATCGTCCAGTACCGCAATCTTACATCCATTTCTAAAACCAGGATCATAGCCAAGTACATTTTTGCCTTTTATAGGAGGCTGCATTAGAAGGGCCTTTAGATTGGCCTTGAATATCTTTATAGCCCCTTCCTCTCCCCTGTCCGTAAGTTCAGATCTTATTTCCCTTTCAATAGCAGGGTAGATCAGTCTTTTTAAAGAATCTCCAATACTTTTTTCTATATATGAATCAGTTATACTGTTGCCCTTCAAGCAGTGATTTTTTAAATAAATTATTATATTATCCATATTGCAGGTTATTTTTACTGATAAAACCTTTTCTTTCTCGCCCCTGTTTATGGCAAGTATTCTATGGGCGGGAATGGATTTAACCGCCTCTTTATAATCATAATACATTTCATAGGGAGTAGTTTCTTTACTTTCCCCTCTGCTTTCAATTACACCGTTGTCATAGACAAATTTTCTTATCCATTTTCTATACTCAGCATTGTCAGAAATAATTTCACTTATTATATCCACAGCGCCATCTAATGCTTCATCTATGGATTGAACTCCTTTTTTATCACTTACAAATTGTTCCGCATATCTTCCTATATCTCCTTTAAAATTCCCGTCTAAAATTACCTGTGAAAGTGATTCAAGTCCTTTTTCCTTTGCAATAATAGCCCTGGTTCTCTTTTTAGGCTTATAGGGTCTGTATATATCTTCTACTTCCGTAAGAGTAGTGGCATTTTCTATAGATTTTTGCAAATCTTCTGTCAGCTTGCCCTGCTCCCCCACTATTCTTATGATATCTTCCTTTCTTTCCTTAAGATTCCTGAGATATACAAGCCTTTCTTCAAGTTTTCTCAAAATCACATCACTCATGCTTCCAGTTAGCTCTTTCCTGTATCTGGCTATGAAAGGCACTGTATTTCCTGAATCTAAAAGCTCAATTACATTATCTATATATTTTTTATTTACTCCCAGCTCCAGTGCCAGCGTATTTGTTATATTATCCATATTTTCCTCCTGATAGATTTTTGTCTGAAATAATGCAGCTAAAAATATATTACAACAGTTATATACATTTTGGCAAATTAATATATTTATAAAGACATCAATTAAAGAGGTTTATTTATAATGAAAAATTTCATGCTGCGTTTATTATTTGCTGTATTGTGTCTTACCTGTTCTTTGAGTTTTCAATACTGTTATCTCATAACCCCTTTAGACTCAGCTGAGGTAAAACACAATATCTCCTATTTATCCTCTGATTCATTTAAAGGAAGGCTTCCCGGCACTCTGGAAAACTATGAGGTAGTAAATTTTATAAAAAATTACTTTCAAAATCAGCACTTAAGGCCCTACAAAGGCAACTATCTGGAGAACTTCAATGTACTTTACCCCAAAAGAATAGAAGGTGTCCCCTATCTCAGGGTAATAGACAAAAATGGTTTCATAGTACGGCAATACAAATATGGAGCGGATTATAAAGAAGATATGCTGAATTTCAAGGACAACAAAATATCCTTTAAAAAATCCGATATTCTTGTGGAAAGGGGAAACAATTTCCAAATATACCAGAACGGCAAATATTTTGTATTCTACAATCCAGAAAACGATAATCTGAATTTCAGAAGTTCCTTTATGGCAAACTCCAGTCAATCCATGTACGTAATGGTAAAAAAACAAACTGCCCAAGATATAAAAAAATATGTAGATTCTGGTTATGAAGTCAGTTGTTTCATTCCCATTGAGAATAAATTAACATCTGTATACAATATAATAGGATACATAGAGGGAAAAAATACAAACCTCCCGCCTCTTGTTTTATGTGCGCATTTTGATCACCTTGGCACTGATCTATCTGGAAAAGTATACAGCGGATCTCTGGACAATGCCTCTGGTACCTCTTTTTTACTGGGACTTGTAAAATATATAAACTCCCTTGGAAAGCCGGATAGAAATATAGTAATTGTATCTTTCAATGCCGAAGAATTTGGCTGTCTGGGTTCAAAGGCCTTTGTCCAAAAATACTATAATGAATTAAAAGGCTGTAAAGTAATAAATTTTGATATGATAGGCAGTGATAAAAAAATACCTCTCACTATAATGGGCAGTAAATGGGACACAAAAAAATCAAGTCTTGTCCAAGAAATAGCTAATTTGTGCCGCAAAAATAATGTGGAATTTAAATATACCTTTGAAAATTCCAGTGACCACGAATACTTCAGAGCTTATGCTATAGATGCTGTTACTCTGTCAGATGAAGATATGTCAAAAATACATACGCCGGAAGATAAAAATAGATATATAAGTACAGCTTCTATAAGCAGGTGTTTTAGTATAGTCTCGGATGAAATATTAAATTATGCCTTTAGTAATAACTTTTATGTTCTATACTGCCGCATTTCATTTATATTATCTCTCTTAGGCATACTGATAATATTGAAACTACGTATCTGAAAAAGGTTTTGCACTTTTTTTCCTGAATTCAATAAAAATCATTATTATAACAGCAACTATAAATATAATTGAACCACAGCTGAAAAATCCAAATTTTCCACCGAATTTTTCCATCACTACACCTGCAAAAGCACTCCCAAGAGGGGTGCTTCCTATATTTAAAAGAGAATATATGCTCATCACCCTTCCTCTATATGCATCTTCAGTATTAAATTGGATTATGGTATTGGCTTTATTTAAAAAAGTAAGATTGAAAAATCCTATGAGCACAAAAATCATACTTACGGATATAAAATTTTTTGTGAACAGAGTTACTATCTGTAAAATTGCAATTATAAAGGAATTTATAATAAGATAATATCTAGCTCTAATTCTCCTGCCCTGTCCTGCCATAAACATGGCTCCAAGAAGAGAACCCAGACCTATAAGGCTCATTAGCAAACTATAGGTCCTGGCTCCGCCTTCCATGACTTCTTTTGCAAAAACAGGAACAATCACATTGCTGTTGAACGCAAAAGTACATACTATTGCCATCATGAACATTGTGGATATCAATATTCTTTTATGTACTGTATACAATATACCATCTTTCAGATCTTTAAGCAAATTGGATTCAGTATTTCTAATTACGGGATTTCCCATATGTTTTATCTTGACTATCCCATATATTACAGGTATGAAACTGACGGCATTCATCAGGAAGCACTGGAACACTCCGAGATCATCCATTATTATTCCCGACGCCGCAGGTCCAATTATACGTGACATATTGAATACGGTGGAATTTAAGGATATGGCATTGGGCAGATCTCTTTTTCCCACAAGTTCAATAAAAAAGGACTGCCTGGTGGGCATATCAAAGCTTGTTATGATTCCATTTATAGCCGCCAGCAGAGCAAGTATCCAGTATTTGCTCTCACCCATATATACAAAAAAGCTCAGTGCAAAAGCCTGCAGCATATAGGATATCTGGGTTACAAGAAGAATCCTTTTCTTGGGATGCCTTTCCACAATTACACCACTTAACAGGGTTATTAAAAGCACCGGAGCATATTGAAACACACCTATAAGTCCAAGCAAAAAAGGAGAATTGGTTATTTTATAAACGTACCAGCTCAGTGCCGTATTCTGAATCATGGTTCCCATAAGTGACAAAAATTGTCCGGATAAAAAATATCTGAAATCTCTATGATTAAGTGAAATAAAGGTATCTTTGAATTTTGTTCCAGTGCTCAATGTCATAGCCCCTCCCAACTGTTTAAAATTAATATACTGCCTGATAATTAAAATCCGGCAGTATATTAATTACATCTATTTTGTTTGCTGATTTAAATATCCCTTTATAAAATCATCTATATTACCGTCCATTATGGAAGATATATTTCCACTTTCAACACCTGTCCTGTGATCTTTTACCAGTGTATAAGGATGAAACACGTAGGATCTTATCTGACTTCCCCATCCCATATCCTTAAGCTCTCCTGTCAAATCCTCTATTTTGTCTTTATGTGCTCTCTCCTTAAGTTCTACCAGCTTTGATTTCAACATTTTCAGTGCCTGCTCCTTGTTGTAGTGCTGGCTTCTTTCATTTTGACACTGGACAACTATGCCTGTAGGTATATGGGTTATTCTAACAGCTGATTCAGTTTTATTTACATACTGTCCCCCTGCGCCTCCTGCCCTGAAAGTATCTATTTTTAGATCTTCAGTTCTTATACTTATATCCTGACTCCCTGTGAGTTCAGGAAGCACCTCTACTGACGTAAAAGAGGTCTGTCTTTTCCCATTTGCATTAAAAGGAGATATTCTAACCAGTCGGTGAATTCCCTTCTCTGCTTTTAAATATCCATAGGCAAATTCTCCAATAATTCTCAGAGAAACACTTTTTATTCCAGCATCATCCGCAGCAAGCATATCCAATGTCTCAATTCTGTAACCTTTTTTTTCTGACCATCTTGTATACATCCTGAGGAGCATTTCCGTCCAGTCCTGCGCATCTTTTCCTCCTACTCCTACATGTAAATTCAATATGGCATTATTTCTGTCATACTCACCATTTAGAAGCGTTTCCGTTTTGAACTTTTCTACATGAAACTGTATATTTTTTACTTCACCTGATATATCCTTAGGTGAAATACTCTCATCTTCCGATGCAATTTCAATGAGAACTTTAGCATCCTCTATTCTCTGCAGGAGACTCTTGTATTCATTGAGCTTATCCTCAAGATCTTTTTCCTCACTGGATACCCTTTGAGCTTCTTCTACATTATCCCAAAAGCCAGCCTTTTGCATTTTCATCTGGAGTTCTTCTATTCTATTTTTAGAACCTTCTATGTCAAAGTGAATCCCTCATTTGCTCTATACTCTGTTCCAGATCATTTAATTTATTCATATCTTCTTCCAATTGAAATACCATTTAATCACTCTCCTTTTATAATTTTAGGCAGTTCTTCCGCAACAATTTTTATATTTTTTACCGCTGCCGCAGGGACATGGATCATTTCTTCCCACAGTCTTCGCCTTTCTTATAGGTTTCTTTTTTACCACACTATCCTCCTGCTGATTAGTACTTACGTTTCTAGCTACTCTTTCTCTTTCCGGTGCTCTCTCTATCTGTACATGAAGCAAATACTTGATTGTATCCACTTTGATATTGTAGATCATTTCATTGAACATCTGACTGCCCTCAAATTGATATGCCTGGGCAGGTTCCTGCTGCCTATAAGCTCTGAGCCCAATAGCTCTCTTTAGATGCTCCATATCATCTATGTGATCCATCCACCTTGTATCAACAACCCTGAGAAGAATAACTCTTTCAATTTCTCTCATCTGTTCCGGGGTAAATTCCTTTTCTTTCTCCTCATACATTTTTATCCCTATATCTGTAAATTTAGCTTTAATTTCTTCATTGGAAAGATTTATAATATCATCTTTTTTAACAGAACCCTTGGGTATATAAATTTCCTCCATATAGTCAATCAGTTTCACTATTTCATCTTCAAAATCCTCTTCTATACCAGATATATGAGAATCTACAATAGAAGATACCAAATCCTCTATCATCTTTAACATATCATCTTTCAAATCCTCTCCCTCAAGGACTTGAGATCTCTGTCTATATATGATTTCCCTCTGCTTATTTATAACATCGTCATACTGAAGAAGTGTTTTTCTTATGTCAAAATTATTTCCTTCCACTTTCTTTTGTGCATTTTCTATGGCATTTGTAACCATTTTACTCTCTATGGCTTCATCATCTTTAAGCCCCAGTTTTTCCACTACACCCTGAAGTCTGTCTGAACCAAATATTCTCATGAGATCATCTTCAAGAGATACATAGAATCTTGAACTTCCAGGATCGCCCTGACGGCCTGAACGACCTCTGAGCTGGTTGTCAATTCGCCTGGATTCATGCCTCTCTGTACCTATTATCTTAAGTCCTCCCAGGGCAACAACACCTTTTCCGAGTTTTATATCAGTACCACGGCCAGCCATATTGGTAGCTATAGTAACAGTCCCCTTTTCACCTGCATGAGAAATTATCTCCGCTTCTTTTTCATGAAATTTAGCATTTAAAACCTGATGGGGAACTCCCTTTTTCTTAAGCATATCTGATAGAAGTTCTGATTTCTCTATACTCACAGTACCTACCAGCACCGGCTGACCCTTTTTATATGTTTCGTATATTTCATCAGCTATGGCATTGAATTTTCCCTTTGCACTTTTATAAACAACATCTGGATAATCTTTTCTTATAACCGGTTCGTGTGTAGGTATAGCTATTACATCCAGCTCATATATCTCTCTGAATTCATTTTCCTCCGTTTGTGCAGTACCTGTCATACCGGATAATTTATTGAACATTCTAAAATAATTCTGGTAGGTAATGGTGGCAAGGGTCTTGGATTCTCTCTCAACCTTGACTCCTTCTTTAGCTTCTATGGCCTGATGAAGCCCGTCACTGTATCTTCTCCCCTCCATCATCCTTCCTGTAAATTCATCCACTATCAGTACTTCTCCATTTTTCACCATGTAGTCCTTATCCCGCTTCATTATATAATTGGCCTTTAGGGACTGAACCACATAATGTTGTACTTCCATATTTTCAGGATCGGCATAATTGTCAAAATGAAAGAAAGTTTCAGCTTTTTTTACACCTGTATCTGTAAGTATGACTGCATTTGCCTTTTCATCTACCGTATAATCTTCTTTTTGCAGGGACTTTGCAAAACTATCTGCAACATTGTAGAATTCAGTTGATTTTTCTCCCTCTCCCGAAATAATAAGCGGTGTCCTTGCTTCATCAATCAGAATTGAGTCAACTTCATCCACTATGGCAAAATTCAATCCTCTTTGAACTCTCTCTTCCTTGTATATAACCATGTTGTCTCTCAAATAGTCAAAGCCAAATTCACTGTTTGTTCCATAGGTTATATCACACCTATAGGCTTCCTGACGCTGTTTTTGATCCATATCATGCAAAATAACACCCACTGTAAGACCTAATGCCTCATATACAGGTGCCATGGAATCCCTATCCCTTTTAGCAAGATAATCATTCACAGTTACTATATGCACTCCCTTGCCGGTAAGAGCATTTAAATAAGCCGGTGCCGTGGCAACCAGAGTTTTACCTTCACCGGTTTTCATCTCTGCTATCCTCCCCTGGTGCAATACCACTCCACCTATTAACTGTTCTTTGTACTGTTTCAACCCTACATTTCTATATCCTGCTTCCCTGACAACTGCAAAAGCTTCAGGCAGTATCGAATCCAGAGATTCTCCCTTGGAAATTCTATTCTTAAATTCATCTGTTTTAGCTCTCAACTCTTCATCACTAAACTGCTTCATTTCAGAATCCATACTATCTATTTTATCCGCTATAGGGATAATTCTTTTTACTTCCCGTTCGCTGTACGACTTAAATAATTTCTGAAAAAGTTTCATTTTTTTTTCATCCTCACCACATTAAATTTTATAAAAATACATGCTTTTTAAATTATATCATCTAACTATTAGCTATTCAACTCATAGAAATAATAGTTTACTTTAGTTTAATAATATAAGCTGTATTTTAAAGTGTAAAGAAGAGGAAGCTCCTGCTTCCCCTCCAGTAATAATCTAAAATTCAGGTTCTATTAAACCATAATTTCCATCCCGTCTTTTATAAACTACATTTACTTCCCCATTTTCAGCATCCCTGTATACAAAAAAGCTGTGGCCTAAAAGCTCCATCTGAAGTACTGCCTCCTCTGACGACATAGGCTTCACTGCAAATTTTTTAGTTCTTACTATTTTATGTTCTTCTTCGTTTTCTTCTGCATCATTTGGTATAAATTGAAATCTTAGAGATTCAGAATTGTTTCTTTTCAAAAGCTTTGTTTTCTGCTTGCGTATTTGTCCTTCTAATTTATCTAAAACCAGATCTATTGAAGCATACATATCTCCATTTTCTTCTTCGCCTCTTAGTATAACTCCATTAAAGGGAATGGTTACTTCGATTTTTTGCCTGTTTTTCTGTACACTTAATGTAGCATGAGCCTCTACATCAGGGTTGAAATACTTATCAAGCCTAGATAATTTTTTTCTCACAACATTTTTCAATGCATCAGTTATCACCATATTCTTTCCAGTTACAATTATTTTCATATTTTCAGCCCCTTTCCTATAGTTATTCTAAACTGATTGAGTATGTTTAGAATCAATATACTTTTATTTGTTAATATTATTGTAATACTACTAATTATAAATTACAATAGCTACCTATTTAAACAATTTCACTTCAAATAAAATTCATGCTTAAATTAAAACATTTATAGAACTTCTATTAAAAATTCACATAAAAAAACCTGTACTTTATAAAAAGTACAGGTTTTTTTCATCAGATCTACCTTAAATTTTGCTCATATGCTTCTATCATTTTCTTAACCATATTTCCACCTATTGAACCAGCTTCTCTAGCTGTTAGATCTCCATTATACCCATTTTTCAAGTTTACTCCAACCTCTTTTGCTGATTCCATTTTAAATTGATTTAAAGCTTCTTTAGCTTGTGGAACTACTGGTTTATTACTATATGCCATAATACACACTCCTTTTTATAGTAAATTTTACTGCTTACAATTACAGTTTGTACATTACTGCAAAAATTATTCTAGGTAATTGATGGATCTTTTAAAAAGCATCTATTATTTTAACAATCTCGGACCCAACCTGACTCTTTCATTCATGACTAAAGCCAAAATAGAATTTATTGTATCTATTGACTTTGCAGAAAATATATCGAATTTCCCGAAAAAAGCAATAGTTCCTAAAAAAATATTAAATAAATTTGACATTGTAATATTTTGCTGTATGACTCTGTATGCATTCTGAGATAGCATTATTAGATCATCTAATTTATTAATATCCTCATCAAAGATAATACAATCTGAATTAAATTTAATCTCATTACTGGAATAGTTTGCAAAGCTCACACTTATATCTGCGGCTCTCATTGCCATAATATCATTTATTCCATCTCCAACCATCATAACAGTCCCCTGAGATTTCTGGTCTAATATAATTTGAAGCTTTTCTTCACTATTACAACCGCCATAGACATTTTTTATTCCCAATTTATCGGCAATATATCTACCTTTCTCACAACAGTCACCTGTTACTAAAGATATGTTCTCCACATGATTGAATTCAAGCTTATTGATCAAATCGCAAGCACCTTTTCGTATAGCTTCCTTCATCACAATCAGACCTGCTACTACATTATCTATACTCACAAGCATAGGACTGTATAGGCCGCCTTCATAATATGCGTACCTTTCCAGAACATCATTTAAATCAACATTATTTTCCTTAAGAAAACCATTATCTCCAATCAATACTTTATGGCCATTATATCTCGTACTTATTCCTTTCGAAGGTAATAAAACTATTTTTTCCAGCTTTCCCTCTGCCTCATAAAAACTTGTTTCCATTGATATACCCTGAGAAATATTCGGAATCTCTTCACAGTTTTCGCCTTCACAGGCAGAACATATTTTCAACAAGTCCTCAATTGTGTAATTTTCATTAAAGGATTCAATATGGGCAATGCTCATGTTCTTATAAGTAAGAGTTCCCGTTTTATCAAAAACTAAGCTATTGATATTGATAATTTTTTCGAGAGTGTTGGGATTCTTAATATATATGTCATACTTACTCAGCCAATGTACATAATTCTTTATTGCCGTACTCAATGCCAATTCTGAGGATGCCGGGCACAAAAGCAATATTATCGACAGTGCATTTAATATGTCACCTGTAAACACATAGTTTAAGGCTGACAATACCATCGCAGCAGGCAGCGCCCTCTCCTGATATCTTATAACACTTTTTCTTAAGTTCAGCTTATCAATAGAAATATCCTCTTTCTCAAGAGGTTCAGCTAATCTCGATATTCGAACTTTCAGTTCTCCAGATATCACAACAACCCCTTCATATACTTTGCTGCCTTCTTCTATTAAAGATACAAGAGGCTGTCCCGTATAGTAAAAACTATTTACTGCAGCTCTTCCCTCCAGAACTTTTCCATCTACAGGAATAACTTCCCCTTTATGGACTAATATAGTATCTCCTACTTCCAATGATTTAACTGAAGTCAATATTTCATTGCCATCACCTGTAACAATCCAGGCTGTATTGGGAGGATTAGCTGTACTCTTTCTCAACAGGCACTGGCACTTTAAATCCGCAGACACTTTTATATAATCTGTAAAATCAGTCATCAAAATCAAAAATAAACCTTCTGTACTTTCTCTAGAAATAGTCAAAATCAGACCGGCCAACTTTAGAAAAACATCTGGATGAGGATATATGCGCCCTGCGAGCCTATTATAAGCACTCCTAAATACAGAATATCCACCTACTATTGTTACAAGAGAGGCCATTTCTACCATAGCAAGACTCCCGCTTAAAAAAAATTTTCCAAACAGAAGCTGTTTAATTTTAAAAAATAAATATACTAGAGTGGATCTTATAAAATTATTTTTAACAATATTCCTTTTATTTTTAATATTGTAGTATGAATCATAGGCTTTGAAAATTTCATCATTATAATTTATTTCAGAAGTCAGTGTCTGCTCAATACTATTTTTAATTGACTTAAGATCGGTCTTTTTTTCATCATACAAAACCAGAATAGTTCCAATATTATAATTTACCTTACTGTATTCTACTCCATACAGACCTTCTGTATATATATCAATATATTTTGCCAATCCCTTGTTTAAATATGCTTCATCACATTTAAATCTCACTCTTCCAGGTAACACACTCAATTCCCTCAACTTTAAAATTCATCCTCCTTGCAGCACTAAAAATTGTTAACTTTTTCACTCTGCCTTCTGATTACAATTACACTTATCAGCGTTTAAACATCAACGACCTCATTACATGTTTATACAATCTCTTATTATTCACTTTTTGACACTCTTGAAAGAAAAAGTTGCCCAAATCCGTTATGGATTCAGACCATAATGATAATATCTTTTCCTCAGATGAAGGATTATTCTTAATTTCCTCTAGACTAAAAATCAATAAGTCCTGTAAAACTGCTTCAGCTCTATTTAAGCTATCATTTATTAAAATTGCATTAGCTGAAATATCTGCATTGTTTTCCATATATAAAGCTCCTTGTATATAAATATTTTAGTTCGTCAAATAACGTAATTTAATGTAGGGTATTTTATTGAAACTTTCATAAAAATCAAATTTCAATTTTAAAATCAAAACCATAAGCAAAGTATTTAAAATATAATAGATTATAGAATATAAAGGCGTTAAATAATTCAATACTGCAAGTAATATTCCCAATATGTTCAATGTAATTGCTGTATTTTCAACTTGAACATTTACCTCCCTGCAAAAATAACCCAATTTTATTAACAAAATCAATTTATCCATACTAGAATATTTCAAATTAATATCTGCCTTTAAGCTACTCAATTCATTGTACAAACATATAACACAATCACTGCACATATAGCTCAATTCATTTTCAGGGAATTTCCCTGTAACTATTAGAATAGTATTACTATCAGATTTATCAGTTATCAGACAATTTTTCTTTCCATCCAGGTCATTTTTATCCAATACTTCTATTCCCAATACATAGCCAATATAACGTATAATACCATCTTCACTGTTTCCAATTATAAATATATTGTTAATTCCCAACATACGTATATTATCTATAATCAATTTCATGTTATCATTAATTGGATCATCTAATTTCCCCAATATGACTAGCTTTTGTATTTCATATTCGTTTAAATTCATAATGTCCATATCCCGTTCATTGAATCCATTTCTAAAGATGTCATCTTCTATTAACAAAGTATTAACATTACTGAGGAAACTCATTGAAGTGTTATCTTTCAAATATATATTTTCCATATTCAATTTAACCGACGCATAGTAATAGGAGGATGCCCTTACGCCAAACAAAATTCCTGGATAACTCAATACAAATATAGAAATAGTATTGATAACATTACCAGTAAACACAAATACAATAGCTGCTATGCCCATTGAAATTTTTAATATTTTACTGGAGATACTGTATTCATCTCTATATACTTGTTCTGAAAGCTTTTTTTTAAATAAAAAGAAAGGATTTACTGCATCAATTAGAGTCTTTAGCAGAGAGCTCTTATCTATATTCTCAACAGCTGCTACTTCTGGACCATTAAAAGCTTTTTCTATTATAACCACTATTTTGTTCTCGTCAATTTCATTCTCATTATAATATATAAGAACATTTCCTGTATTTTTACTCACATGAAAAGACAATATACTATCATATCTAGTCAATCCACTTCTTACCCTGAGTATCCTTTGCTCATTTTTCAGTAAACCCTTTACATTGACTCTGACTCTTCCTGGAAGTGAGGAGATAATTTTTATTATATCAATTCCTGCAGCACCCATTTCAAGTCCTATGCCTCATCCATTGAGGTCTTACGTTTTCTTTTGCGCTGATATTGCGCTTCTGCCACTATATCCTCAAATTCTTCTTTTGCTCCACAAGCCAATTCAGCAGTTTTGTCTATCACTGCAAGAACTGAACCTACAGCGCCCACTGTTAACTTTCGCAGGGGGCTGAAAAGTGCTTTCCCTACTGAAAAATCTGTTTTTTCGTCATCCACGTTCTTATTATTGTCACCAATATTGTCAAGTTTAGATAATATATCTTCTACATTTTTATTGATCTGTTGAAATCTATCATTCATAGTTTTAATATTATTTTTCAAATCAGATCTATCATCCTGAAGTTTCTGCATCTGGGTACTTATTTGACTATATTTTTGTTCAAGTGCATCCAATTTCTGCTGCATCTTTTTCTGTAATTCTTCTACATGAGCTTCATTATTATCGTTATTCATTTCCAATCAACCTCTTTCTAAAGATTATAATCAAGTTTATTATTCACAATTTTTCTTTAATAATACATAATTATAACAATTTCTCCTTGAGAATAAACCAAATAAAAAGAAGCTCTGATAAAACAAAGTTTCTTCTCACATCATCGGCTTTTATTCAACAATTCTATTTAAAAACTTGCAGATTTTAAGTTACGTGCATCAAGTATATTCTCAATGTTATTTATACTCATAATGAAGGCTTTAATTAATTCATTTTTTAAATTTACCCTTACATTTATCAACAACCCCTTTATTTGATTGTATATTAATTCTTGATGTTTTTTCTTTTGATTTGCCAGGTTATTTTTGCTTAATATATTTTTACCTGAAATGCTCTTTTTTAGCATTTCCTTTACTACACTACTCCAGCATATTTTATTTAAAATACATGATATACTAAGATCTATAATATCTTCGCAAATTCTAGATGTTATTTGAGTAATTTCAATACTATTAATCGTCCCCCCAAGAAGATCAACATAATAGTCTTCTATTGATCCTATTGATACAGCACTCAAATGCAAATATCCCATATTTTTAACAATTTCCATATTGACCTTAGATAATATACTCTCTATGCACTCTTTAACCTGGCAATCCGACAATACTCCTTCTGCAAAGTTCTTTTCCCCGTGTAACGTCAAATTATCAGCCAGCATCCGAGAATAGACAACTGCTTGTTTCATATGGACAGAAAAAAATATATCCAGCTCTCTTTCCACTAGTAAAATACAAGACATTTCAAGTTCACTTATATTGCTTTGGGAATAAAAATGTGAACCCTTCATAGTATCCTCCTATTACAATTCACAAAAGATTCTATCATTAAATAATATCTATTTAAATTCAACATCCGTTTTTATTATTTTATTACTCAAAAGTAAACTGGACATAAAGCAAATGTTAAACCAACGTTAAAGTAAAAATCAAGGAATAATTTATAATTTTATCGGAAAATATAATTAAGTAATCCAAAATAAATCAATTCAGCAGTTTACAAATGGGAAAGGTAGATGTAACAGAGTGCTTCATTCAAATAATAATATCAAAAATCGTATGGACGACTATGATTTTTTATATAAAAGAATAAGGATACCAATTAAATCTGTTTATAGAAACCAATCGGCGGTATCTCCAATAACTAAATATATCATGTCTATAAAAGGAGTAAAATTAGCCAAAGCCAATACCATAACTGGTAAAGTATTGATCTTATTTGATGAAGATATAGTATCAGAGAGATACATCGAAAAACAGATCAATATTTATATAAAAAAAACTAAAGTTATTCATGATTCCAACATAATTAAAATCAATAATATAAATGAAGAAACAGCTCTGCCAATTGGTTTTGAAGATAATACACCAATATCAAATGTTTCAACAATTAACAACTTAACACCATGGCATACAATGGATAAAGATCAAATTGAGACTATGCTGAATGCGAGCCTCAAATACGGTCTGACCAGTAAAATGGCATCAAAAAAAATAAAAGAGCTTGGATTAAATGTGCTATCAGAGAAAAAAAGAAGTTCGCTAATCTCTAAAATTTTGGAAAGTTTCAATAATTTTTCAATAAAATTACTCCTTGGAGTCAGTGCAGTTTCATTTATCTTGGGACAGATTCCAGATGCCATAGCTATACTCAGTATAGTATTCATTGAAACGGTACTTGGGACTGCCCAACAGCATAAGGCAGAGAAATCCATGTATTCTCTAAAGGATGTAATGGTGCATAAAGCTAGAACACTTAGAAATGGACATGAAACTTATATAGATGCCAAGCATTTAGTTACAGGTGATATAATCTTAATTCAGGCAGGAGATAAAATACCAGCCGATGCCAGAATAATTGAATGCTACGATTTAAAGTCCACTGAAGCATCACTAACTGGCGAATCCACTGCTGTAACTAAATCCGCTGATCTATGTCATAAATACACTGAACTTGGCAATAGACACAACATGCTGTTTATGGGAACTAACGTTATTTGCGGTACAGGTAAAGCAATTGTAGTGGCCACAGGAATGAATACTGAGATAGGAAAGATTGCTGCAATGCTTCAAAACATAAAATCCCAGGCAACTCCTCTCCAGATAAAAATGCAAAATTTTACTGCCAACTTAACCAAAATATGCCTGGCCTGCTGTGCATTTATCGGTTTTGGTGCCCTGCTTGCCGGTAAAAGTCTTGTCCAGGTTTTAACCATGTCAGTAAGTTTTTCTATAGGAGCTCTGCCTGAAAGCCTTCCAGCTATTGTCACCGTTGCCATGGCTTTGGGAATACAAAGAATGAGTAAGCAAAACGTCATTGTAAGAAAACTGACCGCCCTGGAAACATTGGGTTCCACTAATGTAATTTGCTGTGACAAGACCGGAACTCTTACCATGAACGAAATGACAGTTAGAAGAATTTACACGGACAGATGCCTGTATGATGTAACTGGCTCAGGCTACAACCCCAAAGGCAGTATCAATCTTATCGATGGAAATCCTACAGGAGAAAACTGCCTTAAAAACCTGTTAGCTGTTGGAGTAATCTGCAACAATGCATTCTTAGTAAGAAACAACAATAAATGGGCTGTGCAGGGTGATCCAACAGAGGGTTCTTTAATAACCGCCGCCCGTAAACTGGGATTAGATGAAAATATGCTCAGAAATTTTAATCCCCGTATAAAGGAAATTCCCTTTGATAGTTCCAGACGATTCATGACCGTAATAATAGAGAAGTCAGAAGGTAAAAATGCCTTTTGTAAAGGTTCGCTGGATTCTGTTATCGAAAAATGTAAAACTATTTATGAAAATGGAATAGAAAGGCTTCTAACGTCAACGGATAAAGAGAGACTTATGTCAATAGGCGATGAAATGGGGAAAAATGCTCTCAGGGTTTTAGCTTTTGCATATAAGAAAATTAACTGTAAAGGTTCTGAAAACGTCGATAATAATTTCGTCTTCCTGGGGATAGTTGGAATGGAGGATCCACCAAAGAAAGGTGTCAAAGATTGTATAAAAAAATGTCACAGAGCAGGCATAAAAGTTGTCATGATCACAGGTGATCACAAAAACACCGCAGCTGCCATAGGGAGAGAGTTAGGTCTATTAACCAATGGCCTGGTTATGTCAGGAAACGAACTGGAAAATATAACAGATGAGGAATTAGACTGTAAAATTTGTAAAGTACAAATTTTTGCAAGAACTTCTCCCGAGCAGAAGCATAGAATCGTAAAGGCTTTTAAACGATTTGGATATGTAGTCGCTATGGCAGGTGACGGTGTTAATGATGCCCCTGCTATTAAAGAAGCCAACATAGGTATAGCTATGGGAAATAATGGAAGTGACGTAGCTAAAGATGTTGCCTCCATAACTCTTGTTGACGACAATTTTTGTACAATAGTAAAAGCTATTGAAGAAGGAAGAGCTGTCAACAATAATATAAAAAATTCCATGAAGTATCTGTTGGCAGGTAATCTTGGTGAAATAATTGCCATTGCCCTAGCCTCTACTGTAGGAGGAATACTACCTCTTATTTCTATACAAATACTATGGACAAATTTAATTTCAGAAAGTATTTTAGGTTCTGCTTTAACTACAGAACCATCCAGTGATGACGTGATGAATTCGTCACCTTTGAAAAGATATGAACCTTTGATCAGCAAAAAACTAGGGTTACAAATTGCCAGAAGGGGTCTTGGAATAGGTTTAACTACCTTTGCAATATTCGAAGGATCTCTGATTTTGGGAGCAGGTTTAAATAAAGCTCGGACTTTAGCTTTTTCCAATCTAATCTGTTCTCAATTTTTAAACCTATACGATTGTAGGGGAAATAAACCTGCATTGTCCAATAGGTATATAAACATTGGAGTTGCTTCTTCCATGGCTATGCTGCTAAGTATAATATATCTACCATTTATAAGCCCGTACTTTGGAACACAATCATTAACACTATTGGATTGGGGTGCTGTAACAGGAATGTGTATGATCAGTAGAATATAATTGAAACTATATTTTAACATGGAAATATTGTAAACTGCTGGCCATAAGCCAGCAGCAATTTATAATATATTCTCAATGAATTCAAAATAAACATTAATTGTTCTAAAAAATTTATTTTTTTCTACATTATTGTACATCTTCCGATAATATCCCGGATAAAATCTCTGTAACATAAACTGTTAATTTCGGGCAAAAACTCAAGAGCAATCCCTTTTCCAGAATAATTTTCATTTCCTCTGGTTTACTGATGTCATATCCCAATAATTCCCTGCAAACTGTAGAATTATATCTCATTAAAAATTTTTTCCTGAATTCAGTTACTTTAGCTACATTTTGATTTTTGACGTCGGGGGTATTCTTCAAATAATGACCATATTTAAGACCAATTGCTATCAACGCACCAATAACTGCACCGCAGGTTTCTCCGGAGAACATGCCCCCGCCAAAGCTGGCAGCAATTTTATTTGCCTGTTTTACATCAATACCCAGTTCTTTTGCAAAATTGCTCAGCACTACCTGTCCACAGTCAAAACCTTGTTCAAACAATTCTACAACTTCATTTTCTCTCATCGGCATTTCCTCCCCGTTTTTGAACAAATTTATCTGCTATATTTGTCAGCATTTAAGCAATAGTTCCTCCACAGCTAGAACCACTGCCAGCTGTACAAGCATAGCAATGATCTCCAAAAACAATTTTTCGAGCAGCCACAGACTTCCCCTTTAAATCTTGAATTTGGTGTTTGCTCTCTGCTGTCCATCCTCGTGCCTGATTAAAATCGCAGTCATACAACAGGCCATCCCATCCTACGGATAGCTGATTACGGCACATCATATTTTCCAGTGTCTCAGGGTTAAAAGCAGACCACAAGCGATTCATGTAAGGTTTCAAATTGCCGCTTCTCTCTAAAAATTTACCAAATCGGCCAATAGGGCTGTTTGTAATTGTATACAGTTTATTAAATGTTATTCCATATTGTTCCATCAATTTTCTCTTATATTCCAGAGTCAAGCTATCTTGTTTTGGTGGTAAAAAAGCACCCCCAGGATTGTATACTAGATTCAACACCAAATCCGGTGTTTTACCATATCCCAATTGATTAAATTTTCGCAGCATATCAATACATGCTTTAAAAACTCCAATGCCTCTTTGCCTGTCGGTATCCTTTTCTGAGTAGTACGGCAAAGAGGCTACAACTTCCACATTGTGATGAGCGTATAATTCAGGCAAATGAGTATAACCTTTTTCTGTTAAAATAATCAAATTAGAACGGACTATAGTATGTATTCCTTTTTTTGATGCTTCCTCTATCAACCATTGAAAATCAGGATTCATCTCAGGTGATCCTCCCGTAATGTCAAGCACAGAAAATTTATTTTCTTCAAATACCTGAAGACAATCCTTCATAGTTTGGCGGCTCATGATCTCAGTGCATGTGGGTCCAGCATCCACGTGACAATGCTTACAAGATAAATTGCAGCGATTTGTAATATTTACTTGCATGATATCCAATTGGGACCTTGTCCTACAAAATTTCTGACCCTTAACTCTTTCTGAAAAAAGAGGAATTCCATCAATTTGTTCCAAATATAAATTCTGTTTCATATTCATTTCCTCTATAATTCCAGCTTTTTAATTACGTTCTTTGCCTGCATACCATGAGCTAATGTGGCCCCACCTCTAATAGCCGCAGCAACATGAACGGCTTCGATCATCTGTTCCTGATTCACACCCATTTCCAGAAGTGCCTGTGTATAGGAATCAATGCAATAAGGGCATTGAATGGCATGTGCCACTCCAAAAGCAATAAGTGCTTTTTCTTTAGCTGTCAACGCACCATCAGCAAACACATGGCTATAATAATCCATAAATTTTTTCCACATTTCAGGTGCATCCTCTCCCATGTTCCCAAACTGAAGTAAATCCTCTGGATTGTAATAAGTATTCATTATTTTTTCCTCCTAATAGATTAAATATAATATTAGACATTGTCTAACATCCATACTATGATCCTATAATTTCATGAATAGCATGTCAACAGTTTTAATTAATATCGTTAATATAGAGCGGTTAATCAGTACATTTCATGTTTTTTCTTTAGGTTATTTGCAACCATACAGCAAATTACCATCCCAACCATACTTAACCCAAGCCACAATTCTAAGAATACTGGAATATATTTTATTAAATCCCTCATAATAATCACCTTTCTTAAAAATTCTCTTTCTGGTTTTATTGTCAGGCTGGAAATTAAGATTCCAACCTGACAACCTATGTTATTCCATATATCCTACTTATGTGTTCCGATGTTTACAGTTCCAGATTTATTTCCAGCAGTTCTATTAATACTGCCACTCTGATGTCCGCTGTCTTTATTTATTGCTCCGCCTTTATTGCCAGCTTTTTGATTTCCAACATTTTTTGATGCAGGCGTAGTTTTATGCCCTTGTCTTGATGCAGGTTTATATCCTGATGTAGAATAAGTAAATATAGCCAATACTCTTGATTCTTGATAACTATTTATAACATTTGCTGCAACCAAATTATCAAGTCCAATTTTGAAATTTCCTGTAGAATTATACACCGCTAATATTCTAGATTCCTGATAGGAATTTATGACCCCTGATGCTACCAGATTATTAAGTCTTGCTGTGAAACTCCCATAGGAATACTTGTAAACAACTCCTAGTTTTGGTGCGGGGCCATTATATCCTGGAGCAGCACTTACTGTTGTAGCAACTCCTGTACTTAATATTGGTGCAATAACCATAGCAGCTGATATTACTTTGTATTTCATCTTTAACATTTTCTTGTACCTCCTGAATTAAATTATTTAAAGTTAAATTTAACTTTAAATATAGTATATATAACTACTATGGTTAAAATATATTATATTTTTGTAATTTTCATGTGATACGTTATTTCTGTGCTGGTTGAAAATGCAATGGTAGCATTTGGAAAATCATACATTATACTCATCCTTTCAAATAATCATTCTTATTTTCGCTAAGGTTATTTCCTTAGACCACTTATAAGTATATATGGTTTCCATTACAGCTTAGTGTCATATTTATTAACTGTTTGTAATAAATTTTACCATCCTATGAACAAAATAAAAATAATTACCAATTAGGTCGGGAATTTTTATTTTAAAAAGGAAATATGACAGTCTATAAAGGACTGCCATACCGCACTATCAGTGCATTGTCGAGCTAGCTGACCTGGTCTTTGACCCCACACTCGCCTGCTGGAATTTTCACTACCCGGATTTATCCTCTCATTACTAACCCTCTCGCGTTTACAGCGGCAGGACTTACTTCTAAGCCGCACCATGCTCATTAAATATCTTATTTAACTTACGTGGATCGTTTTGCCTGCGACTGGCATCGACTTTCAACCACAGACCTAGCTCAACTATTAAAATTATACCCTACTTTTCGCTCCAGTCAATATATTAATTTTTTTTGCTCCATTTTTCAAAAGTTCAGAACCACAGCAAAAAGCAGTGGCTCCAGTAGTTAAAACATCATCTACCAACAAAACACTTTTGCCTTTAATACAACAGCTATTGTAAACTTTAAAACTTCCATATATGTTGTTCCATCTTTCTTCCCTGCTCAATCCTATTTGATCCATAGTATCTTTAGTCTTAGTTAAACAATGCACAACAGGTTTCCTAAAATGTTTTCCCAAAGTTCTCGCTAAATATTCACCCTGATTATATCCTCTCTTTTTAAAAGACTTCCTTGTCATGGGAACATATGTCAGCACATCAAAATGTATATTGTTGTTGCATATTGTATCTTTCATATAAGATGCTATTATATCCCCCGACTTAAAAGAATTCTTATATTTTAATTTTATTATAAGTTCCATCATGGCACCTGAATAATATGAACTGCTGTAACAGTTAAATTGACAGTTGTTGCTTTCAATTTGAAATCTATCCCTGCAAATTTTTATATTATCCTTACAAGTCCTACATATATTTTCACCGTCATATATATCCTTCTTGCAGAGTACACATTTCTCATCATTACAGTATATCAATCCCAATACACAATCCCACAAAAAAGCTAAATTTTCAACAAACCCATATCCCATGCTTCTCTGTTAAAGTTCCTGGTTATATCTCCGGCTTTTTCCATATCTTTCGTTTCTAAATTGGCTACCAATATAACCTCTCCCTTTACGTTCCTTCCACCTCTTTTCATACTCCCACATAAATAAACAAATTCTTTGTAGTTAAAATCCATATTATCAGCAAAATATACCATTATATTTGAATTTTTGCCATTAGATATAATCTGCTTGAAACTATCAGTTATCAATATTGAATCCTTCATTTCAAAAAACTTGCTCACAGATTTTTTACAGGATTCCTCTTTTTTGGTATAGCACAAGATATTTTTACATAAATTTTTACAATAATTATGTGTATAAGAATAAACGTTTGCTGCTTTAAATTCATCCGGAACATATATTATTGCTTTCTTACCTTCACTTAAAGACCATTTCAAATAGTCATATACTACAAATGGTATGTTCTTATTCATATCAAATCTAGTGAGTATAGTTCTAGGTTCTACTATAGGGCCTTCCCTCCCAATGGGGAAAAACAATTCTCTGCTATTTTCAAATATATTTTCTATGGAATATACAATCGCTTTACCCTGTTTATAAGTAAGTCTATCAATTAAATTAACTACCTCATATTTGTTGTATATCGAAAAGCTATTTATATCATCGTATATTACCAGCTGAAATTTCTTTTCTAATTTAAGCGCACTATGAAAACTACATACTTCAAGTAAACAATTCATATCGTTTCCTTCTTTTTTTATGTAGGCATAATTCCTAAAATCCGTATATTTTTTTACATTTTTTATTATACTAACTCTATTAGGTTTCTCATCCGTAATATAAATTACATTTTTATTTTGTCTAACATAGGTTATAATAATATCTATAAAAAACTCGGAAGAATTGTATGGAACAGAAATAATGCTTAGAAAATGTTCTCCAGACCCATTCCATTTCACTATTTCACTCTTTATTTGCTCCATTTTACTTATAAAATTCGTACTATTCCAAAGTAACATCCGTTTCACTCTCCATTATATCCATTATTCTGTATTTTAATAACGAATACCTTTCAAAACTTCTATTGTTATTTATCATAAAACTTAAAGCCCTTAAATCTCCTACCAATACCACCATCTGCTTTGCTCTAGTTATGGCAGTATACAATAAATTCCTGTTCATCAGCAAAGGAGGCCCCATAAATATTGGAAGAACAATTACCGGAAATTCGCTGCCTTGACTTTTATGTATAGTTATTGCATAAGACAAATCCAATTCATCTAAGTGCATACTATCATATACGACCCTTTTGTCCTCATCAAATACAACAGTCAATGTATTTTTTTCCTCATCTATGCACTCGATATATCCAAAATCGCCATTAAAAATTCCTATACCTTCTTCTGGATTTTGTTCTGAAATTCCAGTCCATTTCAAAGTATAATCATTTTTAATCTGCATTACCTTGTCACCCACTCTAAAGACAGTATTCCCAATTTTCTTTTCCTTCTTTTCCAAAGATTTTGGATTTAACACTTCCTGAAGTCTTGAATTTAAGTTGGATACTCCCAAAATCCCCTTCCTCATTGGAGACAATATCTGAATATGCTGCATTTTATTCCACTTTTTATTGAAATTTGGCAATCTTCTATCGATCAATCCCATGAGTATATCCATTATAGCAGAGGGTTCTCTACATTTTATAAAATAGAAATCCTTTAGTTTTCTGTTTAAAATAGGCATTTCCCCTGAATTTATCTTATGTGCATTCACTATGATCATGCTTTCCCTGGATTGTCTGAATATCTCCTTTAATCTAACTACCTTAATACAGCCACTATCAATAAAATCTCTGAGTACATTCCCCGGTCCCACTGAGGGCAGCTGCTGGGCATCTCCTACTATTACAAGTCTGGTTCCAACTGAAATAGCCTTTAATAAATTATTCATAAGCATTATGTCTATCATAGAAGCCTCATCTATAATTACCACATCACATTGAAGAGGTGACTCTTCTCCTCTAGAGAAAAACATGGATTCCTCATCATTTTCTACTCCCATATCAAGCAGCCTGTGTATAGTTTTTGCCTCTCTTTTAGTAGCCTCTGACATTCTTTTTGCTGCTCTCCCAGTAGGTGCACCCATAAGGACTTTATAATTTGCCTTCTCAAACAACTGAATTATACAATTTATAATTGTGGTTTTTCCCGTACCAGGCCCTCCTGTTATTATTTCTACACCATTTTTTACCGCTCCTTCAATAGCTTCTTTTTGAGAAGGTGCAAATTCAATGTGATTTACATTCTCAAAATTTTCAATCTCCTTATTTACATCAAAGCCTATATTCTCATAATTTGAAAAAGCTAGGGTTAAAATCTTTTTGGTTACACTCAATTCGCAATAGTAATATGCCATCGGAAACACACATAGTTTATCCTCATATTTTTCTAATTTTATTTTGCCATTTATTGAGTTCTCATATATATTCTTTTCTAATTCTTCTTCAGTTACTCCAAGTATATCTTTACCTTCCTTTATAAGTCTGTCTATGGGCATATAAGTATTTCCTAAACTACAAAACTGATTTACTACATACCTTATTCCGCTCTGTATCCTAAAATCAGAATTCTTTTCTATTCCAAGACTAGCAGCTATTCTATCGGCCGTTTTAAATCCTATCCCACCTATTTCTTCCGTAAGTATATAGGGATTTTCTTTTACCTTACGCACAGAATCACTTCCAAATTTCTTGTGTATTTTTACACACTGATTTGGAGTTACCCCATAAGTTTGTAAAAATATCATTATGTTCCTTATCTCATTTTGCCTGGAATAAGACTCTGCTATTAGAGCTATTTTTTTCTCTCCTATACCTTCTATTTCCCTTAGTCTATCTATGTTATCATCTAATACATGAAGAGTATCTTCTCCAAATTTCTTGACTATTTTTCTTGCAGTGACAGGTCCTATGCCCGATATTATTCCTGAAGCTAAATATCTTTCTATACCAGTAATAGTATTAGGCACTATTTCTTCAGAAACTTTAACTTTAAACTGACGCCCGAACTGAGGATGCAGTACCCATTCCCCCATGACCTTTAAATTCTTTCCCTCAGTTATATAGGGTATACAGCCTACTATAGTTACTATGTTCTCTCCTTCTTTCATTTTAGCAACTACATATCCATTGTCCTTATTTTGAAATATTACATCTTCTATAGTTCCCTGTAAATCCTGCATAGAATCTCTCCCATTTCAATATAACATATCATTTGAGTATAATTATAACACATCAATCCAATTTTAAAAAAGCTCTGTATAATTTATCATATACAAAGCTTTTGAATTTCTAAATATATTTTTTTATATCTTCGACTTTATCTAATCTCTCCCAGGGCAAATCTATATCTGTTCTTCCAAAATGTCCATAGGCTGCAACCTGTTTATATATAGGTCTTCTTAAATCCAAATCTCTTATTATAGCAGCAGGTCTCAGATCAAATACCTTTTCCACTATGTCAACTATTTTCTCCTCTGGCATTTTTCCTGTACCAAAAGTATCTATATTTATGGACACAGGCTTTGCTACTCCTATGGCATAAGCAAGTTGTATTTCCAATTTATCTGCCACACCTGCAGCTATCAAATTCTTCGCCACCCATCTTGCAGCATAGGCAGCTGATCTATCCACTTTAGTCGGATCTTTTCCCGAAAATGCTCCGCCGCCATGTCTTCCATATCCACCATAGGTATCCACTATTATCTTTCTTCCTGTAAGTCCTGAATCCCCTTGGGGTCCACCAACTACAAATCTTCCTGTAGGGTTTATAAGATATTTAGTATTTTCATCTAAGAAATCGGATGGTACAATTGGCTTTATGACATTCTCAATTATATCTCTTTCAATCTGTTCTTTAGTTTCCAATTCATCATGTTGGGCAGATACAACTATAGTGTCAACTCTAATGGGTTTATCGCCCTCATATTCTATAGTAACCTGAGTTTTACCATCCGGTCTTAAATAGTTCAAGATACCATCTTTTCTGACCTGAGAAAGCCTTTTTGCCAGTTTATGAGCTAGGCTTATTGGCATAGGCATGTATTCAGGAGTTTCATTAGTGGCAAATCCAAACATCATACCTTGATCTCCGGCTCCTATAGCATCTATTTCTTCCATTTGTCCTTTTTTTGCTTCTAAAGACTTATTAACACCAATTGCTATATCTGATGATTGTTCATCTATTGAAGTTATCACAGAACAAGTATCGCAATCAAATCCATATTTAGCCCTGGTATATCCTATTTCCTTTACAGTTTTTCTAACTATTTTGGGAATATCCACATAACACTTAGTCGATATTTCTCCCATAACCAATATCATGCCTGTAGTGGTAGCAGTTTCACAAGCTACTCTTCCATAAGGATCTTGTTCCAATATAGCATCCAGAATAGCATCTGAAATCTGATCACACATTTTATCCGGGTGTCCTTCTGTAACTGATTCAGACGTAAATAATTTTCTCACTTTCAATACCTCCACACTATATAAAAATAAAAACCTCTTCAAGTAAGAAGAGGTTAAATAATTAACTGCTCTCTTATCTTGCAAAGTCAACTTGCAGGAATTGGCACCTTGGCAAAATTTCTACTGGTTGCCGGGTTTCATCGGGCCATTTTCCCTCCACCTCTCTGGATAAGAGCTTTTATTATGAGCTTACAATATTTACAAAAAATCCTTATAAAATAAAAAACACTCCAATAGTGCTTTTTATGGTGGAGGAAGATGGATTCGAACCATCGAAGTCACTGACAACAGATTTACAGTCTGCCCCCTTTGGCCACTCGGGAATTCCTCCACATTTGGTGCTGGCAGTAGGCTTCGAACCCACGACCTACTGATTACAAGTCAGTTGCTCTACCTGCTGAGCTATGCCAGCTTATTTTGTTATATAAAATAATGGTGGGCACAACAGGGCTCGAACCTGTGACCCTCTGCTTGTAAGGCAGATGCTCTCCCAGCTGAGCTATGCGCCCACAGTATTGGTGGAGGAAGATGGATTCGAACCATCGAAGTCACTGACAACAGATTTACAGTCTGCCCCCTTTGGCCACTCGGGAATTCCTCCACATTTGGTGCTGGCAGTAGGCTTCGAACCCACAACCTACTGATTACAAGTCAGTTGCTCTACCTGCTGAGCTATGCCAGCTTATTTATATAAAACCACATTTTAGATAAAATATAAAGGCATTTAACGTTTAACGTAGTTTAGTATACATTTTTACAAGATTATTTTCAAATTTCATATTTGAGTAAAATTTAATATTAAACGTTTATTTCTCTGCCTACCTCGTTATTTCTTTTAAAATCATATACCTCTATTTTAGTCCTAATAATTTACATGATTTCATCATATAAATTATATATAGTGTTTGCTGTGAACATTATCCATAAGCATTGTATACATAAAAGAAGGTGAATATATTGAGTAAAATAAAATCCAATTATAAAAACCCACTGGCATATTACGATTTAGCCCATTTTTTAAAAGATCACATCAACAAAGACACCGTTATAGTGTGCATTGGTACAGATAAATATATAGGAGATTGCCTTGGTCCTCTAGTAGGTACCCTATTAAAATGCAAGCATTTTCCTCTACCCGTTTATGGTACAATACCAGAGCCAATACACGCTTTAAACATTGAAAGTAAGTTAAACGAAATAAAATTGCTTCACCCCAATAATAATATTATAGGAATTGATGCTTGTCTAGGTGATCATGAAGCCATAGGTGAAATACAGGCAAGAGATTTCCCTGTACACCCTGGCAAAGGAGTAGGAAAATCTCTTCCAAACGTAGGAGATTCATCAATAATAGGGATAGTAGACTCAAACAGCAGTGAAGATGTATTCAGCAATACCAGCAACATACGCTTAAACCTAATTTTAAATATGGCTGAAGTAATACTCTATTCATTGATTCACTCATACTACCTCTACTACAATAAGATATTATTATAATATATATGATTTTACTCTTTTATTTAATCTATTAAAGTTATGTCATCGCCTGTAAAAATAACTTCCATTTTATCCAAATATTCAAGAACTTTACCTGTACCTAAAGCTACACAGGATATTGGATCTTCGGCTACATAAACGGGCACACAGGTAACTTCCTGTATTAAATCACTTAAGCCATTTAGCAAAGCTCCTCCTCCAGTCATAACTATGCCCTTTTCCGCTATATCTGCAGATAGTTCTGGAGGAGTTTTTTCCAATACCGCCTTGGTTGTATCTGCTATAGCATTTACAGTTTCCTTCAAAGCTATTCTCATCTCTTTAGAAGATATTTCCATGTTCTTAGGAAGTCCAGTGATTAAATCTCTTCCCCTTATTTCCATGCTATTTTCTTCATCCTTGTGAAATGCAGAACCTATTTTTATCTTTAAGTTTTCTGAAGTTCTCTCACCAATCATCAATTTATGTTCTTTTCTAATATATTTCATTATAGCTTCATCAAATTTGTCTCCTGCTACTTTAATTGAAGCCCTTACCACTATTCCTCCCAGTGAAATTATAGCCACATCGGTGGTTCCTCCTCCTATATCAATTACCATACTTCCACTCGCTTTAGTTATATCGATTCCAGCACCTATAGCTGCAGCCAATGGTTCTTCAATTAAAAATACTTTTTTTGCACCTGCATTTTTAGCTGCATCGATTACAGCTCTTTTTTCAACTTCAGTAGCCTCGCAGGGAATGCAAACAACTATCCTTGGCGCTGACATTCTCTTCTTCCCACAAGCTTTTCCTATAAAATACTTCAGCATTTTTTCCGTTACATCGTAATCGGATATAACTCCATCTTTTAACGGACGAATTGCAACAATATTACCCGGTGTCCTGCCTATCATCTGCCATGCTTCTTCTCCCACAGCCAGCACTCTATTTTTACTCTTATCTATGGCAACCACAGAAGGTTCTTTTAAAATTACCCCCTTGCCTTTAATATATACAAGCACCGTAGCCGTACCTAAGTCTATTCCCATATCAGTTCCTATATTAAAAAACATCCCTTTTTTCACTCCTACTCTAACTTGCTTTTCATAATAAAATGTAAATACATTTACTATTAATTATAATATCATATTATAATTATAATGGGAATGTTTTTTAACCTTCAATAGCTTTATATTTCATTTTGGTGGCCTTTCCACCTCTTATATGTCTTTCTGCTTTATTATAATCCAATATACTCTTGGCCTCCTGGGCAACCTGTGGATTTATTTTTGGCAACCTCTCAGTCATATCTTTGTGTATAGTACTTTTACTGACTCCAAAAACTTTAGCGGTTTTTCTTATAGTAGCTTTAGATCCTATTATATATTTAGCAACTTCCATAACTCTCTCTTCAATATAATCTTTCAAACTCATTCAACTCCTTCATACAAAAATGTTATTATTCAAAACTTTCTATTATAAAATCGTTTAAACATTTTCTACGTAATTTAAAAAACTTTTAGTATATACTTGTCCTTCCATATATAAATATGCCCCTTTATACCTTAAAATTCATTGTATATGAGCCATTTCTCTATAAAACCTAAGAGAAATGGCCAAATATTAATATTTTATATATTTACCTGGATCAACAAATTCTTTTCCCTTCAAAACAGCAAAATGTAGATGATTCCCATATTTTTCATAGGCTGATCTCAAAGTAGTCTTGCCCACTATTCCTATAACTGCTCCCTTTTTTACCGTCTGACCTGCACTGACTTTAACGTTTGGATCTAAATTAGAATAAATGGTCTTCAATCCATTTTGATGATCTAATATGACTTCCACTCCATCTTGCGTTGCAGTATTTACCGCTTCTACTTTTCCATCCATTGCTGCAAATACTGGTTTCCCCAAATCTGTTTGTATATCATATCCTAAGTTGGGTCTGTATGTTCCAGTAGAATTCCAATATACCGGATCTTCTGAAAATCCTCTTGCAATAACTCCCTCCACTGGTTTTTGGAATGAAGTACTCATTGAATTGGATACTCCTTTCGAAACCTCCTTCTCAGCATTTGCCTGGCTGTTCTCTTTAACTTGAAGGGCATTGTCATAGCTTGAAGAAGGATTTTTATCCGCCTTTGCAGTTTGCTTAACCTGCTTTTGTTCTATGGCTTGACTTTTCTGCAGCTCAGCACTCTGTTCTTTATTGTTTTTTGCAGTCAGCAGTGCAACTGTTGCAACTATACAAAGACAAATAAATAATATTACGTAAAAACCCTCCTTTTTCAAAAAGTTAATCGCTTTATTTGAAAATTTTTTGTCCATATGAACACCTCCTTTTTGTAGTTTGTCCAGAGAATAACAAAAAATACATATTTTATAAATTTTTTTATAAATTTTTTGTAAAAAAAGGGAATGCTGTAAAACCGTTTTTAAGAATAGTTTTACAGCATTCCCTTTTGTAATATGCCGCATAGAATATTATGTTTACTTTAGAAATAAAGATACATTTTTTAAACTTATACCAGTATAATAATGACTTAAAATCTGCATGTAATTTTTACCCTCTTTAGCCATAGTATTGGCCCCCCATTGACTCATTCCAACTCTATGCCCATATCCCAGGCATTCAATATAAACCTTGTCTTTAAAATATACAGTAAAATTTGTAGAATTCAGCCCCATAATAGCTCTAAATTTAGTTCCAGAGATAGTAACCGAACCAAGTTTAATCTCCTTGACTGCTCCTCCTTCCGTTCTGTCCTGTACATTTACTTCTTTAGATAGGCTTTTTAAACTCAGTCCCGAGCTAGGATAATACATGTTTACCTTATCTACAAAGTTCTTATAGGACATTCCCACTGAAGTTTTATATTTATTATGTGCACTCTCTTCCTCTGGGCTTTTCACGCTCTTCAAATACCCCTCTCCTTCTTTAAATACATCTTCTGCATTTTCCGTCCTCCCTCCACTTATGGCAAAATAATAAGGTTCCATAACTAATTTACCCTTATAGGACAATACCTGCCCCGATGTAGCTTGTACAGCTTGTTCTATCTTATCCCAGTATTCTTCAGCTTTTGCCTTTGGCCAGGTATTCATCCTATTCTCTTTGCTTTGAAACACCTGACATGCCACAGTGTCACATACATCTGCTCCTGTATTACTCTTATATTTTTTCCCACCATATACTTCCATATGGGCAGCTCCAAAAGTTCTCGCTGCCACAGCTTGAGCTTTAAGGGCCTCTTTTGAAAATTCCGCTGGCATTTCACCTGCCACCACTCCCAGAACATAATCCTCCAAACTCATTTCTTCTATTTTATGTTTCTCGGTTATATACACTCTTATACTTTTTGAATTGTCATGATCTTCTCTGAATATTATATTTTTTGATTTCATTATAAATTCTGGCAGACTATCCCCTCCATTTTCTTTTCCCACTATGATGAAAGAAAGTACAATGATAAAAAGTACACTCATAAATATCAATATTGCAGATTTTTTTAAAAAGTTCATGATTTACCTCTCTACTATTCCACACCCATCTATATTTTCAATAGTATATTCTTATTATTATTACATCTAAAATATTCCAATCACAGACATATTTAAAAACCTCTATTAAAGCTGTACAATAATTCTGCAAATATAACTGCACATTAAAAAAAAGAAGATCTTGATTAATCTTCTTCTCTACACATCATTAAATTATCAATTTATCCTCTCAATATCAGCACCTAATCCTCTGAGTTTTTTTTCAATATCCACATATCCCCTGTCTACATGATATATATCAGTAACTTCTGTTTCTCCCTCTGCTGCCAGACCACAGAGTATTAGAGCAGCACCAGCCCTAAGATCTGTTGCCCTCACTTCTGCTCCTGTAAGTTTATCAACTCCCTCTATGACAGCACTCCTTCCATCTATCTTTATGTTTGCTCCCATTCTTTTCATCTCCACTGCGTGCATAAATCTATTTTCAAAAATAGTCTCAGTTATTATACTCGTCCCTTTAACCGTACATAAAAGGCCAGTCATCTGAGATTGCATATCAGTGGGAAATCCAGGATAAGGCATTGTTTTAATATCTATAGGTCTTAGATTTCTATCTCCATCTACAATCAAACTATTTCCTTCCACTCTTATATACACTCCTGCTTCAGTTAATTTAGCAATTATAGGTTTTAAATGTTCCTCATTTATGCCATTTATTTTAATTTTGCTTCTGGTTATGGAAGCAGCAACCATAAAAGTTCCAGCTTCTATTCTGTCACATATGGGTTTATGAGTACTTCCCCTTAAATCTTTAACTCCTATTACATGAATAGTCCCGGATCCTGCCCCTACAATTCTAGCACCCATGCTGTTCAAAAATTTGGCCAGATCTTTTATCTCCGGTTCTTCTGCTGCATTTTCTATTATAGTTTCTCCTTCAGCCATTACTGCTGCCATCATTATATTTTCCGTAGCTCCCACAGATGGAAAATCTAAATATATTTTACTGCCTATTAACTTTTTAGCTTGTGCCTCCACATATCCATGTCCTATATTTACTTCTGCTCCAAGAGCACTAAAACCCTTTAAATGCAAATCTATAGGTCTAGTTCCAATATTGCATCCCCCTGGGAGAGATAATTTAAATCTACCAAACCTAGATATCATAGGACCCATTATTAGAAATGAAGCTCTCATTTTTTTTACCAGCTCACTACAGGGACTGCAGTCCCTTATATTGGAAGTATCTATTATAATCTTATTTGCATTTTTATCTATATTTATATCTGCAAATATACTTCTCAGTATATCGCTTATTACAAAGACATCTTCAAGCATCGGGACTTCCTCTATTATACATTTGTCCCCACTTAAAATACAAGCTGCTATAACAGGTAACACAGAATTTTTAGCAGTACTGATGTTTACTTCTCCATGCAGTTTATTTCCTCCCCTAACCACTATTTTACTCATAATGTTCCTCCATTCTATAATTTGCTGATATGTTAATTATTTTGTACTACTATACTAGTATGTTGTCATTATTTCCGGTGTTCCCATAATTATATAGATTCCAGTAGAGTATTTTACAACAGAATAATTAAAATCTATCAAATCTCCGTTACTCTGTATTGGATCAAACATATGAGTATATGCAGTAGAGCTGTATCCTTGATTTAAGGGCACAGTTTTGATATTAGATGTACCTATGTTTTTCAAAGTATCCTCCAGTTTTCTATTTACAGTTGTAACGTTCCCCATTTGTACCTTAGCTTTTACATATTGATAGTACTGACATTTTTCTCCTACATTAGATAAACATTCTTCAACCATATTCTTTAGATATGGCAATTCATAATCATCACATTTTTCAACAACATTAACAGTTATAATATTATGATTTTCATACTGAACACTTTCTATGTAGCCATTTATGTAACTATGGCCAAATTCTATTGAATATAATCCATTATTTCTCAAAACTTTTTTGTCGAGTTTTTCATATTCAAGTAAATTCTGAAATATTCTATTTACAACTTTTTCTCCCTGTTCATCAGTGCTAAAAACTGCCATGACATTACATTCCTCAGGACTACTATGAGTATCATCCAGTATATATTTAAATAGATCAGCTTTTTTTTCATTCAAAACAATATTTTTTGGAAAACTTAAACTACCTACACTACTTCCATAAGCTTTTACATAGTACTGAAAAGAAAATATACACAATAATAAGCAAAATAATATTTTTATATTTTTCATATAAAACAGTTTTGTGAAAATATTTCACAAAACCTTCCCCCCTTTTCTCTTAAACATTATGGACAACTTTTATACTAATATTCAAAAAAAATAAAATTCCATAGAAGGGACTTTATATTAATATATAAATTTACTCAATAAAAGGTGCATATTTTCAAATAAAAAACACTGCCAAAATCATTATATAAATGAAGTTTGACAGTGTTTTTTCACATTTAAATAAACTATAAAAACACATCTATTGCTTTAGATTAATTCTAGCCAGCGCTCTAGCAAGTGCCAGTTCTGCTCTTTGTACATCAATTCCATCTCTATTGGTCAGTCTTTTTTTTGCCCTATCCCTGGCCTCTTCTGCTCTCCTTATATCTATTTCCTCTGGCCATTCACAAGCATCACACAAGATTTTTAATTTATTTTCTTTTACTTCCAATATTCCAACAGATGTAAATGCCTTTAGTTTCTTGTTATCTTTTTGAACAATCACTGTATCAGCAGGTCTCAAAGTAGTTATTAAAGGCATATGATCTGGAAGAATTGTTATGCCTCCTAAAGTACTTTCCGTTATCAATTCTATCACTTCTCCCTCATAAAATTCCCTATCGGGAGTAAGGATAGTCAATTTTAACACTTCTGACATATTAATCTCCTTTAACTCTGTGCCATATTTTTAGCCGCTTTAACTACTGAGTCAATAGTCCCTTTAAAGAGAAAAGCTGCTTCAGGCAAATCATCATATTTGCCTTCGAGTATTTCTTTAAATCCTCTTATAGTTTCCTTTATAGGAACATACTCTCCCTTATAACCTGTAAATTGTTCCGCAACAGTAAAAGGCTGAGATAAAAATCTCTGTATTCTTCTCGCTCTCAAAACCACCAGTCTGTCTTCTTCTGACAACTCATCTACACCTAGTATAGCTATAATATCCTGGAGTTCACTATATCTTTCGAGTATGTTTTTAACTCCTGAAGCCACTTTATAATGCTCTTCTCCTACAATTCTAGGATCCAGAATTCTAGAAGTAGATGCCAGTGGATCAACTGCAGGATAAATTCCAAGCTCTGATATAGATCTAGAAAGAACCGTAGTAGCATCAAGATGTGTAAAAGTAGTTGCCGGTGCCGGATCAGTCAAATCATCTGCCGGTACATATACAGCCTGAACAGATGTAATAGAACCCTGCTTTGTAGATGTTATTCTTTCCTGCAGTGCACCCATTTCCGTGGCAAGTGTCGGTTGATAACCAACAGCGCTAGGTATCCTACCAAGAAGTGCAGAAACCTCTGAACCTGCCTGGGTAAATCTAAATATATTGTCAATAAATAAAAGCACATCCTGACCCTGATCTCTAAAATATTCTGCCATGGTAAGGCCTGTGAGCGCAACTCTCATCCTTGCTCCAGGCGGTTCATTCATCTGCCCAAATACCAGGGCAGTTTTATTTATGACACCAGAATCCTGCATTTCATAATACAAGTCATTTCCCTCTCTTGTTCTCTCTCCAACGCCCGTAAAAACAGAGAGTCCACCATGTTCTTTGGCTATATTATTTATAAGTTCCTGAATAATAACTGTCTTGCCAACGCCAGCCCCTCCAAACAGCCCTATCTTTCCACCTCTTTGATACGGTGCAATTAGATCTATAACTTTAATGCCGGTCTCAAACATCTCAGGTTTTACAGATTGATCTTCAAAACTTGGAGCTGGTCTGTGAATAGGATAATATTTATCTGATTTTACTTCTCCCTTTTCATCAATCGGCTGACCTAACATATTAAAAAGTCTTCCCAAAACTTGTTCTCCTACAGGTACAGATATAGGTGAGCCAGTATCTACGGCTTCCATTCCTCTAACCAACCCATCTGTACTCTCCATAGATATAGTCCTCACTATATCATCCCCCAAATGCTGAGCAACTTCTGTAACAATTTTTTTATCTCCTGATTGTATATCTATGGCATTGTATATGTTAGGAAGGTTTTCTGTATTAAATTTTATATCTACTACAGGTCCTATAACCTGAATAACTTTGCCTATATTTGGCATCAACGTCCCTCCTTACTTCAGAGCTTCTGCTCCTCCAATTATTTCGGTTATTTCTTGTGTTATGGCGCTCTGTCTTGCTCTATTGTATTTGAGATTCAAATCACTGAGTAAGTCATTTGCATTTTTAGTAGCCCCATCCATTGCTGTCATCCTGGAAGCTTGCTCGCTAATCTTTGAATTTATCATACAATTAAGTATTTTCTGCTTTAAGTGCAGAACCACCATATCATCTATCATCTTATCTGCAGATGGTTCAAATTTTATAAGAAAATTTCTCTTTTCACTTTTGTTACTCTCCAGCGGGAGTAATTTTTCAACAATTACATTCTGTCTAACTGTAGAAATAAATCTAGTATATACTATATTAACTTCTCCAACTTTACCACTTCTATAAAAATCCAGGGCTTTATACACTATAGTACTTGCCTCTTTTACCGTAGGAATATCGGGAATATCCACATATTCTGCCTCTGTACTGTACCCAAGTCTCTTAAAATACATTCTGCCCTTTTGGCCTACAGCTATCAAAAGAGAATTATCCCTCTCTTTTGATATAACGGCATCTGTTTCATTTACAACATTCACATTGAATCCCCCACATAATCCCGTATCTGAATTTAAAGTTATGTAGAGCTTATTATTGGAACCATTGCCCTTTATATAAATATTATTTTTCTCAGCTTCTAAAACAATTTCATTTACAATAGAATTAAAAAGTTCACAATATTTATTATTTACCTCAAGCTTTCTTCTAACTTTTCTAAGTTTAGAGGTGGCAATAAGTCCCATGGCCTTTGTTATCTTTTGGGTACTAGTTATTGATTTAATTCTTCTTTTAATTGTAACAAGTCCTGCCCCTGCCATACTTCACCTCCCGCAGAGCAAATATCACTCTGCTAAAAATATTTTTTTGAATTCTTCTACAGCACTGCCAAGTTTGTCACTGAGTTCATCCGATAAAATCTTCTTTTCCAGAATTTCCTTTCCAATTTCACCATGATGAGTATCCATGTAATCAAGAAATTCTTCTTCAAATTGGGAGATCTTTTCAACAGGTACATCCATTATATAATTTCTGGAAGCAGCAAATAATATCATTACCTGCTTTTCTACAGGCATTGGTTTATATTGAGGCTGCTTCAGTATTTCCGTCAATCTCTTTCCTTTTTCAAGCCATCTCTTTGATTCTTTATCCAGGTCAGAACCAAATTGAGCAAATGAAGCAAGTTCTCTGTATTGGGCTAAATCGATCCTCAGTGTTCCAGCAACTTGTTTCATAGCTTTAATCTGCGCATTACCTCCAACTCTAGATACTGATATTCCTGCATTTATTGCCGGTCTCTGCCCTGCATAGAAAAGCTCTGTTTCAAGAAATATCTGGCCATCTGTTATTGATATGACATTTGTCGGTATATATGCAGTAACATCGCCTGCCATAGTCTCTATTATAGGAAGTGCAGTAAGAGAACCTCCTCCTAGTTTGTCTGAAAGTTTTGCCGCCCTTTCCAAAAGTCGTGAATGAAGGTAGAATACATCTCCAGGATAGGCTTCCCTT
Organism: Clostridium aromativorans; assembly: GCF_020908015.1. NCBI lineage: Bacteria > Bacillati > Bacillota > Clostridia > Eubacteriales > Clostridiaceae > Clostridium > Clostridium aromativorans. Next base: position 437,980 of record NZ_JAJJPB010000001.1, read on the forward strand.
CCTGGTGGTCTACGAAGCAGCAGCGACATCTCTCTATAGGCAACAGCATGTTTAGACAGATCATCGTAGATAATAAGTACATCTTCTCCCTTATTCATAAAATACTCACCCATAGAACATCCTGCATAAGGGGATATATACTGAAGCGGTGCTGATTCCGACGCAGATGCAGATACAACTATGGTATAATCCATGGCACCTGTTTCCACTAAATCATTCACTATATGCGCTACAGTGGATTGTTTCTGTCCTATAGCCACATAAATACATATCACATTTTTTCCCTTTTGATTTATTATAGTATCCATAGCAATGGCAGTTTTACCTGTCTGCCTGTCTCCTATTATTAACTCTCTCTGTCCTTTACCAATTGGTATTATGGAATCTATTGCCTTTATTCCAGTCTGGAGCGGTTCTTTAACAGATTGTCTTGTTATAACTCCGGGTGCAACCAGATCTACAGGTCTAGTTTCACTGGTTTTAATAGGACCTTTCCCATCTATAGGTTGGCCAAGGGAATTTACCACTCTACCCATAAGGGCATCACCCACAGGTACTTCTACTACCTTACCAGTCCTTTTGACTGTATCTCCTTCTTTTATTCCCTCTTCAGAACCTAAAAGAACACAACCTACATTATCCTGTTCAAGGTTTAAAGCCATACCATAGACATCATTTGGGAACTCTAAAAGTTCTCCAGACATACACTGGTTAAGGCCATAAACTCTGGCAATACCATCACCAATTTGAATTATTGTACCTGAATCAACTGTCTCTATTTTTTTTTCATATTTTTGTATTTCATCTTTTATAATTGAAGTTATCTCTTCAGGTTTTACGTTCATAGGCTCACCTCTGTTCTCCTTTAAGCATTATTTTTTTCATTTCAGAAAGTTTTGACCTTATAGTACCATCAATGACTTCATTATTTACATCTACATAAACTCCGCCTATAATACTTGGATCTATTTCTTCTTCAATCAAAATTTTTTTATTAAATTTTTTTTCTAATTTCTGAATCAGATCTTTTTTCTCATTGTCTTTCAATGGGATAACTGTCTTTACTTTTGCGACAACAGTATTGTGTTTTCCAAGATATATATCCTTCATTTCCTTGAGTTTTCCATCTAATTGCTTGATTCTTCCCTTATCTATAAGAATCAATAAAAATGAAAGAATATCTTTATTTACTCTATCTTTAAATATTTCTGTAAACATCCTTCTCTTATCTGCTGTGCTGACCTCAGGATGTTCCATAATCTCCAAAAATTTAGTATCCTTATTTATGATATCTACGACCTGTTTTAATTCCTCCAGGTACTCCTTTACTTTCCCCTTTTCCTCCGCTATCTCATAGAGTGCAAGAGCATACCTTCTATCTAAATATTCATACATAATTAGATACCTACCTTAGCTATAAAATCCTCAATAAGTTTCCTGTGCTGCTTTTCATCAATAGAACCCTCTAAAGCTTTTTCAGACACTAAAAGAGCCAGATCAACCACCTGATTTTTTATCTCATCCTGTGCCTTTTCTCTCTGTCTATCCGCTTCAATCTTTGCCCTGTTTAATATAAGTTGAGCCTCTTTATGAGCATCACCTAATATATCTTCAGAAACTCTCTCGGCTTTATTTTTATAATCTTCAACAATAGTTCTACCCTCTATTTTTGAATTTTTCAACAATTCATCGTGCTGAGCTACCAGTTGTTTTGATTTTTTTTCATTTTCAACAGCATTTTTAATTCTAGAATCAATTTCATTTTGCCTATTAGTGAGGGTAGTATCCACAGGTTTAAAAAAGAAATGTTTTAAAATAAAATACAATATAATAAAATTTATTATTGTTATAACAACTCGAGTCAAATCAATTTGCATACTGAACTTCAATCCTCCCCTCTAAAATTATATGTAAACTGGTGAGGTATAGATATAATCAAACTCTAAATACTAAAATAAGAGCTATCAGCAAAGAATAAATAGCTGTTACTTCTGATAAAGCAGCACTTACAAAAAATGTACTCAATATCTTACCACTTGCCTCTGGCTGTCTGGACACACCTTCAACTGCTTTTGCTGCAGCATTACCAACTCCAATACCTCCTCCTAAACATCCTATAGCAGCTAATCCTGCACCAATTGCTGCCATTCCCGATATGAATGTATTTGCATCTAAATTCATAATAAAAAATCCTCCTTAAAATAAATATTGAATATAAACCATTATTCTTCAGCTATAACCTTTATATTCATTACTGTAAGCATAACGAATACTATCATCTGTATAGAACCATCAAATAAATCAAAAAAAGCATGTAAGGGAATCGGTATCAATAATTGAGAAAACCATGCTATATTCCCTAGTCCCTTATACACCATTCCAATAATTACAGCACCTGCTGTTAAATTACCAAACAGTCGAAGACTCAGTGAAACTGGTAGGACTATTCTCTCTACAATATTGAGTGGCAGCAATGGTACTGCTGGTTTAGCATAAGCACTAAAATAACTTTTAAGCCCTTTTTTCTTGATAGCATTGTATTGAACTAGAATAAAAGTTATAAGTGCAAGCCCCACTGCCACACTCAGATCCTCTGTTGGAGCCCTTACACCTACAATAACAGGAGCGATATTCATCACCAATATATATATCGCAAGAGTTCCCACATATGGTATAAATGATACATACTCTTTTCCCATATTATCCTTTACAAGATTTTGTATTGATTCTACAATGATTTCAATAACAGTTTGCTTTTTATCAGGTACTTTTTTCATACCATTAGTGAAAATTTTTGCCAAAATGGCTAAAATCACAATAATAACCCATTGTACCATAATGCTAGAAGTTATTGGAATTTTAAGTGATCCCAAATGTATTAGGAACAATGGCGAAAAGCCTTCCACTTCATCACATCCCCTCTTTATTCTATATTGTTTTTATTACTTTCTATAACTGAATATATATATACTCCCAATAAATGAGAAGTATAGCCAAATAAATAGGCAATGGTGTTATTTTTATTGTAAGAAAAAATAACATATCCTATGCCCGCCGCAATGACAATTCTCATGATGAAACCTATGATATATAATGAACTAGACGAATTGGGAAGCTTTTGAAATACGAAGCCTCCCACTACAGCATTTATAAAAAAATTAAAGATTGCCACCAGCATTCCTATCAATGTAAATAATCCATAATTTTTAAAAATCAACTGTATTAGGCAGGCCATTGCAACAATAAATATTAGATTGATGATGGACACCTTTTTCACCATGCTCAAAATATGTTTATCCATTAAGTTCCCCCGTGCAGAAATAAACTAATAAAATTATATACCTTAAAAATATAATCTAAAAGTTCTATTTTTTCGATTAATTGATTGTTTTTATGTAATTTTCGTCAATTTATATGATCTTAACCCATAATTGCTTATTAAATCTATGCTTTTTTAAATTATAATTCAATATAGTATATTATTTACTTAAATACATTACAACTGTATGATTTAATCATACAATTATTACAAAAAAAACACAAGGGTTATGTATTTCACAAATTAATTTTGCTAAAAAACATAACCCTTGCGTCTATGTTATAAATTTTACATTATTAAATACAAATTTTATCTCTCAACTATTATGGCAGTACCCATTCCACCACCTATACACAATGTTGCAAGGCCTTTTTTAGCATCTCTTTTCTTCATTTCATAAAGCAGTGTAGTAAGTATTCTTGCACCGGAACATCCAACTGGATGTCCAAGAGCTACTGCTCCGCCGTTTACATTTACCTTGCTCATGTCAAATTTTAAATCTTTAGCCACAGCTAAACTCTGAGCCGCAAATGCTTCATTTGCCTCTATCAAATCCAGGTCCTCTACCTTTAAATTAGCCTTTTCCAATGCTATTTTAGTTGCATAGAAAGGACCATAGCCCATTATCTTAGGATCCAAACCTCTTGTCCCATATGAAACGATCCTTGCCATTGGCTCTATTCCCAATTCTTTTGCTTTGTCTGCGCTCATCACAACTAATGCTGCAGCTGCGTCATTTATTCCCGAAGCATTTCCTGCTGTAACAGTTCCATCCTTTTTAAAAGCCGGTTTTAATTTGGATAAAGTTTCGACTGTAGTTCCAAATCTAGGGAACTCATCTGTATCAAAAACTATTTCTCCCTTTTTTCTATCTTTTATGGTAATTGGAACTATTTCATCTTTAAATCTTCCGCTCTTTATAGCTTTTTCTGCTTTTTGTTGAGATGACGCTGAAAATTCATCCTGCATTTCTCTAGTTATATGCCACTGTTCAGCTACATTCTCTGCAGTAATTCCCATATGGTAATTGTTAAAGGCATCAAACAAACCATCTCTCAACATGGAATCCACTAATTTCCCGTCGCCCATTCTAGCTCCCCATCTAGCGTTTTCAAGTAAATATGGAGCAGCAGACATGTTTTCCATTCCTCCAGCAACAACTATATCGTCATCTCCAACTTTTATGAGCTGAGCTGCTAGACTAACTGCCCTAAGACCTGAACCACAGAGTTTATTCAAAGTAAATGAGGGAACTTCCACAGGAATACCTGCATATACAGCAGCTTGTCTTGCTGGACTTTGTCCAAGACCCGCCTGCAATACATTTCCCATTATAACTTCATCTACGAGTTCTGGTTTAATATTTGCCCTTTTTACTGCCTCTTTTATAACTGCAGTACCTAATTTTACTGCAGAAACATTTTTTAAACTTCCCCCGAATTTTCCTATGGCAGTCCTTGCAGCACTTACAATAACTACATCTCTCATAATTAATCCTCCTAAATTAAATTATCTATTTCTAATTTACAAAGTTTTCTGTCATCCTCTTTATTATACTAGCTAATTAGACTTTTATCAATATTTTTGTTAAAAAAAACACAAAGATTTTAGCTTTAATAAGGTAATCCCTGTCAATTTCCAAATAAAAATTTTATTGAAACTCCTTATATTCGCCACTTTCTATATTAAAATACTGTAAAATAGCTGCTGCTATTCTTCCAGATGCTTTACCATCCCCATATGGATTTATGGCTCTGCTCATTACATTGTATTCATCTTGATCCAATATAAGTTCATTTGCCAATTTAACTATGTTATCCTCATCAGTTCCGGCCAATTTCACTGTGCCCGCTTCTACAGCTTCTGGTCTTTCAGTTACATTCCTAAGTACCAACACAGGTTTTCCAAGATGAGGTGCCTCCTCTTGAAGACCACCTGAATCAGTCATGACCATATAGCATTTATTCATCAAATTATGAGTTTCTTTTGTGTCCAGAGGCGGCAGTAAATGTATCCTTGGAATATGATCCAATATTTTATACACCACGTCCTTTACTATTGGATTTAAGTGCACAAGATAAATAACTTCTACTTCGGCATTATCCTGAACAATTCTTTTAAGTGCATTACAAATATTTCTAATTCCCCTGCCCCAGTTCTCTCTTCTATGAGCAGTTACCATTATAATTTTTCTGTTATCATAGTCTATCTGATTTAGTTCATTATTGTTAAATACATAACCTTTTTCCACCGTAAAATTCATAGCATCTATAACTGTGTTCCCTGTAACAAATATTTTATTTTCAGGTACCCCTTCTTTCAGAAGGTTATTTTTAGAACCTGTGGTTGGCGCAAAATGCAGGTCAGCTATAGCTCCAGTAAGTTTTCTATTCATTTCTTCGGGAAAAGGAAAATATTTATCATAAGTCCTTAGACCAGCTTCCACATGGCCTACTGCTATTTTCTTATAAAATGCCGCCAGAGCTCCTGCAAAAGTGGTAGTAGTATCTCCATGAACAATAACTAGATTCGGCTTTTCTTCATCAAATATATTTTCAAGCCCCTGAAGCACCCTGGTAGTTATTCCCGTCAAGGTTTGTTTACTCTTCATTATGTTCAAATCAAAATCCGGTTCAATTTTAAAAAGCTCCAAAACTTGATCAAGCATTTGTCTGTGCTGAGCTGTAACACAGACTTTATTTTCTATATTCTCTATGTTTCCAAGCTCCTTAACTAGGGGAGCCATCTTTATTGCTTCAGGTCTTGTGCCAAATATTGCAATACTCTTGATCTTTTTCATATAAAATCCTCCATTTTACTCTCTATGTTTAAAAAAACCAGCTTTCCAGGCTATCAAGATTAAAATAATCATTACTATAATCAGCAAAAAATAGGATCTCTGCGCATTTATCTCCATGGCTACTATGGAAAAGCTGCCAAGAACTGCACTTATAATGTACATTATCATAACCGCCTGTTTCTGGGTAAGCCCCATATCCAGGAGCCTATGGTGCAAATGTCCCCTGTCTGCCTGCATGATAGGCTTCCCATTTATCTTTCTCCTCACCATAGCAAATAAAGTATCGTAGATTGGTATTCCCAAAGCAAGAATGGGCACAGCTATAGAAAAAGCAGCTGCAGATTTAACAGCTCCCTCAATAGATATAGCTGCAAGTAAAAAGCCCAGTAATTGTGCTCCTGTATCACCCATGAATATAGATGCTGGATTAAAATTATAAGGCAAAAAACCTGCTGTAGCTCCTGCTAATATAATTGTAAGTATGGCAGCTTCGTTTCTTCCATTCAGTACAGCTATAATAAAAATAGTTATGGATGATATAAGTGCAATGCCTGCAGCCAACCCATCTAATCCATCTATTAAATTCAATGCATTGGTAATTCCAATCACCCAAATCAGTGTCAGTGGAATTGACATTATACCTAAATTCACAAATTGATACAATCCACTGAATGGATTGGTAATCAATACTATCTTAATTCCATAAACTATTAAAATCAAAGTTGCTGCCAATTGAAATAATAATTTACACCAGGGCTTTATATTGAACTTGTCATCTAGAAATCCTCCTATTACTATTACAGTAGAACCCAATATAAGGCCAATTTCAGAATTTGTAAGCCTGCCTAATTTTAAAAATAGAGTGACCATAAAAGAAATGTATATGGCCATTCCACCTAAAAGTGGTATTGGTTTATTATGTACCCTCCTATTATCTTTAGGGATATCCACAATTTGTAATTTTATAGCATACTTTCTAACAAGTGGTGTAATAACAGCTGAGAGTGCTGCTGAAACTACTGCAAATAAATATAAATTATCCATAACAACCTTCCTCAATCACATCTTTTGTTCTTTAGATATTATGTTATTCTGCTCTTTTTAAACATATTAATTCAATTTGCGGTGCTTTTTCAAACCAATTAATTTCAGGTTTGTAATCTTCAGAATACACCACCCTCTTAATACCACAGGTAATTATCAATTTTTGACATTCTGGACACGGCATATGAGTCACATACAGCGTTGAATTTTCTCTATCTTCTGGCGATACTTCTAGCAAACAATTCACCTCTGCGTGAATTGTCCTTATACAATGATTATTTTTAAGATAACATCCAACCTCATCACAATGCTCTAATCCTCTGGGACTTCCATTATAACCAGTACCCTTTATTCTTCTGTTTTTAACAAGAACTGCCCCCACATGCAGCCTAGGGCATGTACTTCTTTCCGCAACCTCAAATGCTATATCCACGAAATAATTATCCCAATCTTTTCTCATCGACAAATATCTCCTTGCTTCATAAGAATATACTATATATTATAAACTATTGAATGATATTTTAAAACAATTGATGCTGCTTTTTAACAGGTATCCTCTTCAATACTTCCTGCTAATTTATCTCTATCTTCAATATGCAAAAGCCCACCTATATTACAGTGGGCTCTAGAACATTGTCCAGTAAGCTAAAAGGCCTATCACTTCGTTCCATATAATCTATCTCCAGCATCACCAAGACCTGGTACTATATATCCATTTCCATTTAATTCTTCATCTATAGCTGCGGTATATATATGTACATCAGGATGAGCTTCCACTACAGCCTCAATCCCCTGCCTTGCAGCTATCAAACACATAAGTTGTATATTCTTTGCACCCTTTCTCTTTAACATAGATATAGCATCTATAGCTGACCCACCTGTCGCCAGCATCGGATCAGTCACTATTATCTCTCTCTCTCCTATATCCTGCGGCAATTTACAAAAATATTCTACAGGCTTTAACGTGGTCTCATCCCTGTAAAGTCCTATATGACCTACTCTTGCTGCAGGTATAAGCCTTAATATTCCACTTACCATGCCAAGTCCTGCTCTCAATATAGGTATTACAGCCACTTTTTTCCCGGAAAGCATTTTACAGGTTGTCTTTCCTATAGGAGTCTCTATTTTCACATCTTCTGTCTGAAAATTTCTAGTTACTTCATAGGCCATAAGCATAGCCACTTCCTCTACAAGATCTCTAAAGTCCTTAGAACCTGTATTTTTGTCCCTTATCAAAGCTAATTTATGCAATACAAGGGGATGAGTTATTTGTGTTATGTTATTCATTTCAATTCCTCCAATTTAATAAATGAATATTTTACAGTTTAAAATTATAGTCTAAAAACAGTAATAGTCTATTTACTATATTTTTTTTCTATTTCAGTAATTTTATCTATTCTTCTTTGATGCCTGCCCCCCTGAAACTCAGCAGATAAAAATGTATCCACTATATCAACTGCAAGCCCTGAACCTGTTACTCTCTGTCCCAGTGCAAGTATATTTGCATTGTTATGTTCTCTACTGGCATGAGCACTAAAAGTATCTCCACAAAGTGCCGCTCTTACTCCCGGTACCTTATTAGCGGCAATGCTTATTCCAATACCAGTGCCACATATAAGTATGCCGAAATCATAGTTCTTATTGGAAACTTCTTCTGCAACTTTTAGTGCATAATCAGGATAATCACAAGAATCCTCTGAAAAAGTACCAAAATCTTCAAATTTCATATCTTTTTCCCGCAAGTATTTCATTACTTCCTTTTTTAACGGAAATCCGGCATGATCACTCCCTATAGCGATTTTCATAAAAAATACCTCCTAAAATATATTATTATTTGATCCTCAACATTATCTGAGCACATACCCGCAAAAAAAGAAGATAATAACATCTAATCAATGCCCATATCTTCTTTTAACTTATTTACTAACAATAAAATGCTATTTTCCAACTGACTATATGTATGTTCATACTCAACAATACTTTTTCCAAAAGGATCCTCTATATCCTCCTTTAAAGAAACAAATTCATTTAAAGTATAGATTTTATTTCTGAATTGATGAAAATTTTTCTGCAGTATATCTTTTATATGTGAAGTCATAGCCAAAACAATCATTGAATTCTTAACCATATACTGATTTACCTGAACAGCTTTTCTATTACTTATGTCTACATTTAAATTTTTCTTTATAACCAATGCAGAATTTTTAGAAGCCACACTATTATCAAATGCCATTATACCTGCAGACAAAGCTTTTACATCCGTCATATTACCTATGGAATTGAATATAGCCTCTGCCATACAACTTCTGCAAGTATTACCTGTACAAACAAACAGTATGTTTTTCACAAACCAGTCCCCCTAAAGTAAAAGTACCCTATGAACAGTATACCTTACACCTTCATAATATCAAACCCTGCAGATTTATTTAACCTATTCATCACAGCAACCCCAATACCTTTTTCTTCAAAAGCTTCAGACAATATAATATCAACTTTTTTATCATCGAAACTCCTAAGGGTTTCAAACAAATTCTTAGACACACTAAGCATATTACTTCTACTACCTAAAGAAACTACTAATCCCTTTTTATAAAAATCTTTTGTTTCATCCGTAGCAATTACCCCTACCACTTTATTTTCATCTATATAATTTTGCACCATTTCATTAATTTTTGCAATAGTTTTTTTCAAATCTCCGTTGACTATTTTTACCGGAGCATTGGGAGCATAGTGTCTATATTTCATTCCGGGTGCTTTAGGTCTTATGTTCTTATCCGGTTTTTTCATAACTGCAGGATCTATATAAACTTCTCTATCTATTTTCCTCAACATTTCAAGTGTTATTCCACCTGGCCTTAATACACAGCTAGGTGTAACTGTACAATCCACTACTGTAGATTCCACCCCCACCTGGCACATCTCTCCTCCCAATATAAAATCCACTTTCCCATTTAAATCTTCTATACATCTTTCAACATCTGTTGGACTTGGACGTCCGGATATATTGGCAGACGGTGCTGCAATGGGAACTCCTGATTTTTCAATAAGTTTTCTAGCTATTATATTAGATGGCATTCTAATTCCCACACTGGGAAGTGATGCACTGGTAGCATCCGGTATAATAGATGATTTAGGAAGAATTACAGTCATAGGTCCAGGCCAAAACTTCTTCATAAATCTATAAGCTATATCCGGTATATCATGCGTCAAAGTTTCTATCTGTTTTATATTCCATATATGTACAATTAAAGGATTGTCCTGTGGCCTGCCCTTAGCTTTAAATATTTTCTTTACCGCTCTTGAATCAAGAGCGTTAGCTCCAAGACCGTAAACAGTTTCTGTTGGGAAAGCTACAAGCCCACCTTCTCTTATTATTTTTCCAGCCTCCTCAATAATCCCTTCATCTAAATTTGTCTCATCTATCATCTTTATTTTCGTATTCATCTGCTAATAAACCACCTTTTATTTTAAAACTACAAGTTTACTATTTTTTAAATGTACATAATTTACAATACCTGTACTATTATAAGCCCTAGGATAATACCACAGAGAGTACCAAGTGTACTTGTTACACCTTCCCATAGTTTTGAAGATTCCGGTATCATCTCTCCACATACCACATACAGCATTATTCCAGAAGCTATAGAAAGACATGCTCCTAACACATTTTGAGATATATTTGCTATGTACGTACCTGCAAAGGTTCCTAAAGCCGTTGGAAAAGCTGTTATAAAAGCATAAAAAAGTATCTTTGGAATTTTTACTTTAGATACCATAAGAGGTGCCGATACGGCAATACCTTCCGGTATATCGTGAATTGCAATTATAATACTCATCTTCAGTCCGAGGGTACTGCCTGCTGCAAATCCGCATCCCATTATTATCCCCTCTGGGAAATTATGGATCATAAGGCCAAGTGAAGCCATAAATGCCATTTTCATATGTTTATTGCTGCTGTTTATATTCACCTTTGCATCAATTGTGGAAATGATCACAATACCTAAGACTGCAAATATTATGGTCAGGCCAAAACTCCATTTTTCAACGGACTGGGGAATTAAATCAAATACTACTACAGATAACATTATTCCCCCTGCAAATCCTATTATAAAGCCCAGCAATTTATCAGACGGTTCTTTCACTGCCACACCTAGTGAAGCCCCTATCATAGTACCTGTAAGAGATACTAAACTCCCTATTGCTACTATGTCAATTAAATTTATACTCAAAAAATCACCTTATGCTTATTATTTATATTTCATATTTATTTTAATACTTCATAATATATGAATTATATTTTTATTTTTCCATTCTTCCAGGTGTAATTTTCTGAGTTCTGTCTATAAAATTTTATTTTTTCTACAGCTTCCTCTGTAAAATGCGCATAGACACAGCTTCTGTACACTGTATCTAAAAATGAATATTTATTCAATTGGCCTCTCTTTATTATAGTATAATAAAAACTCTCTTCAGGCCTTAAAATTTTCAGCTTGTTGTATTCATGGGCAACATAAGCATGTCTTTTGAGAAATTCTCTGTGTACGAGTACCATTCTATCACTTCTGAATTTAGATGTCGAAAGGAGAATAATTCTAAATTCACTTTCATCCGCATTTCTCCGCATATAGTTTTCCACATGCACCAGTACAATTTTATCACATATTATATTTAACCTTCCATTTTTTATTCCCATATTTACTTTCAACTTATATCCGTCATAAATAAAACTCAATGAAGAATTGTCAATTCTTATGATAATAGCCAAAAAAATAAGTGTTTCAAGCACTATAAGGTAAGTTATGTAAAATGTGTAAAATTTACCTGTCAAAATAAAATATCCCGGGAGTATAAAAAAAATAAGGCCTGTAGAAAGCAGAAGTATCTTATGGGATTTTTTTTGCTTCCTAATAGCTTTATCTATATTCATACTTTCCCGTTAAGTGGAGTTTAACGGTTGTTTCAGCTCCTTCCATCTTATATATTACCCCGTATTCCATACTTTCCATAATCATTTCACATATATGTTAGTTACTGCCAATGGCTTTCATTTTCTCCGCCTGATCTGAAGTTATAAGGGCATCTACTATTTCATCTATATCTCCATCTAGAAATGCATCCAATTTATATAGTGTCATTCCTATTCTATGATCTGTAACTCTTCCCTGAGGATAATTATAGGTCCTTATTCTTTCGCTTCTATCGCCCGTTCCCACCTGACTCTTTCTATCTTCTGCTATACTTGCATTTCTCTCAGCTTCTGCCTTTTCATAAAGCCTTGATTTAAGTACCTTCATGGCTTTTTCCTTATTCTTAAGCTGGGATTTTTCATCCTGACAGGATACAACAAGTCCCGTAGGTAAATGTGTAATTCTAACAGCTGAATCCGTAGTATTTACACATTGTCCCCCATGACCTGATGCTCTAAAAACATCTATTCTTATATCGTTTGGATTTACCACTACATCCACATCATCTACTTCTGGAAGTACTGCTACAGTTGCAGTAGAAGTATGAATCCTGCCGCTGGATTCTGTATCTGGAACTCTTTGAACCCTGTGAGTACCGCTTTCATATTTTAACCTGCTGTAGGCTCCCTTTCCTTTTACCATAAATACAATTTCCTTAAATCCACCTATATCCGTAGCATTTAAGCTTATGGTTTCTATTGTCCACCCCTTGCGCTCTGCATATCTGGTATACATTCTTGTAAGATTTGCCGCAAATAAAGCTGCCTCTTCCCCTCCTGCTCCACCTCTAATTTCTACAAATACATTCTTATCATCATTAGGATCTTTAGGAATAAGTAGAATCCTTAATTCATCTTCAATTTCATCTATGCGCTCTGTAAGATTTTTTACCTCTTCCTGTTCCATTTCCCTCATTTCTTTATCCGTTTCCTCTTTAAGCATATCCTTATTGTCTTCTAGATCCTGAACAGCCTTTTTATATTCCCTGTATTTCACAACCACTTCTTCCATTTCGGCATGTTCCTTACACAGTTTTTGCCATTCTTTTTGATTTTCTATAACCGCAGGATCGCTTATTTTAATGGATAATTCCTCATATTTATTTTCTATGAAATCAAGTCTTTCTAACATAATTTTTATCACTCCGTATAAACATTTTCACAATACATTATTATATCATAATACTTTTATTTATAGCAATAAACTTGGAAAACAGAAAATACCTGTTAAATTTACTCTATAATTTTTCCCCCAGCCACCGCACTGATTACTCTATCTTTCCCTGATAGGTCTTTGACACAGGATATATTTATAAAGCCGTATTTTTTCAATATACAGCTTACTTCATCTTTTTGATCATCACCTATTTCAAGCATAAGTACTCCCCCTTTATTTAAAACTGTCAAACTTTCTTTCGCAATTTCTCTATAAAAAACCAGCCCATCTTCTCCTCCACAAAGTGCTTCATAGGGTTCATAGTTTTTTACATCTTCCATCAATGTATCCATCATACTTTTTTTTACATAGGGTGGATTTGATATTATCATTTGAAATTTCATTTTATTTTCAATAAAATATTGAAGTAAATCACTCTTTATCACTTCAACTCTTTTTTGTAGAGAAAATCTTTTTATATTTTCAGTTGCAACCTTTAAAGCTATAGGGGATATATCACAACATTTTATATTTACATTATTTATAAACTTAGCTATAGACAATCCAATTGCCCCAGTTCCACAACACAGGTCACATATATTGTGAAAATTATTACTCCTTACTTTATCTAAGGCCTGTTCTACTAAAGTTTCTGTATCCGGCCTTGGTATCAGCACACCGGGTGTTACCAGAAAATTTAGCCCCATAAATTCACATTCCCTCAATATATATTTTACAGGCATCTTTTTTTCCCTTAACTCTATATATCTACGATAATCTTGGGCCTCCTTTTCAGTAACTTCATAATCGCCATTTATAAATATAAACAGTCTGCTCTTATTTATAGCCTTTCCCAAAAGAAGCTGTACATCCAAAATATAACTATTTATTTCTTCATTTTTTAAGATTTCATATCCATATTTTAAAAGTTCATTTATCTTATTTTTCATAAAAATTCTCTACTTTCATTGAATTCATTTCATTGTACTTTTACATATTCCCAGCTGTACTCCTTCTCTATCTACGCTTACTATATCTTTTATCTGTCCATCTTCATTATACTTGCTTTTTTCATCTTCACTTTCTATCCCCTCCGCATACTTCAGTGCCACAATGGCCACTTCCAATTGACTATAGTCTGGTTCCTCTGTAGTCAAATTTTGAAGCATAAGTCCTGGATAGGATAAAACCCTTGTTAAAAATCCATTGCTTTTCCCCATCCATCTTATAAGTTCATAGGTAACCCCTGATACTAGAGGCAATAATGTTATTCTACATAAGATTCTCTGCCAAATATTTCCCCATCCGGTTAACGAAAAAAGTATTATACTTACTATCATGACTAAAAATAAAAAATTTGTACCACATCTTGGATGAAGTCTGCCAAATTTAGCTGCATTCTCTGGAGTTAATTCTTTTTCATTTTCATAGCAAAAAATAGTCTTATGTTCGGCACCATGATATTGAAATACTCTTTTTATATCTGACATCTTACTTATCACATATATATATATCAAAAATATGGACACTCTGATTATACCTTCCACTATGTTAAGAGATATAGAACCGCGTACTCCAAATTTTTTAAATACATTTGCTGCAAAAGTCGGAAATATGAAAAATAACAAAATTGCTATAGTAAGAGATATAATAAGAGTTATACCTATGAGTACGGCTTCACTTTTTTCCTTAAATATACCTTCAAACCAATCATCAAATTTCGTAGGTTCCTCTTCTTCTTGAAAAAACGTTGCTGAATAATTCAATGTATTTATACCCACAATCAATGATTCTATTAAAGATACAAATCCCCTTATAACAGGTAACCCAAAAAATTTGTTTTTCTTACTATAGGGTATACTCTCCTCCCTGTTAACTACAATTTCACCATTGGATTTTCTAACAGCGATAGCTATACCGTGGATCCCTCTCATCATAACTCCTTCTATTACAGCTTGACCTCCAACAGATGTTTTTCTTGACATTGTATTCACCTCTCATGCAATCTATTTTATCTAAAGGCTTCACCTTCATTTTAAAGCTCAAAGTTGCAAAAATTAAATATCAACTCTTTATATAATCAAATATATTCTAACAGAGGTATTAAATATATTAAAGTATTTATTTGATTTCTCTATAATAAATTAGCCCTACTCACAGAAATTTTTGGCTGTTTGTTGACTTAGCACTATGCCTGTGTTATAATACAGGAGTTAAAATTAGAGTTTCGTCATATAAACTTGAAAGAGGTGAACAATATGAAAAAAGGCATACATCCAGAATACTATCATGATGCGGTAGTTAAGTGTGCATGTGGAAACACCTTTACAACTGGCTCCACAAAAAAAGAGTTAAAGGTGGAAATATGCTCTAAATGCCATCCTTTCTTCACTGGTAAACAAAAGATAGTCGACGCCGGTGGAAGAGTTGATAGATTCTTAAAGAAATTTAATTTGAAAAATGAAGAATAATTACAATAAAATATACAATTTCTCATTTTATTATAGGACCTGTCTTTAAGTATAAAAAGACAGGTCTTTATTCTAACGCTTATCTAATGATTTATTCAATTCCATCTTGCTTGCAATATTCATAAACTCTACATTATTCTTTGTTTTTGCCAATAGGTTTATTAGTTGTTCAGTAATATTTTGAATGTTGTCATCATATAGCACTTTTCTTATATTAAAAGCAGTTTCCCTTTCAAGTTGGCTTTCAAAAAGCAAATCCTCTCTTCTCGTACCAGACTTATATATATCTATAGCAGGGAATATTCTCCTTTCCTGAAGCTTTCTGTTTAAATGCACCTCCATATTTCCAGTGCCTTTAAATTCTTCAAATATCATATCATCCATTCTACTTCCGGTTTCAATCAATGCAGTAGCAAGTATAGTGAGGCTTCCTCCTTCTTCTATATTTCTAGCAGCACCAAAAAACTTTTTTGGCATTATAAGTGCTCCCGGATCCAAACCTCCTGAAAGAGTCCTACCAGTTGGAGTTATAGTCAGATTATATGCTCTGGAAAGCCTGGTGATACTATCCAAAAGTATTACTACGTCCTGACCTTGTTCCACCATTCTTTTGGTTCTCTCAAGCACCATATAGGCAACTTTAGTATGATGTTCCGGTTCTTCGTCAAAAGTAGAATAAATTACTTCTCCATTTATAGATCTCTGCATGTCAGTAACTTCTTCAGGTCTCTCATCTATAAGTAAAACTATAAGTTTTATTTCTGGGTGATTCTTTGAAATACTCTGGGCTATTTTTTTTAGAAGAGTAGTTTTGCCTGCTTTAGGTGGGGCAACTATAATTCCTCTCTGTCCTTTGCCTATAGGTGATATTATATCCATAAGTCTTGTAGACAGATTTGAACTTTGAGTTTCTAACCTTAATCTCTGATTAGGATATATAGGAGTGAGTGTTTCAAAAGGTTTTCTTCCAACTGCTCTTTCTGGATTCTCCCCATTTACTTTTTGAACGTACAGTAATGCTTTAAACTTTTCTCCTTCTTTTGGAATTCTAACTTTTCCGCATACCTCATCACCGGTTTTTAAATTGAATCTTCTTATTTGAGATGGGGATACATATATATCGTCAGGACCTGTAAGATAATTTTTACCTCTTAAAAATCCATAATTATTATTTTCAATTATCTCAAGCACTCCTCTTGCACTATCTGATTCGCTTATCATTTCCTTAAGCTTTTCTCTTTTTTCATCACAATTTATCCTTTGTTCCTGTGATTTAGATTCGTGAATTTTATTCTCTGATGTTTTTATACCATGTTCCAACTCCTTGTGTTTGCTTAACTCCTCATTTTTAGGGCTTATTTTCTCTCTAAGTACGATACCGTTTTTATTTATATAAGCAGGAGAAACCCTTTTTATTTCTTCAATTAATTCAGATTTTTTATATTTAGATATATTTTTGATCTCGAGGGCCTTTGCAATATCTTTCAATTTTGCAACTGTCATATTATCTATATCTTCACTGTTCAAAAAGTAACACCTCACAATTATTAAATTTTATATTTTAACGTAATCTTGGGAAAATCAAAATAAAATTGAAAATATAATATAAAAATACTATATTTATAAGTAAAGAATTCCTATTATAGAAAGGTTACATTTCAAAATACATTATACCCCTTTTTTAGACTTTAATCCATCTCATTTTATAATAATTATAAATAAAAATAAAAATATTATATAAGTGCATATATTTTTTCCTTGATCTCATTATACTTTAAAATTTTATTTTTTATAACATTATAATTGCCTATATACAAGATTGGGAATCCCAGAATCTCACAGCCTCCAATTATAATATCTTTTCTAACCAGATAATTGATGTTATATCTAAAATAATGAATATTCCCACACAGTTCACATTGAACACTCAAAAGTAAAATTTTATTATTTACAAGACTTATCTTTAAAGAGGTGAAGCTCTCATTGATTTTATTTACATCAAATACGGAAAAATTTTTAATATCATATTTTCCTTCTGAATTTCTAGCAGCAACACTTATATTTGTTTGAAGTATCATAAAATTCACCCCTAATTTACACTTTAATTTACACTTTAATTTAAAATTTATTTTACAGCTATGCAATTATATTCTATAAATATCTCCAAAATCCTTCATAATTTTATTTTATTTTTCTCTATCGATCTTATTTCAATTCACAATTGATTTAATATAGAGTTGTAGAAGATTTTCAGCAGGAGCCAAAAATCTTCTACAACTTGATATTTACACTTTGGATTTTTAAATACACAATAAGAACTAAGCACTTTACTCAAAAATCACCTAGTCATTCAATTTCCCATAATCTAAAGACGCCCTTATAAACTCTCTAAATAAAGGATGTGGTCTATTGGGCCTGGATTTCAATTCTGGATGAAACTGTACTCCTACAAACCAAGGATGATCTTTTATTTCTACAATTTCAACTAATCTCGAATCAGGACTGACTCCAGAAAGTACCAGCCCCGCTTTTTCTAACTTATTTCTATAAAAATTATTAAATTCATATCTATGTCTATGCCTTTCATGTATAACTTCTTCTCCATAAGCTTTAAAAGAATTACTTTCATTTAAAAGCTTACATGGATAGCTGCCTAATCTCATGGTACCGCCTTTTTTATCTATATCCTTTTGATCCGGCATCAAATCTATAACAGGATATTTGGTATAAGGATCTATTTCCGAACTGTGGGCTCCTTTATAACCAAGCACATTTCTCGCAAATTCTATTACAGCACATTGCATTCCCAGACATATGCCAAAGAATGGTACTTTATTTTTTCTAGCCCATCCTGCAGACAATATCTTTCCATCTATTCCCCTATCTCCGAATCCTCCTGGAATAAGTATACCATCTGCATCTTTTAGATAATCTCCTATATTTTCTTCAGTAACATTTTCAGAATTTATCCATTTTATATTAACTCTCGCCCCATTGGCATATCCACCATGATTCAACGCCTCAACTACAGATATATAAGCGTCATGAAGTTCTACATACTTTCCAACTAAAGCTATATTTACACTTCTCGATAACTTCTTTATTCTATTTACCATCTCTATCCATTCAGTATTGTCTATTTTACCACTTTTTAGTCTTAATTTTCTGCATACCAAATCATCCAATCCTTCTTGATGAAGCATCAGTGGAACTTCATATAAATTTTCAGCATCTAAATTTTCAATTACAGAGTCTCTCTCTACATTACAAAATAACCCTATCTTTTCTTTTAATTCATTGGAAATCAATTTCTCTGAACGGCATACTATTATATCAGGCTGTATTCCAATGCTCCTCAATTCCTTAACTGAATGTTGAGTAGGTTTAGTTTTTAATTCTCCCGACTTTTTTAAATAGGGAACCAATGTAACATGTATAAAACATACATTTTCTATTCCCACATCATATTTTATCTGTCTTATAGCTTCCAAAAAAGGCAGTGACTCTATATCTCCTACCGTTCCGCCAATTTCAGTTATAACCACATCAATATCTTTTTCCTCCGCTACTTTATATACCCTGGACTTTATCTCATTCGTTATATGTGGAATCACTTGAACCGTACTTCCTAAATACTCTCCCTTTCTCTCTTTTGATATAACTGACCAATATACTTTTCCTGTAGTAACATTGTTGTTTTTACTTAAATTTTCATCTATAAATCTCTCATAATGGCCTAAATCTAAATCTGTCTCTGCTCCGTCATCTGTAACAAAAACCTCTCCATGTTGATATGGACTCATAGTACCTGGATCTACATTTATATATGGATCGAATTTTTGGATTGAAACTTTAAGTCCTCTATTTTTCAAAAGTCGTCCCAATGAAGCTGCTGTTATTCCCTTCCCCAGCGAAGATACTACTCCCCCAGTTACAAATATATACTTTGTATTCATAAGTTTCTGCTTTTAAAAGCAGTGTCACCCCCTGTTTTTTATCCTGGTAAAATTTAAATTGCATATTTTTTAAATAAATTATTTGAAAAAAAAGCATAAATAATTTTCAAAAATTTTCTCATATATTATTGACAAAATATCTAATTAGTTTTATAATGAAAAATACCCTCACAAATAAAATAGTATGTTTTGTCCAAAAACATACTTAATATGATACCATATTTTCTATTTATATTCTAGGTTTTTTTGCTTTTATAAAACATTTATTTTATTCTACTCTATCTATTAGCTCTTCTGCTTCAAAATACATATCTCTTATACGCTTGTTTAATAGTAATTTTTTTTCCGCTTTTCTTATGTTATTTTTCATGTTATTCCTATTTACAGAGGGAAAATCTTTTTTTAATACATCTAGATCATAACACTCATACTTATTAACAAGTAAAAAAAACAGATATTTGCAGGATTCATCTTTTAAGATCTCCAACAGTTTTTTTCTATCCAGTCCTTTATATTTACACAATATCTCAATAATTTTGGAATATACTTTTTCTTTATCATTAAAATATCTTCTCAATATACACCCTCCTTTTTTACACTTATCTGTTTATTTAATTATTGCCATATATAAAACTTTTAATCAAAAATAAAATTTTTAGACTGAAAATTAAAAGTGAAAAGCTAAAAGTTGACAGCCGCTACTTGGTTTTTATATTCACCTTTAACTGTGTATCCTGAGCAGTTTGTCCTGCTAAACTCATGCTATAATTAATCAATACATCCCCTCCATTTTCCCCTACATCTATGTTTATTTCATTAGTCTTTATCTTCAATTCTATAGCCCCATAAGGTGTCTTATACATAGATCTACTTCTTTCATACTTATTAAAATCCATTTTAGCATTAGTGCTCCCCATTCTTATGAGAGATAATTTATTATTTTTTATTTTTAAAGTAGTAGTAGTTCCCTCCATTCCAGATAACTGAGTTTCTTTATAAACCGCATAATAACAGTCATTTTTTTTGTAAAAGTCTCCGGGAGTAACTACTTCTATAACTTCATTATTATCAGATTGCTTACTGGATAAAGATATAATTGCCTTTTTCTTCATAGTTAAACTTTAACCTGCCTTTCTAATTTCTACATCAACAAAATCTTAAAATTTACTTTATTATATCAAATGGGCCAGGATTTTTATAGAATTTTTACTTTATTTTTGGGTATGATTCAAGCAAAAATATACCCTATAGGTTAAACACAGCCTTATTTCTGCATCTACCTTTTAGGGTACATTTATATTTTATGATTATAGGCTATATAGTTAACTCTCCATTAGGAGTATTAATTATTTGAATTATCTTTTCTTCATATCCAGTTTCAGCATTTATATAGACTTTAAAATCATCATTCTTATAATCTCCAGAAAATTCATAACACAATATTTCACTATTCGCTTCCGTAGGGATTATAACAAGCCTTCTGCCGGTTATATTCAATCTCTTCCCAACTTTTTCTTTGGCCTCTTCATAGCTCATCTTTGGGGTTGATATTTTCCTTTTTTCAATATGAGACATTAAATACTTATCTGCTTCTACACCTATGATATCCCCATTATCCAAAGCTATTTTTAATTTTATTTGATCCGGATATATTAATATATTATTTTGATTATACACATAACTTATTACTGCTATATTATTATATCTCAGAGAGTAGGTAGGAACCATATTATCGTATCCTAAATTTTTCAAGTATCTTATTCCTATATTCCGGGATTTTTCTGCAGATATGGAGCTGTTATTTACAGCTCTATCATTTATCAAATAGGATATCCTTCCGCCTTTTTTGCTTATTTCACATATTACTCTGTCTCCTTTTCTATTTCTATTTTTTAGGGCAGCAGTAAATCTATATACATCTATGTCAGCTTTTCCCTTAACAGAAGATACATTCAGGCTCTCTATTTTTGCCTCTCCTATTATTTTTCTAGCTATAGCTTCTGCTTTCTTTTCTGATACCTGTTTTTGCGAATTAATTTTAGGTTTAACCTGCAGTACATTGTCTGAAAATGGCCCATCATAAATCAATGCCGGATACTGAACTATTTGCTTCTGCATACCTTGAAATTGTTCAGATATAGAATTATCATTATTTTTTGCAAATGCACCAGTAATTTTTTTTCTTATTTCTCCCCACTTGACCTTTCCCTGATTTATATTATCAGCTGTAGCTTTCAGCTGACCCTCTAAAATTACGGACTGTTTTTTTAATCTCTCTATATTGTCATAATCATCATTGGTCAATTGTTTCCCGCTAGTAGATAACTTGCCTAAATTATAGCAAAAATCTCCAGTTTGGCTTAAAAATTTGCTGGTGCCAGATATTGTCGGCTGATCTACTGGAAGGGAATGTAATTTATCATTAGCTATACCAGAATATCTAAATATCTCTTCAAAAACAACTATCGCCTGTTCTCTTGACCCTACTATAGCTGCTTTTGTTAAATTTACTCTTATATTTTGCACTGCATCTATAAGCTCATACATGCTTTTTCCATATTCACCTTGAAGATAATTTCTATAGTCATTTCTTTCCAGAGTCATAAGAACTGCAAAAGTACTTGAAAATACTACAATCAAAATTACTAATGCCGTGTATATAATTCTCTTTTTTGCAATTTTCACAGAACTCCACCTCTTTCTCACAGAGAGTTTTACTGGTAAATTCAATCTTTGTTCATATTATTTGCATTTATTCAATTGTTATGTATTATTAGTTTAATAATGTTCATAAAAGTCAATACTATTTTATGGATTATTATTAATTTTTTCTTAAATGTTTATTAAATGAGTTTATTATTCTTACTACATTTTATATAATAAGATTACATACTTAATCAGAAGGTGATTAGATGAACGTTTTAATTCTCTCAATTTCCGCTGGAGGCGGACATGGTAATGCCGCTGAGGCGCTAAAAAGCTACATATCCTTGAGAGATCCAGCATCAAAGGTAAAAATTGTTGATGCCTTAAAATATATAAATCCCATAATAGATAAAGTAGTAATAGGCAGCTACTTGAAGTCACTAAAAGTATCTCCTTCTTTATATGGAAAATTATACAGTTATTCAGAAGGCGATTACACAATCACAACTACAATAAGTTCAAAACTTATTGAGTCTCTGACTTACAAGCTACTTCCTCTTATAAATGAGTTTGATCCTGATATATTAATATCTACTCATTCATTTACTACAGAAATGTTGTCTGTATTGAAATCAAAATATCATATAGGCATACCTTGTATGTGTATAATTACCGATTATTATTCTCATACTTCCTGGCTTCATCCTTATATAGATGCCTATGTGATTTCCAATAAAGACATGATAAAAAAGATGATGTCTAAAGGCATACCAAAAGACACCATATATAATTTAGGTATTCCCGTTAAACCTGAGTTTAACATAAACTATAACAGATGTGATACATTGAAAAATTTAAAATTGTCTCAATCGAAATTTACCATTTTGGTTATGGGAGGAAGTTTAGGCTTAGGTAAAATAGCAGATATATACAAGGAACTTGATAAAATAAATGAAGACATTCAGATAATAATCATAACTGGCAAAAATAAAAAGCTCTATTCGGAACTTTTAAAAATTAAAATGTCTTCTTCTAAGGAAACCCGAATAATAGGCTTTACCGACCAGGTAAACAAATACATGCAGGCCAGTGATCTTCTTCTGACCAAGCCCGGAGGGCTTACTATTTCTGAGGCATTAATATGCAAAATACCTCTGGGGTTATTTTCTCCTATACCCGGTCAGGAGGAAAAAAATGCTCAATTTTTATTGAGAAATAATTTAGCAGTAAATTTAACCGATATAAGCAGATGTAAAGAAAATATCGAAAAACTTCTCAACTCCAAAGAAAAATTGAAAATTATAAGTGAAAACTGTAATAAATTTGCCAGACCTTATGCTGTAAATGACATATTTAACTTAATCAATTGGCTTATAGAAAAAAATTTAGCTAAAAAAACCTTAACTGGGAACGAAAAAATAAACAATAGAGATACTCTTAAGACATTTTTTAAATGTGCTGAAGAACACTTTGTCAAGACTGCCCAAAAACTATTTGCAGGAAATTAACTAATATAAACTCAAATTCCAATATACAAGTGATGGCTAATCAGGACACGGATTCCTTACATATTTGTTGTTAACTAGAATTTAATATCTGTAAAGCCCACTTGTATGTATTTTCACAATACTGTCCATTGTATTTAATGGTCCTTATACTCCTATGCTTTTCAGTATTTCTAATATCTTAAATTTGAATTTTATGTTTCTTTTATTTAATCCCAATGATGCATTATCCACCATCTTATATTCTTCCGGTGTCAAAACTTTTTTCATCTCATTTTCCGTTTTCTCATAAGATACTTGTCCCTTTGTAATATCAACAAAGCATAATGGAGGGAACATAACACACCACCAGTTTTGCCCCTGCCCGCTGCCTATAATTATTCTATAAGCTTCATATTTCCCCTGGGGAAGAGTTATATTCCCATAAGTTTTTATAGGAAAATTTACTTTGGATAAAGTACTATCGACTTTATAATCATAACCTTCTTTTCTTATTTCACTGCTAGCTATTTTTAACATTTCTCCATTGTTTTCTCTTAAAATTTTTCTGGATTCTTCTATATTTTTTGAATTCTTCAATTTAGGAGCTATATATCCCAGTATTTTATCCCTCACTCTTAATTTAAGAGCTTGATCACTTTTTGAATCACTGTTTGCTATAACATGAAATCTTATTATCTTAGACGCCATGTCATGCTGCATGTTATTATTTCTCACTTCAGCCAAAAGAGAGTTTGCAGTAAATACACTTAAAATACCTATTATAAATATCAATAAAACCTTCTTCACGATTTCATCCCCACTTTTCTATGATTATTTATATATACCTCACTAGTAATTATTGACATATATTCAAGTTATATTCACTGCATACTATATTATCTTGTCACTCCAATTCTCCTTATCTTTGTATTTACATCTATGTTTACAACTGCATTTTTATAAACATCATCCCAGTCATTTCCTATTTGTTTCCATATAATTGGATGATATTTTTCTACATATTCTCCAAAACCTATGGGATCCACCTGAAGCTCTCTTTGAGTAGACCTTACCACACTTTCACATTCTTTTCTTATAGCTTCATTGAAATCCTGTTGAATTTGATCCAACTTATTCACAGATAATGCCTCATTTCCAGTATAATAATTTTTTATCTGGCCTTCTATATCCAGGTCTATATTAAATATCAATTTTCCGTCTTTCTGAGACATCCTCATCTTTCTATCAGCATTGTCAATTCTTATATCTACAGGATGGCCATCTAAATATATCATTTTCTTTCCGCCTCTCAAGATACCCTTTAGCAGTTCTATATTTGAGGTTTGAACTGAATTCAAAATTCCCTTTTGTGTAAAGTTTTTTATTACAAAAGTGCCCGAAATCTTTATGGTATTCCCGTTCTCATCAATAACAATTCTGGGAACTATGCTATTTCCATTTTCACTCATTTGAATTAAAAAATCATTTAAAGTTATTGGAACAACTGCACTATTTTTAAAATCACTTTCAACCATACCCAATATATAATTCTCTACACTCATTTCTATTGGATTGTTAAATGTCACATACTTCTCTGCATTTCCATCTGACATAACTATATACATATTTCTATTTAAAGAAGGCTCTCTTTGAAGGTAATCAATAGCTTCCTTTACTGCATCGGGATATTTCATTAAATTTTCTCCTAACACCAACACTTTAGCATGGCTAAATCTTATGGATCTGCTGCTCTTAGCTATTGCATTACTTACTGCATCCTGAATTGAATATCCATCTACATCTAAATATCTATCTCGAGATATTCCTCC
The DNA here is from genome assembly GCF_020908015.1 of Clostridium aromativorans. Taxonomy (NCBI): domain Bacteria; kingdom Bacillati; phylum Bacillota; class Clostridia; order Eubacteriales; family Clostridiaceae; genus Clostridium; species Clostridium aromativorans. Next base: position 463,654 of record NZ_JAJJPB010000001.1, read on the forward strand.
TTTACCTGGTTCCAGTTTACTTAAATCCGGTATACCAAAAGTAACATGAAACTTTTTTAAATCTATAGACGTCAGTGGATCTGTCGGTTTTATATTCTTTGATTCTTTTCTCTTCCCTATATCTACTCCTGCATCTACTCCCATTATAGACACTAAGTCAGTTCTCTCTATTTCAACTTTGTCCCAGCACCCAGTCAGTATAATACAAATTAAAAGCAGAGATATAACTTTACCCCTATTACCTACATGTCTAGCCTTGCCAAACAAAAGTATCACGATGGGCAGTACAACTAGACTATATATAAAAAGCGGAGGTATAAATCTATTGCTCATATCATAAAGCTGTGCTATATTCTGAGGATACAAAGCTATTATATATATTACTGGTGCTATCAAAGCCGACGAAAGTTTTACATCATCTAATTTAAATACATCCTTTACTATATCAGATGACAAATAATATATATTTGAAAAAGTAGTAAAGTAAAACATAACCCATAGGGCCATAACTACTCCTTCCCATCTCTCTATAAAAGCTCCATTTATATTTATGGAGTTTATCATAGTTATAGTAGGCCACAATAAAATTTTAGTCTGTTCTTTGGAGAAAATAGCCAGTGAAAAAACAATTATCATTGCATAAAAAAGCGTTATAAATGCAATGCTCTTTATTGCTGTTTTTTTTATATTAAATTTATCTTTTATAAATGGTCCCATCAAATATATTATTTCTATTCCAGCAAAACTGTAGATTGCACTTTTAAGTGCCATTAAGTAGGTATAAGGTGTATTGGTAAACATAGGCAGTACATTGGTAAAATCCGTTTTATTTAAAGTAAACAGAAGTATCATATCCAGTGATATAAACATTATCCAGAAAGAAACTTCATTAAATTTTATTAAATTTTGTAATTTACTTCTTACAAGATAAATTCCTGAAAATATAGTTACGACTATCAGAAATTCCGTAGGTGTTTTTTCAAGAAGATACATTTTTATAACTTCTACAAATATTCTCATGCCAATTGATATGGTAAATATATTATATAGCACAAATCCAACAGCTAAAATTCCACCTAATATTTTTCCAAAATTATTTTCAAGTATTGTGCTGAATTTATTATATCCATTGGATTTAAAAGTTTTACAGGCCATATAAATTAAGAAATAAGTAATAAACCCTGCCATTATAACCACAGCCCATCCATCAGTGCCTGCAGCACTTACTAACTCTCTTGGCAAGGAAAATATTCCTACACCTATAACAGTCACTATTATAGTGGTAAATACTCCAAATCCAGTTATGAAACTTCTGCCTGTCATATAATCACCTTCTTGAAAAAACTAATTTACCCAATTATTTTTGTCTAACCTTATCCTTGGTATTCATATATTTGGGCCTTTTTTTGAAAAAATCAATAGGCGCTCTAAAGTACATATCTTTAAAATCACTGACATTTTCATTTACTGTAGGTGATAGATAAGATATTCCAAAACTCTTGAGCCTTACAAGATGTATCAGAGTAATTATAAGTCCAATCATGATACCATATAATCCTGCCACAGCCGCTGCACCTATAAGTAAAAATCTAATTAGCCTAAATGCAGAGGTCATCTCATAATTAGGAGTAGTAAAATTTGTTATGGCAGTAACGGATACTATTATTATCATTATAGGACTCACTATTCCAGCTTGAACTGCAGCTTGACCTATAATTAGACCTCCCACTATTCCAGTTGTAGCTCCTATGGACTTTGGGAGTCTAGCTACAGATTCTAAAAGAAGGGCAAAACTCAATTCCATGATTATAGCTTCCATAAAAGCTGGGAAAGGCACTCCTTCCCTTGAAGCGGCAATAAAATATGCCAGTCTGGTGGGTATTATTCCAGTGTGAAAAGAAGTAACTGCAACGTAAAGAGCAGGCATTATCAATGTAATCATTATGGATATAAACCTTATTATTCTTATTGTTGAACTATATATCCATCTTTGATAGTAATCATCCGGTGACTGAAATAGATTTGCCATAGTAGTAGGCACTATAATTGCAAAAGGAGAATTATCCACTACTATTGCAATTCTTCCTTCATACAATGCTGAGGCCACTACATCAGGCCTTTCAGTACTCTGAATCTGTGGGAAAAAGGACCATTTATTGTCTTCTATAAGCTGCTCTACATACCCACTGTCTAAAATGGCATCTATCTTTATGTTATCCAGTCTCTTCATAAGTTCTTTTAATGCTTTTTCATTTACTATATCATCTATGTACACCACTACTACATCGGTTTTAGATCTCACTCCCAAGGGCTTTGGCACAATTTTAAGCCTAGTATCCCTTATTCTTCTTCTTATCAAGGCCGTATTAAACCGTAAAGTTTCCGTAAATCCATCCCTAGATCCTCTTAAAACCGTTTCTCCTGAAGGTTCAGTTATCCCTCTTACAGGCCAGGCTCTAGTGGCAAGTACATAAAAACTTTTTAGCCCCTCCAGAAGCATTAACGTTTCACCAGATAAAATCAAGTCAACTCCTTTTCTCAAGTCAACAAGTTCTTTCATGTCAGATACAGTTATCAATCTTTCCTTTATGAGGCTTACATTTTTTATATATCTGTACCTAGTCATAAGACCTCTTAACAAATCATTTAAGAGCATCTTATCTCCCATTCCATCTATATACACTATTGCGGCTTTAACTTCTCCTATATAAAATTCTCTAAACACTACATCTGAATTATCTTCAAACAGTTCCTTTAAATATTTTACATTTTCATCGACTTTAGGGGATACAAAATCTCTTACTTCTTCTTTCATGTACTTCACCTCCTATCAGAAAGAGTAAATTGAAAGGGCATACAACAGGATTGAAAATATAAAAAAAAATATACCAATTATTTTAGATTTTAAAACAGTTTTTTTTAAATTGTCTTTTTTAAAGTTTTTAGGATCAATAAATGTTAAAAAAAATCCCTGGATTATCATAAGTATAAAAAAATATTTATTAAATAAGTGAATGATATCCACATGTTCTCCCTCTTTCTTTTTTCCACTCAATTCAAAATAACTCTAAATTATTTTCTACCTATTTCAAGCTATTTATTCATAAATTATAAGCCTGATTTCTTCAATCAAATAAAAAGGTTACCCCAAAGTTTATTTTGAGGCAGCCTTTTCAACTACATGTTAACTATTCTCTTATATAGTTCTCGTAATAAAAGTTTCTCTATATTTAATTTTCATCCTATCATAACACATTTGTGCCTCCAACATATCATCAAAAAAAGCAAATATACTTGGACCGCTTCCGCTCATCAATGTTCCTAAAGCTCCAGCTCTAATTAATTGTCCCTTTATTTGCCGCAGCATAAAATGTCTCTTTAAAGTCACATTTTCAAGAACATTTCTCATATTTCTGCTCAACATCTCCAGGTTACCTTCATGAATAGCATCTATAAGCAAATTAGTATCAGGATGTTTCATTATCTTATTTATGTCTAAATTTTTATATACCTCCTTAGTACTAACCCCAAAAGATGGCTTAATCAATATCAATATATGATCCTTAAAAGGAGTAAGAGGAGTAACTATTTCACCTATTCCCTCACATAATGCAGTACCCCCTATTATACAATAGGGAACATCTGCACCTATATTCAATCCCAATTTAATTAATTCACTGTCATATACTTCAGGTACGTACATATCTCTCATAGTTTTTAATACTACTGCAGCATCTGCACTTCCTCCCGCAAGTCCCGCTGCTGTAGGTATGTTTTTAACTATATTTATATTTATTCCATCTTTTATATTATATTTATGTATAAATAACTCCGCTGCTCTATAGACCAGATTTCTATTGTCACAAGGTATATAATTTTTATTACAGGTTATATGTATACCACTTTTAGCTTTATACATTTCTAAAACATCATATAAATCTATAGTTTGCATTATCATTTTTAAAAGATGATATCCATCTTCCCTTTTCCCAATCACATCCAATGAAAGATTTATTTTGGCATAGGCTTTTAATAATGGCATTTCAATTCTCACTACCTTTAAAAATATTGTAAAACTGATTATAACATAAATCAAAAGAAAAGGCGATTCATCACACCACCTATAGAAGTGGGCGACTTCTCGCCGATTGCGTTAAATTGATAATCCTACTTGCTTACCTTATAACTCTGTTCCTACACCATAGCTATATTCCCTATTCTCTTATTTCCATCTTTTAATTTTTCACTTATCAATTCTACTAATGGGTTCATCTTCTCAAAGAATATTATTATCAAATCCCCCTGTTTTCCTGCATCTATTGCTCTCTCAAGTGCAGCCTTTTCATCCAATATAGTTTCTATTTTCTTTAAGTCAAAATCAGTCTTCATTATACCCCTTCTAAGAATTGATGCTATTTCTCCAGGCTTCCTGCCTCTTCTGTCCTTATCTTCTTTAACATATATATAGTCAAAGTTCCTTCCTGCAATCCGCCCTATTTTTTCAACACTAGTGTCAGTTCTGTCTCCAGGTATACCAATAATTCCAACCAATCTCTTATAATTTAACTTTTTAGCGCCTTTTATAACCGCTTTATATCCTTCTATATTATGACCATAGTCCAACACCACATTTATTCCATTTAAATTATAAATATTGAACCGTCCTGGATTAAATGAAGCATCTCCATAAAAGCTTTTTAAACCATCCTTTATAACAGAATAGGCTATATTCAACCCAATTGCAGCCCCACAGGCAGCCATGGCATTTTCTATGTTATAAATAAGTTTCCCTTCCAGCGATATCCTTATATCCTGCATCTTTACTATTGGGACTACAACACCCTGCCTTTCAAAATACATAATCTGATCATCTATATATATTCCATATCCGCCTCTATCTATATTGTCCCTGAGAATTGTATTATTTTTATACTTTGAAAACATAATTATTGAGCCCTTTAACCTATTGATTATAGTTGAACTTACCAGATCATCCGCATTTAAAACCACATATCCATTTTTCTTAACAGCTTCTCCAACCAACGCCTTTACATAAGCTAGATCCTCCATTGTATTTATTCCATCTATGCCAAGATGATCTTCAGTTATATTCGTTATCACCGCCACATCTGCCAAATCATAGGCAAGACCTTTTTTTATTATTCCTCCTCTAGCAGTTTCCAACACCGCTGCATCTACATTTTTGTTGCTCAAAATGGTCTTAGCACTATAATATCCTGTAGTATCACCTTTACATATACATTTATTATCTATGTATATTCCTCCTGTAACAGTCATACCCACCTTATAGCCAGATTTGCCTAATATATGTGCAATGAGTCTAGTAGTTGTGGTTTTCCCATTTGTTCCAGTTACTGAAACTATAGGAATGGATCGGGATCTATAAAATAGCATATTTATTATGGCTCTTGCCACATTTCTTTTTTTGCCTACACAGGGATACTGGTGCATTCTAATACCCGGTGCTGCATTTATTTCTATTATAGCTCCACCGGTTTTAAGTATGGATTCACTTATATCTTTACAGCATATATCTATGCCACAGATATCCAGTCCAATCGTATCAGCTGCCCTTTCACAGATATTTATATTTTCTTTGCAAATTAAATCAGTGCAATCTACAGCTGTTCCTCCTGTAGATAAATTTCCATTTTCTCTTATGAGCAATTTTTTATTCTTAGGCAAGATACTATCCAATTTATAATCACTCTTAAGTATGCAGGCTTTCAATTCATCATCTATTTTTATTTTAGTTAGAGGCTTTTCGTGTCCCTCTCCTCTCATGCTGTCCCTGTTTACATCTTCTATCAATTGAATTATGCTTTTTATTCCATCTCCCACAACATAAGGCGGTATTCTTTCAGCAGCAGCTACTACTTTTCCATTCACCACACATACCCTAAAGTCTTTTCCAGTTATACATTTCTCTAAAATTATACTATCAAACTTCTGTGCTAATATCTTGTAAGCTTTTACTGCTTCTGTCTTATTTTTTATATTTACAAATACCCCTTTGCCCTGATTTCCAAAACAAGGTTTTAAAACTATGGGGTATCCTATCTCAGCAGTGAGATCTGATAATTCCTCCAGGCTTTTCACCTCACCACCCTCTGCCACAGGTAAACACTGATTTCTCAGCATCTCTTTAGTTAGCATTTTGTTACAAGCTATATCTACAGCCGCAGCCGATGTATTGCATGATATAGTGGCTTCTATAATCTTGCTGTATTTTCCGTATCCCAATTGAAATACACTGTTATTTCCAATCCTTGTTACAGGTATTCCTCTCCTCTTGGCCTCTGATATTATGGACAGCGTACTGGGGCCAACTTGCTCTGCTTTTAAAATATCCTTTAATTTTGTGACGTCCTCCTCAAGTTTATAATTTATTCCTTTTATCAAAGAGTTGATCATATTCACAGCTATTTTGCCAATTTCCAGCGCTGTATTTTTATAAAGATATTCATATACTATATAATATTTATCTTCCTTTATTTCCCTTGCCTTCCCATAACTAACATCAATGCCCAGATCATTTTGCATAGCAAGTATAATATGTTCACACACATGGGCAAGATAAGTTCCTTCTCTCAATCTCTTTTCAAAGCCATGTTCTTCATTTATTCCACATCTATGCTGCCTCAAATCAGGCATGATCGTCAGCAGTTTTTCATTAAATCCATTTATATCCTTAGTTGGTATTTCACTATACCCCTCTAAATCCACAGACATTTTTATACATTTTCTATGAGCAAATATATTTCTTCCTTCAAAAACTCTAAAATCATCTATCCTCATTTTTGTGTATACTGCCCGTTACATAAACACTTATTTACACTTAAGTAAAAGTTTGTTTATTTCCCCATTCATAGTATCTGATTTTGCTATTTGTGCTACTTTCATTCGGCCTGATACTCCAGGGGCTTGAAATCCCGTCTAACTAACGGTATATCAGCATATAATTCATATTTATTTGCTGATTTAACGGTTTTTACGACTCCTCCCTTACATCTATTTGACCCTTTCTCGGATTTTTAATCAATTTGATTTACAAATCATCAAATCAAATTTTCTCAATTATTATAAGGCTTTTTATTTATAAAATTAAATTTATTTCCATATTTAAGTACATGTAATTTCACTCCAAATATAGACAATATCTCCTCAGGATACTGTTCTGACACATTAGTATAGGTTATGCCAGAGCCATCTATCACATAAACTGCTCCTGAACCCATTACCGTGAATTCATCATTGTCTTTAACCATAATTGCTGTATCTTCATCTATTCCAATACCTAAGCTCTGTGGGTTTTCAGCTATTCCAACAAGTAGTCTTCCTATTCTACCCCTCTGTGCAAAATGCTGATCAATAATCACACCTTTTATGAGACCCAACCCAGGCGCCATTTTTAAAGTACACTTTTTAGGTGATTCTTCATCGGGTCCTGTTATTATCATGGTATCACTCATAACAGAAGCCCCTGCGGAAGTTCCCACAAAAGTACACCCTCCTTCATATAATTCTTGAATCTTCGAATACAGTGGAGTACCTCCTACAAGGCTTGTTATCCTAAGCTGATCTCCTCCTGTAAAAAACATCAATGCAATATTTTCTATGAGCTCTAGATTGTTCACGTCAAAGGCATCTTTTCTGCTTCTTATAGTCAGTATCCTTATATTCTTTATTCCCAATTCTTGAAATATCTTTTTATATTCATCTCCTAATTCCTCCGGTATCTCAGATGCAATAGTTGCAATAACAAGAATATCTTCTTGTTTATCCAATCTACTGCAGACTTCCTTTAATATTTTTTTTTCACCGGTCTTATCTTCCGCTCCTCCTATTATTATTAAATTTTTTTCTGATTTTTTTTTCAAAGTCATGCACCCTCTCCTGCGGATATTCTATATTTTTTCCATTTTCTCAATTATTATGCGTAAAACAAAAACTTCAGCAATTTATTGCCGAAGTTTAATCGAAGATTTGGGCTCCCTTTTATGAAACTCCACCTCCTTTCGGTCCGGCGGAGTAAGCGACTCGCACCAAATCGAAGATTTGGGCTCCCTGCTTATATTACAGCTCTTCCAGGTATAATGAGTTTTTCTCCCACTTTTATAACTTCCGGATCTTCTATATCATTTAATTTTACTAAATCCTCCACAGTAGTATAATACTTTTTAGCTATTTTCCACAGAGTATCATCTTGCTGGATCACATATATGGTTAAACTGGCCTTCTTAGCTGGGAATTCCCCTTCTGAAGAATCTATATTCACCAAAAACTCTTTATGAGTAATATAATTTACTCTTGCATAAACTTCAGCTACTGCCTTTATAGCTATGGTGTCTATTTCTACCTCTCCCTGTATACTCTCTAAAGCCACCTTTGCTATACACTGCATGTCAATTTTACTTTCAGGTATATCTACACTGCAACTAAAAGGTATCTCGTCACTAGCCTTATTTATTTCATCTTCTAAATCCTTATATAAAGCCTTAACACTTAAAACTCCATCTACAACTACCTTGTCTTCCACTATTTTTTTGTCTGTTATGCACACTTCTCCATAACACATAATTACCTCTTTAGGCCTGGAGTTACCTTCTAATTCTATATTTGATTTAATCATACTTTGGGTGGTATTCTGGCCATGCATTACATTCAATTCATAATCTTTTTTATCCATCTGCATAAGTGAGGAAGGAGAATAAGCATCTTCTATTATATCCATATCTTCTTTATACATCACTTTTGTATTGGATTTTACCAACACTTCCATATCAATTATTCTGCTCTCACCCAAATCATCTTCTCTTATACTCTTTTCAATCTCATCTACACAAAAGTCGGTATAGCTGTCCATAGATGAGTTCACTCCATCTACAGGAATTTCTTTACTTACATAAACATCATCCTCTATATATTCTATGTCCCTTGTGTCCTTTCCCCTATAAAGTACACCTATAAGCACATATGCCTCTATAGAGATATTCCCATCTAAAACCTTTATATTTTTCTTATGCACATTTACGTTACATTCTAATATATTCCCTATTTGAGGCCTATCCACAGGTATTTGAATCTCAGCTTTTGCCACTAAATCTCCTGAGACTGTTCCAACTATTTTATCTATAGTATCAGGATTTTTCAACATCTGTATATCTCCAGAACTTTCTACATCTTTTATAACTTCAAATTCATATTTTTTATATACTTCTGCTTTTAATTTTATAATTCCTTCAATAGATACCTTTCTTTCATTAGCTATATTGCAGTTCATATGTTCTACATAGCAATCTGCATCACAGAGCATATCATGTTGGGACCCCGGTATTTCAATATAATTTGAAAAATCGCCAGTATAATTTACGCTGTAGATGCCCATTGCTTCATCTTCTTTAGCTAAATAAAGTATAGTATATTCCACTTTTCCCTCAACAAATACCTTATCCTGCATTACTTCCTTACTAGTTATAATGGGCTTTGCATTGAGAATTAAAATATGGTTAACATCTGGATTTGTATCCGGTATTATATATTCTGCTTTTATTACAGTATCAGAAAAATTTTCAGCCATGAGCTGTTCACATTCTATATTTTCTTTAACAAAATCTATACTCATATTTATTACCCCCCATATAAAAACCTACTATTTATTTATATAAATTAAAGGTAAAAAATATGCTAACGTTTTTGATAATTTTCAATAATGTCTCTTAATATTGACATTTACAAAATTTTGACGTAATATTAAATTGGTTGTTAACCATATAACCTCTCATAAATTCTCAATACCCTTTTATACCATAGTTGAAAGATGGAAGCTTACCATCTTTCTTCTTACCCTGTAAATTGACAACAAAAAATAGCACATAAAATATAATTAGTATTTTATATACTATTTTAAAAATGTTACGTTTATATACTTTTATAAAATAGGTTAACAAACATATGAGATAATTGATAACTAAGTGAACTAAACACTGTTTAAACTGAAAAAACCAACTGAACTGTTTTTGTTAAAACATCCGAATAGCTATAAGTCACTTTCCTTTGGGTGTCATTTTCTAATCTAATCACAAATATGCTAGGATAAGCTTTTTCTATTATTCCTTTATTCACAAAAACTTTCCTTCTACCGCCATTTGCCTTTAAAGTTACTTTGTCTCCTACATGATCTTCAATGTTCTTTCTTATAGAAGCTAACACATTCATTCCTTCCATTCTCTAAACACCCTCTCTCTACATCTTATATTATACATCGTAAGGTTAATTATGTCAACTAAACCATTTAGTATATCAGTTAATAATTTATTTTGTCAATATTAAATTTTTGTAAACACGGCCCACATAGTTTTATTTATATTATAATATATTGCCATTTCTTCAAGTCACTCATATATACAATATTATTTACAACTTTTATAATCTTTATACATATGGTGATTTTGGAAAACCCTCCCTGTATTTTCCTCTAGTCTGCAGCCCTCCAATCCCATTAGTCCTAGTTATAGTGTTTCTTATGGCCTCTTGAATGGATACTACTTTTTCTATATTCGTATAAGCTATTTTTTCACATAAAAATACAGGATCTAAACAATGTATAAGTACTCTACTGGGTGAACTTGCAAAATTAGCTCCTGAATCCAAAATTTTTTCATAACAGGACTGACAGGCTCCTGCAAATATTACCAGATCATCATAATTTGATTCATAATTTCTAAGTTCTGACACAGCTTCCACAAAATATTTGGAATTTTTATAATTATCCAAATTCATGAAATCAGTAGTACCCTTTGCCACAGAATCATGCCCTGTAATTACAATTATATCTGGTTTTATTTCTTTTACTAACTCTACCACTTTTGACGGCTGATCCTTTTCAGCTATATTCCTGCCAACTACATCTAACAAAAGTTGTTTATACACTTTAATACATACATCTAGATATTCCGAATCACCATCTACATGCAGTATTTTACCAGGCCTTCCAAAAGCAAGTTCGTTCTTGGAATCATGTGATGCAAATTTTGTTATGTTATATTCTTGTGCAGTTCCTCCACTATACCTAAAGCCCCCTCTGCTAATTAGAATGTCCCGAATTGAACTGTTAATTTGTTTATTAAATATAATTTCCTTTTTTGTAAGAGATTCATTCTCTACGATCTCCAAATCCTCAATGGTGGAATCTGCAATCAGCCTCAAATCTATCCCTTTTAGAATATAAATATTCCCGCTTTTTTCTTCTTTTACATCTATTATTTTAAAAGTTATATCTTTACCATAGGATTTTCTCACTACTATATCACCTATTTTCATAATCTAACATCCCCATATAAAAAGTCATGATATATATTATGAGTTTATTCTTTTTTAAGTGCAAAAAATAAGGCCTATGCCGGGTTCATTTTAACATTATCCACATAGGCCTATTCCCAACTTAAATCTATTTTTGGTTATAGATACTTTTAAATTCTTCAATAAAACGAACATACTTTTCCTGTTCTGAAATCAATTCCTCCAGTTTATTATTAAAGGTATTTAACTGCCAATTAACCTCATTATAATAATATCTATTTGCCAATCTCCAGAAACGTTGAGGAAATAATAAGAAGGCAAATATTACCCTGTATTCCTCCTCCTCAAGCGGGCTTACCTCATTATAGGAGTCAAATATAAGCTTGGCATTTTCTATATTCCAATCTGATCTTTTTAAAACCTTAATCATAAAAGATGATATATCATAAGCTCTTATTTCTCTTTTACAGTAATCAAAATCTATTACATTTACATTGTTGTCATCATCTATCACTATATTATGATATGTAAAATCATGATGACAAAATCCTTTTTCCTCTTTTGTTATATTGCAAAGTTCATCATATTTGGAGTCTTTTAGTACTTCTATAGCTTTTCTGCCAAAATCTTTATAAAACTGAATAGCCTTCATATAATTTAAATCAAAACTTTCCTTATTGCTTTTTTTTCTGCCCATATCTTTCATTTTATCAAGAGCTCTAACCCTTTTTTCCATTAAATGATGCCACCTTCCAAGATCCGTCTTAAGTTTGCTGTTTTCAGGAGGCTCATATCCTTTAGAAGCTATGTGCATATTTGCCAAACATTTAGAAGCATTTATGACATCTTCTTTATTTTTAAAATCACATTCCCTACCATTAATCCATTCTGAAAGGGTATAAATATCTTCATTTACAAGAGCATAGGGATTCCCATCTATATTAACACAATATTTATCTACATATGGAAATCCATTATTTATTAAATGTTCTTTTGCACCATATACAAATAAAAGTTTTTGAGTTCCATAATTTATTCTCTTTAAACATTTCATTCCTTTATCCGTTTTTAAAAGATATACCCCTCTATTTGGTCTTATATTTTCAATTTTTACATTAAATTGTCTTTCTATTTCAAATTCTCGCATCATGTTAATCACCCCTATATATCTATATGAACGGCTAAGTTATTTTAGAAGAATATTAACATTTTTAACTGGATTTTAATATAATGAAATATACCAATTTAGAGAGGAATAATTCTATGAAAATAGGAATTGATGGTCGTGCTGCAAAATGGTATAGAGGTACCGGTATAGGCACTTATACTTATCAGCTCATAAGTTGCTTAAATAATATTGATAATATAAATAACTATTTACTTTTCATGCCGAAAAGTTTTAGAAATGATATATGCTTAAAAAAAAATTTTGCTCTAAATACTATTCCTCCACAGAATAAAACCAGTTTTTGGGAGGAAATAAATATACCTAATAAAATAAAACACAATAAAATAGAATTGTACCACGTTCCACAAAACGGTGTAGGGCTTCCTGTAGATAAAAATTGTAAATTTGCTATAACACTTCACGATGTAATTCCCTATAAAATGCCTGAAACTGTAAGTGACAGATATTTAAAAATTTTTTCCGACTATATCCCTGAAATAATACCTAAATGTGATGGAATTATTACAGTTTCAAATTTCTCCAAGAATGATATAATGAAGGCTTTTAATTTCCCCGAGAATAAAATATACGTTACTCATTTGGCCAGCGAGGATATATATAAACCTTTGGATAAAAATATAAGTAAATATATAGCTAAAAGATATTATTCCATAGATGAAGATTATATACTTTATGTGGGGGGATTCAGCCCTAGAAAAAATATATTGGGTTTAATTGAAAGTTTCAATAAATTTATATCGCTGTATAAAAAACCCATAAAGCTTGTAATAGCAGGTACAAAGGGGAAATCATACAGTACTTACAGAAAACGTACTGAAATATTAAATATATCTGACAAAGTTATATTTCCCGGTTTTATATCCATGGATCATCTTCCCTATATATATAATGCCGCTAAACTATTCGTATATCCCTCTTTTTATGAGGGATTTGGTTTGCCACCAATAGAGGCTATGGCCTGTGGAATTCCAGTAATAACCTCAAATACTACTTCTCTACCTGAAGTTGTTGGAGATGGAGCTCTTCTCGTAAATCCCAAAGATCAAGATGATTTATGTCAAGCTATGCTAAATATACTGTCCGATGATAATCTCAAAAAAAAACTTACCTCTCTGGGAATTCAGAGAGCTTCTCAACTAAATTGGAAAAAAACAGCTAGTGATACCATAACCATATACAATAAAATCATAGGTAAAAAAATTAATTATTAAAATACACACACCCTTTAAATAAATATACTGCTTATTTCAAGGGTGTGTGTATAATATGTCAAAACATTTTTTAAATACACCATTAGCTATTTAAAATTGTATCCTCAAACTCTGCTAAAAATTCCATTCTATCATCTTTATATCTTATCTTCCTCTTTAATCTATCCAAAAACACTTCTTCTTCCCAATCTTTTCGTTTAGTATAATAATCTTTTGATATAGTATAAAAATCATTTGGAAAATTCAGCATAGCAAATAATACCTCAAGCTCTCTATCGCTTAAACTATTTTCTGCACAGTAACCATTCATTATCAGTTTTGTTTTTTCCATATCAAAAGCAAAATTTTTTATAACCTTATTTATAAAATTACATAAATCATGTACTTTAAGATCTATAATGGCATAATCAAAATCTACAAAATAGGCTTTGTTATCATTTATCAGTATATTGTGGTAGGCTAAATCATGATGGCATACTGCTATTTTATCCTCTTCACTGCAGAGCTTATAATAACAGGATTTTTCCAGCAGTTTTTCACTTTTCTTTATTTCTTTTATATAATGCCTTGAATTATCTATAAATATTTCATCAAATTCTGTTTTTTTTTCATGTACATTTGCTATATTCCTAAAAAACTCCATTTCCTGGACTCTTCTTTTAAAAACATCAATGAGCCTTCCATTATTGTATTTGCTGTTCATATTGCTTTTGAATCCTTCAGAAGCAAGATGAAATTCTCCCAATCCTTTAGATGCAATATCTAAATCCACAGGATTACTAAAATTGCATTCTTTCCCCTGAACCATATCCATTATGCAGTACATATCACCTTCCCAAATTGTATATATATGACCTTTTTTATCTTTTACGAAATTAACCACTCTGGGAAATTTGTTTCTTATATAAGTTAAAACCTCATGGATAAACTTCAATTCATTTAAAGTATATTCTACTTTTTTTAATATCTTCTCTCCTTTATCTGTAGAAACCATATACACATTCCTTACAGGTACTATATCATCTATTTTTAGATCAAATCTATCAAAAAGCTCTATACATAAATCGTATTTAGCTAAATATTTTTTTTCCCCATATCTATCTATCAATTCAAAACCTCCTTTATTACCTGATATAATTTAAATCAGACTATCTCCATCTTCATCAATAGATTTATTTAACTTCATTAAATATTCCTCTTCACCCCAATCTTTAGTATGGTATTTATATCTGCTGTAGCATCTCATAAATTCACGTGGATAAGACACCATGGACAATATAAATTGCACGCTGTTGTCATTTAAAGTTTCATATTTACAAAACTTTGAAGTAATACGGTTAAAATCAATGTCTTTGTTTTTTCTTTTTAACTTACTCAAAAAATAAATAGCATCCATTTCTACCATATTGTAGCAGCATCCTTTTATATCTATTATTTCTATATTTTTATTTTCATTTTTTCTCAAATTATCAAAATAGGTATTTCTAAGGCACATTTCAACTCTATTCATACTTCTTATTATTAAATCCATATAGTGGCTTTGATATATATTATCCAAACATTTCTCCGCTCTTGTCAGATATTTTTCTCCTATTTCATTTATTTTTTTTTGAAAATCAGTCTTATCTTTTAATTTCTCTATTTCAACTATATCTTTTTTAAATCTCCTGGTATAGATCTTATACTGTTCTACAACTTTGCCTATGTTATTATCCAGTCGTCTGTTCATAACGCCTGTATACCCTAAAGTTTTCTCATGAAATTCACCCATTGTACATATTTGGCTTTTTATTTTATCTAGAGTTAAGTCCTCATATTTAATCTTGTTCTTAAATTCTTTTACCACAAATATTTTCTTTGATTCTAGATATTTTATAAAATATGACTCGATATTGTCACAATACACTTTTAAATCACCCCGTAATTTTACTTTTGTCTTGGTTCTATCTGTGAGCTTTTTTCATTTCTTTTAATATATGTCGTTTCTTTTTTTCAAGTTTCATAACTTCTTTTTTCTTCTTATGCATCTTTTCTAATTGTTTGACAGTTTTTTTCAAACTCTCTGCCTTGTTTTCATAATATCCTAAATCATTATTTTCAATTTCTTCCATCTTTCGAGAGTGTGATTTTTTATGTGACATAAACTTACTCCTCCTTGTATCAACTATATTTTTTTATTTTGAAACTCTTCTATAAACTCCAGTCTATCCTGCCTATCTCTAAATATCTTATTTAATTTCTTAATAAAATGCTCCTCTCCCCAAGGTTGTTCTTCCCAATAGTACTGTATTCCTATTTGCCAATAATTCTGTGGAAACTCCATAAAAGCAGCCATAATAGGTATATCTTCCTGTCTTACGTTATTTATTGCACTATATGCATCTATAATAAAAGTCGCATTGTCAAGTCTCCATTTCCCATTTTTCATCACCCTTATAATCAAACTAGCCAAATCATGAAGATAAGTATCCATCATACAGTAATCAAAATCTATAATATTTATCTCCCCTTGATCATCTATTAGGACATTATGGTTTGCATAGTCATGATGACAAAATCCACCGTCTTTTATCTGCCTTTTCATACTATTTATATAATCAGAAGCTTTCAAATGCTCTATCGAACTCTCTGCCATACGGATTTCTTCTTTCATAGCCTCCAAATACAATACATCAAACTCCTCTTTATGTGGTTTATTCATTATTCTTCTTTTAAAATCCAATATCTCATTTCTTCTAGTCATAAAATTCTCTATCCATTTAAACCATCCTATTCTTGGATTCATTTTATCCGTAACTTGAAAATTATGACTTTTTCTGTGAAGCTCCGCTAACTTCGAAGTAGCCACTAAAATATCTAACGGATTGTTATAATCACATTGTCTGGAATTAATCCATTTGCACAAATAAGCATAGGAATCACCTATTTTTATATAATTCTTTTTATTTTTGGTGTTAATTATTTCAGGTATGTTTCTAAACTTTTCATTTTGGAGATGCTTTATAGCGGAAATTATAAATAGAAAATGTCCGAAATCATAATTTATTACTTTCAAACAATATTGGTGGTATTTGGTATGGATTTTATATATGCTCTTTATCTTCTCTATAAATTCAATATGGAGATCATAGGCATCTTCAACATATTTTCGTACTTTCAATATATCCAAAAGCTTCTTCCTCCAAAAATTATTATATACGTAGTATATGTCTAATCTCACGTGTATGTGATAGATATAAATTCATTTAGCTTCAGATTTAAAAGTTGCTTTCACCTTTTTATATAGGTGTTAATAATATATATTAGAACGCTTCAATCAGTTTAGTGTTACTAGAGTGTGGAGGTAGAGAACAATGAAAATTGCCGTTGATGCAAGAGGAATCAATTGGTATAGGGGAACCGGCATAGGCACTTATACAGAAAAAATACTAAAATATATGATCAAAAATCACGAGGAAAATTTTTACAATATATATTGGTCAGGTAATAAATATGAAAGTTTTAGGCAAAAGAATACTAAAATAATAATGTCTTCTAAAAGACAACATAGATTTTTTGAACAATATTTTTTTCCCGAAAATTTAAAAAGGGAAGCTGTAGATATATATCATATTCCTCAAAACGGTATCGGCATATCTGAAAATATAAACTGCAAAAAAGTTGTCACTATACATGATTTAATACCTTATGTACTTCCTGAAACTGTTGGAAAGGGATACTTAGAAAAATTTTTAAAGCAAATGCCAAATGTTATCGACTTAGCTGATGGAATAATAACCGTATCCAATCATTCCAAAAATGATATCTTAAAGTTCTTTCCAATGGATAAAAATAAAATATTTGTAACTCCTTTGGCCGCAGATGAAAAATATAAGCCCTTAGAAAAAGACAAATGTAAATATAGTATAAAAATCAACTACAATATAAATAATCCTTTTATTCTCTATATAGGAGGCTTTAGTCCCAGGAAAAACGTATCCTCATTAATAACCTCCTTTTCTAAAATTCACAAAAATTTAGATAAGAATTATGACTTAATTATAATAGGCTCAAATAAGGACGACTTAGATATACTAAAAAATTTAAGTATAGATTTAAATATAAAAGATAATGTTAAATTTACGGGATTTGTGGAGGAAAAAATGCTACCTATTTTTTACAATGCTTGTGATGCTTTCATATATCCATCCTCATATGAAGGATTTGGCCTTCCGCCATTAGAAGCCATGAGCTGCGGTACTCCTGTAATAACTTCAGATACATCATCCATTCCAGAAGTGGTGGGAGATGGTGGTATCCTTATAAATCCATCTGATATAAAAAGCCTTATGTATTCTATAGAGGCCTTACTCAACGATGAAAGTATAAGGAAGGAACTGAGCTTAAAAGCTTTAAATCAGGCGTCTAAATTCTCCTGGGAGAAAACTTCGGAAAATACTATCAGAGCCTATAAAAAAATTTTAGATATGTAAAATTGCTATAAAAAAAAGCAAAAACCTTTTAGCTGCTCTCGCTCCCAGTTAAAAGGTCTTGCTTATATGTTAAAAGATCCCTAAGATTAATTCCCCATATTTTTATTATACACTAATTTAAAAATTTAGTAAACGTTTTTATAACTCAAATTAAAATTTTAAGGAATAGCATTTTATTTTTTTAAATTACTTTTAAGAGACATTTCTATATTTTCCATTATAGTCTTAAAATCTTTATTTTCTACATTGGTTGCAGTTAAAATTTTCTTTACCTTTTCTCTTACTCGTGGAAAATCTTTAGTATAGTTTATATTAAAACTTCCCTGTTCTACTTCAGCAAATAAATTCCATATCCTATTGTCAAAATAAGAAACTTGTTTATTAAAATCTACAAGATTATATATATTTATATTTGCCGGAAATCTTCCATATTTATTCAATAAATCCATCTGCAGTTTGTCGTCCGTAAGGGCAAAGTTTATAAAAGTCTGTGCCAGTTTAGCTTGCTTAGTATTTTTATTTATAATTAAATTGGTACCTCCAACGGAGACATCTCTATTTCCACCTGCTTCAAAAGAGGGAAATTTCATTATGCCCCATTTATAACTATCTTTAGAATAAGTATTCATCAATGATTTAGCATAAGTTGGATCCCCAATAAATGACACTATTTTATCTCCCTTTAATCCATTTATCAAATTACTTTTAGAACTAAAATCTTTTATCAAATTTTCTCTATAAAGAATTTTAGCTATATCCATAACTTTAGACCACTTCTGAGACTGAAATCCCAATTTGCCACTTTCATTAAAGTAACTTGTTCCCAGTTGATTTGCAAGCAATAAAAAAATATCACTATTATAATTAGAAACATCTGCCATAAACACTTTCCCAGTATCTTTTTTTATCTTTTTTCCCGCTTCTATATAATCATTCCAGGTTTTTATATTATTTTCATCAATACCCTCTTTGGCAAATATATCTTTTCTATATATTAAAGTTTCAGGACATGTATCCCAAGGTAATGCATAAATTGATCCCTTTATAGTATCATTGTTTACCTTATTGCTTAATAAAATATTCTTATATAAACTCACCGAATCTGTTATTTTTAAAATTTTGTCTGAATACGCAGATAGAATATGCTTCACATAGCTGTCATTCACTGTCAATATATCTGCTTGATACTTAGAATTATCCAATATGGACTTAATATTATCATCCGTACCTTTTACTGTTATGACATCTACAGTAACTTTTTTATATGTCTCACTAAATCTATTTGCCGCAAACTTTAACTGTGGCCCATGTTCCATATCAGTCACAATTTTAATATTTCCCTGAAGCAATTCTTTACTGTCTTTTTTACCTTGAGGTCCATTACAAGAAACAGTAGAAATTAAAATTATCACTAGTACTAAAAATAATACCCTCTTTACACATCTGTTCATAAAAACTCCCCTACATTTTTATTAATTATAACTTAGCATACACATTTTATACTAATCTTAACAAATAAAAATACATCTTTCAACTTTATACTGCATCTAAGAAATCTTAAAAAATTAAAACATCCGGAGAAGTCATTCTTCTTCGGATGTTTTAAAGATTTAACCTTTAGACATTTTATAATTTCCATTACAGCTAAAATCTTCTTTCCATGCACTTTCTGCATAAGGTTTAAAATCTGCTGACAATTTATCCAATTTTTTCTGAAATTCAGGATCTTCCAGCATCCTCCTAGCACCTTCATCTGTAGGTTTCGCTCCAGTTTTCCTTGCAATTTCTCTAATCTGCTCTGTATTGTCAATCATCATACAAGGCAGCAATAAGTTATCATTATAAGGTTGTCTGTGCCTCAGTTCATTGAAAAAATCTGACTTGAATACATCCACAAGTTTTTTGCCCTTCAAATTGTCCACTGCAAAATGGGCAAATATACAAGGCTCTACCTGCTCTTCTGAATTTATATGACAGTAAAATTTACCTGCTATGCATCCTCCAACATAAGGAGCATCGTTAAAAAAGTCAATGGCAAAATACGGTTTTGTAGTTCTTATCTTTCTAACCCTTTCTCCAAGATGTATTCTTTGTTCGGGGGTAAGCATCAGATCCACATCAGGTTCTTTACCCACAGGCATATATATAAAATACCAGCTCATTTTAGCGCCTTTTTCCACCAGCATATCTATGAATTCATCTGATGTAACTGTATCTATATTATACCTGCTAACTGCTGTAGAAACTCCAAATAAAACTCCCCTCTCCCTCAGAAGCTCCATTGCATGCATAACTTTCTTAAATATCCCCTTGCCTCTTCTTTCATCTGTTTCCTTTTCAAATCCCTCCAATGAAAACATGGGAAGTACATTGCCAAGTTTTTGTATTCTATCTGCCAGTTTTTCATCGAATAAAGTTCCGTTAGAAAATGGAGTAAACATACAATCATTATATTTTTCATATATATCAAGCATATAGCTATTTATAAAAGGCTCCCCGCCAAGAATTACAAAATAGTAAATTCCAAGATCTCTGGCCTCACCAATTATTCTATCTACCTCTTCTTTAGGAATATCATCTTCCTTGCTGTAGCTTGAAGCGTAGCATCCAGTGCACCTTAAATTACATCTCATAGATGGACTCATCAAAATAGTAAAAGGAGTTTTTGTTCCTGTTTCTCGAAAAAATTTTTCTCTCTTTGGTATCCCATACCAAGCTGAATTTGCAAAAAAATTAGTAAAAAATTTATCTATGCATTTTTTATTGGAATCTTTAACAATGCTTATAGCTAGTTTGTGAATTGCAGGATTTGTTTTATACAATTCCTCAACTCTAAGCACTTTAGCTAAATTGTCCTCATCATTTTTTACCGTCCTTTTTATTAGTGCAAATATTTTATCAAGATTTTGTTCCGGATCCCTGTCAAGTAACTCTACACCAGCTTTAACCAATGCATCCTTAGCTGTCTTTTCCAATATTGCAGTTACCTTCATACGGCATTCCTCCTAAATAATAATAATATAAGAAACGAATGCTTCAAAACATCCATTTCTCTTTTAAATACATAGGATATAAAAACAATAAAAACATTATCATATAATATATGTTATTTATATACCAATATAATATAGCTTTTAACATATATTTGTCAATATTCAATTCAAACAACTACAGTCTATGATTTATAATTTTCATATAAACCACTCTAATATACTAAAATTGGTCCTTAAACCTTCATTGTTTTAACAACTTAGCCATAGTTTCTCTATATACTTCCTGTATACCCACTTTATTTTTCAGCGCAAGTTTTTTACAATCCTCATACTCAATTTTACTCTTTATCTTCTTTCCTTTATAATAGGCATTTTTTACATTGACCTCTCCATATTTGGTAATTACTTTTGTAAAATCCCTATTCAAAATATTTCTTTGCATTTTATACTTTCTAAAACCTATAGTTGTGGTTTGTGTCAGAATAATTTCTCTCATTTTTTCCTCTATTTCAGATTTATATAACACAGTAAGCTTTACTGCAGGTCTCTCTTTTTTCATGATTATAGGCGTCAAATATACATCTGACGCCCCATTTTCCAGTAAAGCATCCATTGTACATTGATACATTTCGGGGTTCATATCATCTATATTGCACTCTATAACCTGTATATCCTCTACCTTATAATCTTTATTATTAAAATCATGTTCACCTAGTTTTTCCCTATTAATTGATATATATTCAATTTTATGATTTTTATTCTCACTAAAATTTTTCCGTTTACCATCGTTTTCTGCAGGAATAGTTTCTCCTAAAAAGACCCTCAGTACATCTGGAATGCCATCATTATCTCTATTGCCTATGCCATAGCCTATTTTAGCTATTTTAAAATTTTTATTCTCTGTATATTTTGAAGAAAAATAAGATAATATTGCTGCACCTGTCGGAGTAGTAGCCTCAAATGGTACTTCAGATTTAATGGGAATATCCTTTAATATTTCCGCTGTGGCAGGTGCCGGTACCGGAAATACACCATGGGCGCATTTTACAAATCCCCTGCCAACTTCCACTTTAGAGGCTTCCACTTTATCCACTTTTAAATAATCAAAACATACGGCAGCCCCTACAATATCAACTATAGAGTCCACCGCCCCTACTTCATGAAAATGTATTTCATTTAAGGGTTTATTGTGTACTTTGGCTTCAGCCTCTGCTACCTTTTTAAAAATTTCCACACTTATATTTTTAACCCTTACGTTTAAATCACTGTAATTTATTATATCTTCTATATCATTTAAATTTCTATGGTGATGGGAAGCATGGTCATGTTCTTTTTTCAGAATTACATCCACCTTAGTTCCTGATATGCCATTTTTTATATCCCTATGTGTATTAATTTCGTATCCTTCAACTTTTAATTTGGATAACTCTGTTGTTAAATATTCCACATCCACTCCTAGATCTATTAGTGCTCCCAAATTCATATCTCCACTTATTCCAGAAAAACAGTCATAATAAAGTATCTTCATAATTTTTAATCTCCTATAATCATTTGTCTAATAATGTGATAATATAATTTTACCATAAATATGAATATTTTGCATAGTTGAAACGCTCTTATCAAAAATGTGAAATTTTCACATTTAATTTGACAAAACAATCACCTAGTATATAATTTATTATATATCTCTCGTATAACATAAAAGGGGTTGTATTATTGAAAAAATTACAGCGTAATTTCTATAATAAAGACACTCTGTCTGTGGCAAAAAATCTTCTTGGCAAAATATTGGTTCACACTATCAATGGCAAAAGGCTATCCGGAAGAATAGTTGAGACAGAAGCTTACAAAGGTATTACAGATAAAGCCGCTCATTCCTACGGTGGAAGGCGGACCAAAAGAACTGAAGTCATGTACGGTCCCTGCGGTTTTTCATACGTGTACATGATATATGGAATGTATTATTGTTTCAATATAGTAACTGAAAAAAAAGACATACCTGAGGCAGTATTAATACGAGCCGTTGAACCTCTGGAAAATTTAAATGAAATATCTCTAAACAGATATAATAGATTATTTTCTTCTTTAAATAAGACCCAAATAAAAAATTTGACCAACGGCCCCGGCAAATTATGTAAGGGACTAGCCATAGGTAAAACTGAAAATAAGCTGGATCTTTACGGCAATACTTTATATATTGCAGAAGATAATTTCAGCAATTTTAATATAAAAAATGCTAAACGTATAGGTATCAGTTATGCTCAGGAAGCAGCAGATTATCCCTGGAGATTTTATATAGAGAATAATATCTATGTATCTGTCAAATAAATTTATGAAAGCGATTTTTATAACATGAATTACGTCTATATTTTAAAGTGTAGGGATGGCACTTTTTATACAGGATATACTAATAATTTAAAAAAAAGACTAAAAGCTCATAACAGTAAAAAAGGGGCCAAGTATACTAAGGGCAGGACTCCTGTAAAGTTAGTTTATTTTGAAGAATTTATCCTAAAAAAAGAAGCCTTACATAGAGAATATTCAATAAAAAAAATGAAACGTGAGGAAAAATTAAAATTGATCAAATCATTGAACTTAGAAGATAGATTTACGCAAAATATTTCCACCTTTTAATAATAAAATAAAGGATTTAGTATTAGAAAATCAGTCGATTTTAATACTAAACCCCTTTTGTCAATAAAGATCTACAATTAACTTTACGTTTAATATTTACAGATATTTCTGGAAATTGCTTTTATTTTTCAAAATGTCCACTAAATATTTTAATTCCTGATCTTTATTTTTATCCATAATTAAAAGTACATCTTTGCAATTTATCACAATTAAATCCTTTACTCCAAACATTACTATAAGTTTGTCATTTCCAAATACGGTACAGTTTTCGCTGGACTGCAGTACCGCATTTCCCTTTACATTATTTCCATCAAAATTTTTAAAAAGCCTTCCCAAAGCAGTAAAAGTTCCTATATCATCCCAAAAGAACTCACATTTAATTACATATGCCTTTCTGGTTTTTTGCATTATTCCAAAATCAACAGATATTCCATCTATAATTTCATATTGCTCCTTTACAGTTTCCTCCTCCCATTTCGTATTCAAACTTTGATACATAGATAACATACATTTATACATCTTAGGAAGATACTTCTGCATTTCTCTTAAAAAAACATCTGCCCTCCACACAAATATTCCACTATTCCAAAGATATGTGCCTTTTAATATCAAATCTTTAGTTACTTCTATATTGGGTTTTTCCAAAAATCTCTCAACTTTAAAAGTGGCAGTTCCTAAATTAACCTTTTCCCCCATTTCTATATAACCATATCCAGTCTCAGGTCTGGTAGGTTTAATTCCCATGGTAACAAGGCCCCTTTTCTTTTCCGCAATCTGTACAGCCTGAGAAACAGTATCTAAAAACAACTTTTTATTTTCTATATAATGATCCGAAGGTAAAATTATCATAGTAGCGTCAGGATCTCTTTTTAATAGTTTCACCGCCGAAAAGCCAATACAAGTGGCAGTTTCCTTATTTTCAGGTTCTGCAAATATATTTTCTTTGTCTATATCTAAAAGCTCTTCTTGGACCTTATCTATATATTCTTCATTTGTAACTACATATATATTTTTTTTATCCACCAGAGGTATAATTCTATCTATGGTATTTTGTAAAAAACTCTTATCATTTACAATTTTTAAAAATTGTTTTGGATTTTTAGCCCTAGATAATGGAAATAGCCTTGTTCCTTTGCCTCCTGCAAGAATTAGCGCATATAACAATAACTTCACTCCAAATATAATGCTTACTATGTTTTATAATATGTGTAAGTCATTCTAAGTGTGAAACAGAATAATTTCACATTTTAAACTGGCTGAATTTTGCTTCTATTCTTACCTTTTGCTGATTTAAACATAATTACAGAAGTATATACTATAATCCCTATAACTACCCATTTTAATATGGAAAGCGGAAGTGATTTAACTACATAAGCAGCTATCAATACACCAATTGATCCAAATATCATAACAGGAAGAGGCGTTCTGGCATCATAAGCTCCCTCTTTTACAAATTTTACAGAGGCTGCCGCTTCTAAAAAAGCACAGGAACCCATCATTACTGGAAATGCTACTTTAGGGCTCATACCAAGAGTAAATACTAGAGCCATGCAGGGTGCGTAAATTCCTATACCAAGAGTCATAAATGCTCCAAATATAAAATTTCCAATTAAGCCTATGATCAACCTTACACCTGTTAAGCCAGTTGAAGCTCCTCCCGATGGCATTAAATTTATTTGTCCAGCAAACATTATAAAAGCCACTACTAAAAGCGCAGAACCCATACCTATTTCTATTTTTCTCTCATCCAATTTAGCTACAAATCCAGCTCCAAGTACGGCTCCAAGAGTAGCCGCTACAATCATAGATATCAGAGTAAAAGGTTCCACTTTGATCACATTTATAAATACCATAGCTTCCACTATTACAGGTATTGCACAGGAAACATTTAACGTACCGGGTATAGTTCTATCCTCAGTTAATTTAAAATTTTTTAATATGGCTGTGAAGATGGCAAAGCTGCCTATTCCCAAAGTGTCAAAAAAATTAACTATAAAGCCACTCACAGCAAAAGTCAAAAATTTTCTATTATCAATAGATTTGTTTTTTATCCTATCTATATAGTCTTTAATAAACACTGCTAAAAAATATAATGCTGAAATAATAAGTAATATCATTAAAATTTTAATCACTCACATCATTCCTTCCTATAATTGATTATTCGTTTACATAGTTAATAACTTAACATTGTTTTGCATAAATTTATTATTTAACTTGCAGTGTATTGAAAGGCCTCGTATCCCACTCACATGGGAACGAGGTCTTATATAATATCAATTCCAATTTTTACACATATGAGAATATTCTATAAATATCAGTGTGAGATTTCATGATAGCTCTATTATTTTATTAATTCTATAGCTATAAATTTTATGCTTCTACAGTCTTTTGCTTGTGCTTTGATGCGGATCTAAACATAGCTACAGATGTATAAACTAAAACAGCAATTACAACCCATTTCAAAATATTCAAAGGTAGTGACTTAACTATATATGCCGCTATCAGTACACCTATAATGCCAAATATAGTTATAGCCATAGAGGCCTTTCGGTCATAAGAATCTTCTTTTATAAATTTAGCTGAAGCAGCCGGCATCAAAAATGCACAGGAGCCCATCATTATAGGGAAAGCTACCTTAGGGCTCATTCCAAGTGCAAACACCAATGCCATACAAGGTGCATAAAGTCCTATGCCAAGTGTCATAAGAGCTCCCAATATGAAATTAGCTATTACAGCAACTACAAGTTTTGCCCCTGTAAGTCCTATTTCAGTTCCACCTACGGGCATAAGATTTAACTGACCTGCCAGCATTACAAATGCCACTACAATCAATGCAGCACCCATCCCCAATTCTACCTTTCTCTCGTCCAGTTTGGAAACTATTCCTGCACCTATTACCGCACCCACAGTTGCCGAAATCAACATGGCAAACAGTGTTACAGGCTCTACTTTTATAACTGTTATAAATATAAGTGCTTCAACAATTACAGGAATAGTACAAGATACATTCAAAGTACCGGGTAAAGTTCTATCTTTCGTAAGGTTGAAAAACTTTAACAATGCTGTGCTGGTTGCAAAACTGCCTATTCCAAGAGTATCAAAAAAATTTGCTATAAATCCAACTCCACCTAGTGCAAAGAAATTTGCTTTTTCCAATTTTTTTTCTTTAACGGCTTTTGCATAATCTTTAAAGAATAAAAATGCAAAGTACAATACCAAAATAAGCAGGATACCAAAAATTATTTTTACCACTAAAAGACCCCCTTTATTTTTTTCTTATAATTATAAATATTTTGCAAAAATCAATACAGTACTAAATTTATATATTTTTTAATTTATTTAAGGATGAACCCATATTTAACTGGATCATCAGGATCTATAAAGAACTGATTATGTCCTGTTATATAAGCAGAACCAGTTATCTGAGGAATAACTGCATCATAGTCTCCAACTTTAGTTGTCCCAAGTATTTTTCCTTTAAATTTTGTATTTATTATACTTTCATATACAAAGTCTTCATTTACATTAAGCTCTCCTCTTGCATAGAGAGTAGCCATTTTAGCACTAGTACCTGTCCCACAAGGTGATCTATCTAATTGTCCCTGTCCAAATATAACTGCATTTTGATAAGTAGCATCCTCACTTTTTGCGGGTCCCCATATTTCACATAAATCCACAGTTTTTATATGGGAAAGGGTAGGGTGTTGTATCTCTACTTGCTGATTTACTGACTTTATTATTTTCATTCCTACTTCTATTAATTTTTGTGCATTTTTAGGTTCTATTTCTATTCCCAAATTTTTAGCTTTAACTATGGCAAAGAAACTTCCTCCAAAAGATATATCCATCACAACTTTTCCCACGTCAGGCACTTCTACTTCTACATCCTTTTTATATAAAAATGCTGGTACATTGGTTATAGAAACTTCCTTTGCACTTCCGTTCTTCACTTTTACAGATGCTTGTATAAGCCCTGCAGGAGCCTCTAAAGTAAGTTTTGTAACCGGCTCGACAGCTTTTACAATACCAGTCTCCACTGCTACTGTAGATGCACCTATGGAGCCATGCCCACACATGTTCAAGTATCCGCCGCCATCCATAAATATTATTCCTATATCAGCCTTGTCTGTAGTTGGCTGTGTCAAT
The DNA here is from genome assembly GCF_020908015.1 of Clostridium aromativorans. NCBI lineage: Bacteria > Bacillati > Bacillota > Clostridia > Eubacteriales > Clostridiaceae > Clostridium > Clostridium aromativorans. Next base: position 491,621 of record NZ_JAJJPB010000001.1, read on the forward strand.
ATGGAGCCAAACATATCATTGTGCCCTCTCGGTTCAAGCATTATAGCTGTCCTCAAATAGTCCATATGCTCTTCAAGATAAGCTTTTTTTTCTGGCATTGTATTGCCAGGAATATTCGGAACTCCCCCTACAACTACCCTTGTAGGCTCTCCCATTGTGTGTGAGTCAATTGCAAATATAGTCCTTTCAATGTTCATGATTAATCCTCCTTATTTCTCATTTTTAATTTTAAAAAAGCTAATGCCTTTTTAGCATCCAGTTCCGTCACATTGTTTTCTCCAACCACTTCAGTTTCGATACCCTCTTGCGACTTATTAAAATCTACTATGGTGTCCATATACTCATTAGTAACTACAAACTGCGCTTGAGTTCCCACAAAGCTCATCCCCACTATGGGTATATTTCTTTTGCCTATTTCTTCTATAGCTGTGGCAAAATCTATGTTGCTGTTTCCCCATCCATCTATAGATACTATGGCCCCATCAGCCCTCATGGCTTCCACCCAGGCTGCTATTCTCTGGGCTACAAAAACCTTATCCTGGTTTTCCTGAGGCGTTCCTGCAACAATGACTCCCAGAAGATCTACATCATCGTCATTTGATACCACATCTAAAAGCGGATCTCTAAAATGATGTAACGTAGTCTCTTTTGTAGATGGTCCAATTCCCACTTTTATCACCTCTAATTCATAGCTCTCAATGCGCCATCCCTATACTCATTAGGGCTTAGTATTATAGGTATATTTCCCATATCTATTACAGATCTACATCCTATGAATCCACCTGGGCTTTTAGCAAAAACCCCTGTATCATACATGGCTCCTTGTCCCGCCACCTGCTTTATTATAACAACTTTCTTTTTACCATATCTTATTCTATCAAAATACTCATATTTTTCACTGCATTTTTCACCATGTACTTTTTTTAAATGTTCTCTTATTTCCTGAATTATCTTATCACAAACTTCATGAGCTGCCATAGGTCCCGGTCGGCTGCTTCCTTTCCCAGACTTTAATGTGACATTTACATTGATAATAGTATCATTCTTATCAGGTGTTCCAGCTTTTCCAAATACTACCTGTTCCTCAAGTATTCCTTCAGAAGAACCAAATTCAGCAACTTGGACTCCATCTTCATCTACGCCTGTCAGCATAACGTATACACCTGTTAAAACATGTGTTATTCCTTCACCAATTCTACCCAGCACCTTAACAGCTATAGGTGAAAAATCCATTATGGAATTTACAAAAATATCATGTCTATTAGGTTCAATTATATTTAGATCTACTTTCTCAATAAGATCTTCATTTATATCTATATTATCCGCTATATCCTTTTTGATATATAAATTTTTACCCTCTATGGATGTATTATCTGCAAATTCCACCTTATCTATAGAAAAAGTTTTTATAACAAGTCTTCTCATTTTTCTCTCTTTATCCATATATCTCACCCTATTTTAAATTATCTTATAGCAATTACAAACTTTTCAGTCTGTAATTGCCATAAATAAAACATTTCATTTAGCAAGAATTCTTAAATCGAGCACCATTTTATAAGCATCAAACTTTTGCTACATATTCATAAGGAAGTGGTACTATTGTGCCTGGAGTAGTTATCTTAGTAAGCTGTGTAAGTGCGTCCTTTACTATTCCAGTCTGCATCTCTATATTATGGGGTTCACCTGCGTTGGCACCCATAGGAACTCTTGGAGCAACTGCTCTTGGAGTACCTGTCTGCTTAACTACAGGAGGTAATGCTGCTATAATTATAGTAGGAATACCTATCTGTTCTATTGCTCTCTGCACCAATACTGCAGAGCGGTGGCAGGTTCCTCATCCAGCAGTCATTATAACTGCATCTACATCTTCATCTTTCAATATTTTAGCTATAGTTGGGCCAGTTTCCTCCCTGAATTTCTGTTGGTTTCCACCGCCGCCCATGAATCCTATATGAGTTGGTGCTACTGAACCAATGAAACCTGCTTTTGCCAATTCTCTCAATCTATCCAATGGAAACATACAGTTCACATCTTTGTTTACATCTCCATTATCATATCCTCCATGAGAAACCATAAGATCATCAGTATTAGTATCACCAGGGACTCTCCTAAATGTAAAATCTCCTGCCAAATTAAATCTTTTGTCTGTCTTTAAATGTACTCCTGCTGCAGAAGCAATGGCAATTTTCATATCTTTAAGTTCTTTTGTCACCGGAGCCCATACTGGAGGAGGAGTTATGGGCACATATATTTCTGATTGCAACCCTTTAACAACCGTTAAATCCATTATAGATTACCTTCCTTTCCGTTCTTTTTATCAATATTACTTATATATTTCTCATTAGCCTTTAATGAAAGTACTTCTGGGAAACTCATTTTAAATCCAACTTCCTGCCCTAATTTTAATGGGTAGTCCGTTATCAACATCCTGAGAGGTATTTTCAAATATCCTAGTCTTCCCTTCAAATCTATTCCAACGGCACCATCTTCGACCTGAACAATTATTCCCTGCATTTCAATGATCTTGTCACCGTATTTTAATTTCATCTAATTTACCCTCTTATATTAAGAATATTTCTCTTTCCTCTTCTTACTCATTGGAAGTGACTGTTCATTTTTAGCTCTTTCTATTTTTTCACCAGCAGTTTCTTCTACAAGATCCAGGTTATTTTCAAGCACGTTTCTATTGTATTTTCTTTCTGCCTTCTTAACATCTTCTCCTGCCATAGCTGCCTTAAGCATAGCAACACCTCTTACAGCATCTTCCGGACAAAGTGTATTACAGCCAAGTACTTCATTTTCTATTCCTGCTTCAGACTTATTATTGTCTATCATATACTTCATATACTTGTTCCCAACGACCAAAGCTCCCTGAACTGCACAGAATGAGAAAGCTACACAAGGTATTCCTCTCATACCTATCTGTTCCACATGGCTGGCAAAGTCAATGTGATTGTTTCCAAATCCTTCTGTCGTGACAAAAGCTCCATCTACGTCAAGTGCCTCTACAATCATTCCCATTCTCTCTGATACATAGAATTTCTCAGTATTTATCTGAGGGCTTCCCACAAATAATACTCCACAGAGATCCAGCTCTTCATCATTTAAAACTTGATGTACTAAAGGCTCTCTCCAATAATGCCTGGAGCACTCCTTAGATGCAGGTCCTATGCAGGTCAGTGCATGAATTCCTCCATCAGCTACCTCAAGAGGTGATAACATTACAGGAACATTTCCCAAATCTACATTTGGTTTTCCTCCAAGGAATCCAACGGGCTCTACAGGTAATATTAAATTATCATGCATTGCACCCTGGCCCATTATCTCTTTTACTATTATAACCTTTTTCTTACCAGGTCTTCTGACATGCTTAAACTCTTCTACATTTACCACCAAAGATTCATCATCGACCTTTTTAAGTGCCTCTCTTATTTCTTGCGTCAATACATCTGTAGCTTTATGAGCAGCTAAAGGTCCTCTTCTCTCCATGTTTGTCTTGGCTTGAATAGTCATCTGAGTTTTGATAAATATTTCTCCTTTGTCTGGACAGCTTGGTCTTCCCCATTGAATGTTTTCATCCAAATATCCTTCTGAAGAACCAAATTCTCCAATCTGAACTCCATTCTCATCAGTACCTGTGAGCATCATCACAACGCCATCCAATACTCTAGTTACCCCAGTGCCCAGCTTTGAGTCTCCCTCTTTTGTGGCAATTGGCTGTACATCCATTATGGTCTCACTGTAAGTGTGATATTTGTCGGGTGTTATTATGTCAATCTTCATATCCTTAACCAGTTGGCTCTCATCTACAGCATCCTTGCAAACAGCTTCTCTTATATAAAGAGTTGTTCCCTCTATTTTTGTCTCTGGTCCAAATTCTACTTTGTCGATCTTATAATGTTTTCTCGTAAGTGTTCTCATTACTTTTTCTTCTTCTGGAGCTTCTTTTCCACTCTTGCTTTCCACTACACCATTAACACCAGATATAGATTTTACTGCCGGTACTGTAACCCCATTTGCAGAAGATACTGCACCTAATCCTCCCAGTGGCAGCTCTATATTAATTCCCTTGCCTTCGGCAATTTTAATTTTAAGAACTCCGCTAGAAACACTGCTCGATTTACCAGCCCTTTCTTTTTTAACATAGCCTTCTAGAATATCTCCAGTTACAACCGTTAGAGCTGGTGCATCAACTTTAAGTTTTTTTCCAATGACTTCTTCTCTTGAAAGCACATTTTCATCCAATTTAATTAATAGTGAATCTTCAAGTTTTTCAAAATTCATTGGATTTTCCAGATCAGCAGCTTCTATAGTATCTCCTGCTTTTTTGTTGTACTTTAGAACTGCCTTCTTCTCTCCTTCAGCATTCATTCATAATACCTCCTTATTCGTTTTTCAAGGTTCTTTGATCCTAAATTTTCTATTGAACTTTTTAAAACTTAATTTATATTTAAATCCTCTTTATACGGCTATTACCCTATATAAAAAGGAAGTTCAATATCTATTCCCCTGCCTTCTTCTATCTGTATTTTCAAAGTTCCACCAACTATTGAAACAGATGCATTTCCCTCATTTACCATGTTGTCTATTTGAGGGACTTTATCTTCTGTTGAATCCTCTTTAACTTCTTCTTTATCTTCCTTCTTACTTTCTGCAGTCTTAATTCCCTCCAAAATATCTGGAGTAAGTGGAGTTAGGGAATCTATGGTTTTAGTAAGCTTTGCCCCTATTACTTCCTTTACCTTAAGACAATTATCAGGTATAGTCAGCAATCCTGAGTCCACCATATCTGGAAATATATCTGGATCTTCCAGATTTTCAGCTGCGATAATGGTACCTTCTTCTGTTCTGCAGCATACAACAGCTACTTCATCCTTTACTTCTTCTGCATGTTCAGCACTCATTGACATATTAAATCATCCTCCTTGATTTTTATATTTTAAGATTCATGTTCCATTGGAAGCCTTCTTGTTAATGGATAGTTTACTGTTCTAAATACATGATCTGTATGATGATATACAGGCAACCCCATCTTAGGTGCACAGCACATTACCGTATTTGAACAATCGCTGCAGTTGGATATAAGAACCCTTTTCGCACCTTGTTTCTTTAAGTACATAATTGCCTGTGCCTGACCCGGACAATGCCCTGGAGTTTTACATTTGTTCGCACCTTTAATTTCCTCTACATTTTTACATTTAGTCACACCAACTACCTGGGAATTCATTTTGGAAGCCACATCTCTAAGTCTTGCTTCATTAGCTCCACAAGCACATACCAAAAGTCCTATAGGGCCCTTGTACTCAGGAAAAGGTATGGTTACAATAGCTCCCCCTGAAGTCTTCGTCACTATTGCAGCGTCAATATCCTGTGAAGTCCCTGTATAGGGTCCTCCTATTATCAATTCACCGTATTCACCATCTATGCCGCCGCATTTTTCAACGAGACTTTTTATGCTTGTTCCTACAGGTACCTGAAAAAATACATTAGGTTCTATTCCTGATTTCAATTTTCCTATAACTGTTATATCTTTATCTATTACCGGCTTCCCATATTCTACCGCCATAGTTATGTTAAAAAGGGTCTCTGCATTCAGAACTACACAATCTGCATCTGCTGGAAGTTGAGTAGGTTCAAGCCATCTATCAAATATTGCATGAATAATAGCTCTTTCCTCTCCCATAGGATACATGTCAGGCAATTCCTTAATTTGTATGGAATTGTCATTTTTCAAATAATTTTTTAATACTCTTATAGCTTCTAAATGTTTAGACTTAATTGCTATATAGGCTTTCTGAGCGCCAGTAGAACTCATAGCATATCTTATCCCTTTTATTATTTCCTCGGGTTTCTTTTCTATTCTCCCTATATTGTGGTGAAGTACTGGCTCACACTCCACACAGTTGGCTATTATATATCCATTGGAAAGTTTAGTCTTTAATTTTATATGAGTTGGAAATCCTGCTCCTCCAGCACCTACAACTCCTGCTTCATAAACCGTATCGGCAATACTGTCACATTTTTTAATTTTTACATATTCTTCTGACTGTTTGTCATCTGGTTTAATTACGATTGCCGAATCAGTTATTTTTACTACATTTCCTGAAACGCTGCTGTGTATTTTAGCTCCAAGACCTTTTGGTTCTGCTATACATTCTCCCCTTTTTATTCTCTGGCCTTCCTTTACAATAGGTGTATCAGGGCCTCCTACGTGCATTTTAAGGGGAAAACTATAAAACTGTTCCATATTATCCCTCCTAAGTATTTAGGCTAATTCAACTGCCTACTAAATTTTAAAAGCATATTTTATGCCAATACGCTTTATTTTATACATACATGCTATAATGCTTACTAATGCTATATCCAGAAGCTATAAGTTTTTTTTATAGCTTCTATAAATATGAGCGAATGTATTATTTTCTGACACTTTTTGCAGTCGTAAATTCATTAATCTTTTATAAACCTTTACATGCCCCAATTATACTTTATTTTTTTAGTGTCAATAATTTAACACACTTGTTAAATTATTGACACTTCGATTGCCTACAAAAAAACACTCCAAATATTAGATTTCATCTAACATTTGGAGTGTACTTTAAAAACGATAGATATTCACTTAAATTTACTTAAATTTACTTAATTTATAATAAAGAGTGCTTCTTTTTATATTCAATATCTTTGCTGCCTTATTTTTATTCCCATGTACCATTTTCATCACTTTTTCTATGGTTTTTCTTTCTATATTCTCTGTTATTTTTTGTAGATCATATTTATTTTCATCATTATATTCATAATTTCTTATATTTTCATTTCTTATATATTCAGGTATAGATTTCACAGTTATTTTCCCATCGTTCGATAATACAACCATTCTCTGGATAACATTTTTTAGTTCTCTAATATTGCCATCCCATTTATAATCAGCTAAAATTTTATATATCTTCTCATCAATATAATTTATCTCTATACCTTCATCTTTCGATACCTGCCTAAAAAATAAATTAGATAAATCCCTTATATCCTCCCTTCTATCTTTCAAATCTGGTAATTTTATCTGCACCACAGCCAATCTATAAAACAAGTCCTCTCTAAATTTACCTTCCGATATCAATTCATTTAAGTTTTTATTTGTAGCGGATATTATTCTGGTATTGGTAATGATAGATTTTTCACTTCCCAGCCTGTATATAACTCCGTCTTGCAGTACCCTCAGCAGCTTTGCCTGCATTTCCATAGGCATATCACCAATTTCATCCAAAAATAGGGTGCCTTTATTGGCAAGTTCAAATTTGCCTATTTTACCCTTTTTTATAGCTCCCGTAAAAGCTCCCTCCACATATCCAAATAATTCACTTTCAAATAAATTTACAGGTATGGCACTGCAATTTATGGCTACAAAACTTCCAGTTCTCTCACTGGCCTTATGTATTGCTTTTGCAAATACCTCTTTCCCTGTACCGCTATTCCCTGTAATCAAAACACTGGTGGATGTAGGAGCCACTTTCTGGGCAATGGAAATTGCATCTATTATCTTTTTGTTTTTGCCTATTATAAATGAAAAATTATACTTGGAAGACAGCTCATTTTTATAGGCATCCTTAAAGAATTCTACCTTCTTTTTTTCATCTTCCAGCTGTTTCGTTAAATTCACTTCATCTGTCATATCTCTGTCTGTTGATACCACGGCTACCAACTTTTTATCCGAATTATATATTGGAAAAGCACTCAGTACTACAAACTTGCCCTTAACTGGCTCGTGAAACACATTATCAATTCTCTTTTCCGTATTCAATACTTTCAAAAGCATAGCATTTGGGAAAAAATCTCCTATATATCTATTCAATATATTATTCAGTTTAACACCATATACTCTCTCAGAAGCTTTATTCCAGTACTTTACTATTCCCTTTTCATCGCACATGCACACGCCTTCATGTAAATTATCAAATACATAATTTTGGAGTTTAAAAAGCTCATCCATTTTTATATAAAATATGTCTCTAAAATTATTATTTGTAATAATCCCAATAATGTGATTGTTTTCTACGACAGGTAATCTTCCTATATTTTTTTTAATCATCAAATCCCTTGCATATCTAGCAGATGAATTACAATCTATAGTTGACACATCCTTAGAGGCATATTTAATTACAAAATCTTTAAATGATATTCCCATATTTCTGATCCTTATTGCGTCTTTCATAGTAAATATACCAATTAGTTTTTCATCATCATCCATTATTAAAACTTCATTCCTATAAGACTGCATCATTTTATTAAGAGCATTCTCTATAGTCTCATTACTACATACCTTTACAAACCCGTCCGTCATTATATCCCTAACTTTATAAACTAATTCAAAAATACTCATTAACTCACCTACCTATATTTTTAAATATACATATATAAAATACACCTGTATACTTATTTTATCATTAGTTGAGCATACATTTAAACTATTTCTTAAAATCAATTAGTCATAAATAAAAAATAGTCCTTTAAAAAATTTCTCAAGAACTATTTTTTCTACTAAACAGATTCTGCTTATAATTATACTACTTTTAGGACTTTTGTATCTGTTGTCTGTAAACTATATCTTTCAATTCCCATATTATTTAATTTACTCCACAACTTTTCCATGGTTTTTTCAGGTTCATAATAGAATTCACCCCCCATTATCCTATAAACCACCCATCCTGCTCTTTCTAAATCCAGCTGCCTTTCTACTGCCTCCTTCCAATTATATTCTTCAGATGGAACATCGCCGTCACATACCACAGCAACCCTATTTCGCATACCTTCTACAATAAAATCCATCTTGTATTTACCTATTTCTACTTTAGGAGTGACTTTATACCCTCTACTTTTTATAAGATTATAAACATCTTTTTGAAATTCAGTTTGAAATATATATTCTACATTCCCACTATTTTTATCATGCTTGTTATAGTTCAGACAGTAATTGAGAAGAGAATACCGTACACACTCCTCATTTAAATCTTTCAGATCTACAGAATGAAACAGCCACATTTGATTTCTAGCCCTACTTGCTGCCACATTAAACCTCTTAATATCATTTTCTTTTGTGAGAGGTGCAAATTTTATATTTTTAGAAATCACCATAGACAAGAACATTATGTCCCGTTCATCACCTTGAAAAGAATAAGCATCTCCACATATAAGTTTTCTCCTTATAATTTCTTTTACACCTATTTTATCCTTTAACATATTTTCAATAAGTCGTCCTTGTGCCTCACCAAGCAGTGATATAACACCCATAGACATATTTGAATATTTACTATCCCTGCAGCAGGCTGCAACTTTATCTACCAAACATTCAGCTTCTTTAATATTTACCGGTTTACTGGAATCCCTAACTCCCTCCTCTACCTTAATTGTATTTATAACAGGATAAAATCTCTCATTGATTCTAGGATATCTTAAAGTCAACATTTCTCCGGAATAAACCAAATTATTGCTGAAGTTTATTATTTCAGGTACACATCTAAAATGTTCTTTCAGCATAAGTCTAGCTGGGAATACTCTCAGTGCCGTATCATAAAGACTTGTCTGTAAATCAAACCACTGTCTTTGAGGTATTTCTTTTAAATATTTATTTATTAAATTGTACATACTCCTCTGATCAACACCCACAACTTCTGGACTTATCTGATTATCATCTCCTACTATAACTGCCCTTTTGGCTCTCATCAGCGCACACAATGAAAACAAATCACTTTGGCTGCTTTCATCAAATATTATTACATCAAACATATTTTTTGAAAGCTTTACATTTTCTATAACCCTGTTTAATGGCATAATCCATACTGGGATGATCTTTTTGCACTTCTCCATTTCCCTCTGGGCTATTTTTCTGTACTCAGGTACCATCTTACCTCTGCCCTTTCCAATCCTCTTCACTGCCTGCATCCATGAAAACAAACTTCTCTTTTCATTTTCCGTAGTTCTAAGTATTTGATTATACCATGTATTTTTTGAAACTATATCTTTTATGATTTCTTTCTCCCTATTCTTTTCTATTCCTATGGCCTCTTCTATTTTTTCTAGATTTAGGCTATACATGTGATTTAACAAACTATTCCACTGTGCCCATTTCCACGCCCTTGTCCAATCATTAAATTTCTCTTTTCCGCAGTCCCAGTCGTCTATTATATTTTTAGCAGTTTTAGGACATATTCTATTTAATTTACCTATTAACTCATCTACCTTAAGACATTTATTCTTTACCCCTTTAATTTCTCTTAATTCCTGTAATGTCGCTTTAACTTGGTTTACATTCAAATTGTCCACAGCTTCATAGAGTTTTTTTAATTCTCCTGTATTATTTATTGTCTTTTTAAATACTTCTATGTAGGCCTTATCATTATTGTATATATCAATGCCTTTTATAGCTGATACACATTTGACTAGATAATCATAGGATTCTTTCTTGTGCCAGTCCATGTCCCGCGGAACTGATATCCTCCCCAGTCCTTCTTCTATTGGCCTTTTATATTTTACATCCCAATTTACAATTTCGTACAAATAGCTTAGATTCTTTTCCATCAAAATTATATCAGAAGGTTTTATGGAAGCAGCCATTACCTTTAGCCCATAATCTCGCATAGTATTATTCCACATATTTCTCAACTCATTAATAACCTGTTTCTGTCGAACATGTAGTCTAATTATTATTGCTTGTTCCATATTCTTCAAAGGCATTCCGTCTATCTTACAATTTTTTAATACATAATTACATTCAGGATGTATAAGTGTAAATAACTTTCCTATTTTGCCATTCCTGTCAAAGGAATTATATAATATATCAAAACTCTCTGAAAATTTATCAGTATCAATATCATCGGAAATTTCTATTTTGTGATCTCTAATCTGATCTCTAACTTTACTGAGTATCAACATGCAATTATTACTCTTATACAGAAGATCTTTGAGAGTCTGCCTTACCAATTTACTGCTATAATAACTATTAAATATATCACCCCACACGCCTTCTCCTAACACTGCAATTTTATTCCTACACTCATCTAGCAGCTCTAATAATTTATCATAGTTGCACCTATTGTTACAAGGTATATGCCACCCTTCTAAAATTTCAATATATTTATGATATTCCAATCTCACTTTTTTATACTCTGATATCCTATTGCAAATTTCATCATCATCAGGCAATTTCTCTATTATTCCCTTAACATTATCAAATTTACGTTTTTGATTTTTATTCAATATTTTTCTCAAATATATTAATAAATTGAATTCTTTCTCCGATAATGGCATAATGTCATCCATATGGATCTCATCTTCCAGCCAACAATACTTTCCCCTATTATTTCTAACCCATTTAGCAATATCCATGGAGCTGTATTCTCTGCCATTATAACTGATGCCCCTATTTTCTAGCTCCTGTATATCCCTAAATTTTCCATATAATTCCCCCTGTCTTTTTTTACAAAAATCCAACTTCTTTTTTAATAATTCAACTTCTTTACATATACCCTCAGCATCCACAGATAAAGTATCCGTTATTTTCCGTACTGATTCATTGAGTCTGTTTAAGGAATTGGGATCATTACCCAATACACTGACACATAATGGTCTTATTTCTTCAGGTATCTTCTCTGTCAGTACTTTAAGTGCCCTTCCCGTTTGACTTGTCACCAATACCCTTTTACCATGGGCAAGAAGGTGGCATATTAAATTAACTATAGTATGACTTTTACCTGTTCCTGGAGGTCCTTGAACAACTACCCCATAATTTTGGGCCATCTTTTTTATTATCTCCTTCTGTTCTAAATTTGCAGGTAATGGGAAAAGTACATTTTCCCCGACTTTCTCCCACTCACGTCTTTCTTTCTCATCACAATCTATAGTCTTTTCATTTACCAATGCCTTTACAGTTTCAGGTATTTCACATCCATTGTCTATGGCTTTAATTATATTATTTATCTCAACTTGCCATAATCTAGCATTATTTTTTCTTACAAAAATGACGGATGTGTTATAGATATTTGGACGTTGCTGAAAATCAACTCTTTTTTTAGAAAAACTACTTTTTTTAAATTCCCCAGGAGCATCTATATGAGAAAGAAGTTTTAAAAATATGCCCTCGATCTGTCTCAAGTTTCTTGGATCCAAATTAATTCTATTCACTTTATCGGCCAGTGCAAAAATGCCCTGCATATTACACTCCTCAAACCCTTCAAACAAAGAAATTTCCAGTACAGTCCTATTTGAAGGTGTTAAGACAAATACTTCCCTCCTTTTATTAAATTCTATTTTCATCCTGGTATTTAGTATAGGATGAATAATCTTTTCATTTTCTCTCTTCCATATGAGTAACCCTTGTCCAAAAACTATTTCAAAACCTTCCTCGTTTTTCTCATTCTCCTGATATATATGGAAAAACTCTTCATATAGTCTGCCGCATTTCGCATTTATCTCAATCCAAGGTTCATTTACCGCCAATTTGTTTACACTACATCCCTGTACATGAAAAAATTCCTCTTCCCAATATAATTTTTCATAATCATAAACACTTTTTATAACCTTCTGATTTAACTTCTTTAAGCTCAATAAATAAGAAAATATATTTTTTACTCTATCCCTATAATCCATGATTTCCCCTCCTAATAATGGCCAACTAAATATTATATTTACTTTTATGTTAAATTATACCATCAAATAAATAAAATTTCAAAGTTTTCGTTAAACAAAATTCAAACATTCATGACGGTATTTTTCTACAATTATTTAAAAATTAAAGGAAGTAAGTTTTAATGTAAAAACTTACTTCCTCAATTTTCTCCTTATTATTTTATAGAACACAAACCCTATTATTATAACCACCAGAGCTATATCGGCAAAATGAAACCATTCCCGTATAATTGTCCATTTTTCTCCCATTTTATATCCTGCATATCCTAAAAATATACTCCATAACAGGGAACCCAATAGAGTATAAACAACAAATTTCTTAATCTCCATTTTACTTATGCCTGCAGGAAGGGAGATAAAGGTCCTGATTATAGGTAATAGTCTGGAAAAAAACACAATTTTTTCTCCATACTTATTAAAATAATAATCACTCTTTTCAAGGTGAGATCTAGACAGCCTAAGCTTATCCGCATATTTTTCCACTAAAGGCCTTCCTCCTATTTTCCCAATATAATAGGCTCCTATAGATCCCATCGTTCCACCTAATGTTCCAAAAATTATAACAAGTACTGGATTCAGTCTTCCCGTAAAGCTCAAATATCCTCCAAAAGGCAATATAGCTTCACTTGGAATAGGTATACAGGCACTTTCCAAAGCCATCGCCATAAATATGCCTGTATATCCAGTTTTATCCAAAACAAAAATAACTACATTTATTATTTTTTCTACCATTACTATTTCCTCTCTTGCCGGGATGCATATATATTACTAACGATCTATGGAAAAATAGTACTTTTAGACATAACTATTTTTTACAGGAATCTCTTTCAATCAATTCATGTGGCAATACATAATTTCTCTCTTTTAATTCTTCTTTGTTTATCATCTTTATAAGCATTCTCATACCCACAGATCCCATATCATAAATAGGTTGTGATACAGTAGTTAATTTAGGATAAAATATGGATGCCAAATATATATTGTTAAAGCCCATAACATCTATATCATCAGGTACGCTAATTCCATTATCTCTAAGTGCATTTATAACCCCTATGGCTATTTCATCACTAGTACAAAATATTGAATCTATTTTGGTTTTATTCAATATTTCATTTATCCCCTTATATCCATTTTTCGCTTTGGAACTGGTAAAATAAATTTTATCTCTGTCAAGTTTTAAATTATTTTCCTCAAGAGCCCTTTTATATCCCTTATACCTCACGGCACTGGCATTGACCGTATCTTCTCCAGCACCTATGTATGCTATCTTTTTGTTGCCTTTTTTTATCAAATATGCAACTCCATCATAGGCTGCCTTTTCATTGTCAATGGTTACACTGGGGATATTTTCTTTTTTATTTGTACTTTCAACTAAAACCATAGGAAATTCAAGTTGTTTTATGAGTTCCAGAATATTTGGTTCAAGAGAATTACTCATATATAAAACTCCATCTACCATTTTTTCTTTTAGAACTTTTAAATACTCCATTTCTTTTTCTATATTTAAATCAGTATTACACAGCATTATATTATAATCATATATATTTGCCACATCCTCGGCTCCCCTTACAATTTCAGGGTAGAATTGATTGGATATATCTGGAATTATTATCCCTATAGTTCTAGTCCTCTGTGTCTTAAGACTTCTTGCCACTATGTTGGGTCTGTATCCCAATTTTTTAATAGCTGCCAATACCCTTTTCTTAGTCTCTTCATTTACAACGTCTACATCATTAAGTACTCTAGATACTGTAGCTATCGAAACTCCAGCTTCTCTCGCCACGTCTTTAATTGATGCCGCCACTTTATACCACCTACCAATTTGCGTTTTTTATAATTATACTTATAAAATTACATTATTACAAGATAATTTACATATTTTTATCAATTATCATTATTTTAAGCCATAAAATTAATTTTGATACCCCAGATTTCGGATAAAACAAATAATTTTTCTGAAATCTGGGAATCTGAACAATATAATTTATTTCACTAATTCAACAGCTATATCAAGCTCCTTCCCGTTAATATTACATTTATTGTATTTTCTATCGGCATTATAAATAATATTTAATGAAAGAGTCTCTTTTTTAATTCGGTTTTCAAATTTCTTTACTACAGTTTCAAGTTTATCATTTCCGGAAATATACAAGTTTATCTTATCTGCAACTTCAAAACCGCTTTCTTTTCTCATATTTTGTATTTTGCTTAAAATTTCTCTTAAATTTCCCTCTTCTTTAAGTTGTTCTGTAACTTTAGTCTCCAGAACAATTCCTATGCTTCCTTCGCTTGCAAATGCAAAACCTTCAAGACCTTCCATAGTAATAAGAAGATTATCTGAATTCAATTCTATTTCAGAACCTCCTACGTTTATTTTTACAGCTTCGTTGTTATTTACCTTTTGTGCAAGCTCTACCTGATCCATAGAAGATATCTCTTTCGTTATTTGAGGTATCAATCTTCCATATTCTTTGCCCAATACAGGCAAATTGGGCTTTATGTTAAAGTTGACATATTTTGATAGATCCGCATTGAATTCAATATTTTTAATGTTCAACTCCTCTTTTATTATATCTCCGTAATATTGAGGTAAAGTTTTTATACTTACAAGCATTTCTAAAAGAGGCTGCCTATTTTTGATATTGGCGGTGTTTCTAGCACTTCTTCCCAGCTTAACTATCTTATAAGCTTCTGCCATATCCTTTTCCAAATCCTCATTAACAGCACTGGCATCATATTTGGGCCACTTACATAAGTGTATACTTTCCGGAGCATCTTTATCAAGGTTTACCACAAGATTTTGATAAATCTCCTCTGTCATAAATGGTACGAAGGGTGCAGCCACCAAAATCAGCGTATTCAATACTTTATACAGAGTTACATAAGCACCTATTTTATCTTCTGTTAAATGGTCACTCCAGAATCTTGTTCTATTTCTCCTCACATACCAGTTAGAAAGCTGATCCACAAAATCTCCAATATTTTGGGCTGCCTGAGTAATTCTATAATGATCCAGATGATCTTCAGTTTCCATTATAAGTGAATTTAATCTTGAAACTATCCATTTATCCATTATATTTTTGCTTGTAAACCCTTTATAGTCCAGTGGATTGAAATTATCTAAATCCGCATAGAGCACATAAAATGAATATACATTCCACAGAGTACCCAAAAACTTTCTCTGACTATCCTGAACTGCTTCCTCGTAAAATCGTGATGGAAGCCAAGGTGCACTTTCAGTATAAAAATACCATCTAGTTGCATCCGCCCCCTCATTTTCCAGTGCCACCTCTGGGCTCAATACATTTCCCTTATGTTTTGACATTTTTAATCCATGCTTATCCAGTACATGCCCTAGTACCAGACAATTTTCAAAAGGACTTCTGTCAAACAGAACCGTGGATATAGCCATAAGAGTATAAAACCATCCCCTGGTCTGGTCTACAGCTTCAGATATAAATTGAGCGGGAAAATTTTCTTTAAAAAGTTCTTTGTTTTCAAATGGATAATGATGCTGCGCAAAGGGCATGGATCCTGAATCAAACCAGCAGTCAATTACATCTGAGGATCTATTCATCTCTCCACCACATTTTGGACATTTCAATTTAACTCTATCAATATACGGTTTGTGAAGTTCTATACTTTCAGGTACATTTATCCCCTTTTCTTTTAATTCTTCAATGCTTCCTATGCACTCTTTGTGACCACATTCGCATTCCCATATTGGAAGTGGAGTACCCCAATATCTTTCTCTGCTGAGCCCCCAGTCTATCACTCCTTCTACGAATTTTCCAAACCTACCTGTTCTTATATTATCAGGATACCAATTTGTATTATTGGTATTCCTAACCAGCTTATCTCTAACTGATGACATTTTAATAAACCAGGTATCTCTTGGATAATACAGGAGAGGAGTATCACATCTCCAGCAAAATGGATAGGAATGGGTGAATTTTTCCGTTTTATAGAGTATTCCATTTTCCTTTAAATATTCTATTATTTTAGGTTCTGCATCTTTCACAAAGAGTCCTTTCCATGGTATAACTTCTTCCTTAAATTTCCCCTGTGTATCTACAGAATTGGTCATAGGTATACCATACTTTTTACAGCTGTTACTGTCATCCTCACCAAAAGCAGGAGCTGTATGAACTATTCCCGTTCCATCTGTCAATGTCACATAATCTGCATGAAGTACATAATGTGCTCTTCCTTGAAAAGATGCAAAATTAAACATTGGTTCATAATCTAATCCTACCAGTTCTTTCCCCTTAAATCTTCTTAAAACCTTATATTCGTCTTCTAATTTCTCTAAAAGGGCCTCTGCCAATATTAAATGTTCTCCTCTATTTAGCACTTCCACATAATCATAATTTTCATTTACCGCCAGTGCCATGTTGTTGGGAAGTGTCCATGGAGTTGTGGTCCAGGCAAGCATATATTTATTTTCACCCTTGAGTTTAAATTTAACATATATTGATGTCTCTTTTACATCCTTATATCCCTGCGAAACCTCATGAGAGGAAAGTGCAGTACCACACCTCGGACAATAAGGTACAACTTTATGACCTTTATACAAAAGACCCTTTTCCCAAATTTTCTTTAATGCCCACCACTCTGATTCTATATAATCATTGTGATAAGTTACATAGGGATTATCCATATCAACCCAGAAACCTATTCTGTCAGACATTTTTCTCCACTGGCTCACATATGTAAATACACTGTCTTTGCATTTTTTTATGAAATTTTCCACTCCATAATCTTCTATCTGTGGTTTTCCTGATATTCCAAGGCTTTTTTCAACTTCAAGTTCTACTGGAAGTCCATGTGTATCCCATCCTGCTTTTCTTAAGACTCTATACCCTTTCATGGCTTTATATCTTGGTATAAGATCTTTTACAACTCTAGTCAAAACATGGCCTATATGAGGCATTCCATTGGCAGTTGGAGGTCCATCATAAAAAGTAAAATATTCTCCGTCTTCATTCTCTTTAAAGCTCTTCTCCTCTATTTTTTTGTCTTCCCATAATTTCAGAACATCCTTCTCCCTCTCTACAAAACTTTTATCATTGTCAATTTTTTTATACATGATTTGACCCCTTTCTATTCTTATTGTTAAGTTTTTACTACTATGTTTATTTTATACACAGTACGAAATGCAATATATAACTTTAATTATTTACAATAAAAAACTTCATCCAAATAGGACGAAGTTTTATTCGTTATACCACCTATGGTAATACTTTTTACTATTATATTCTTTTCTTTAACGCAGAATTACGTGAAAGCTTACTCAAAATAATAAAACATCTTTCAACTTCCAAACTCCAAGGTGATTTTCTCCAAATTATTCTATGAGTTCTCAACACCCTCACTCTCTGTAAGTAATATAAACTTGGATACTCTCCTTCTTCAACGTTTTTAAAACAATCATGATATAATTTCCTTTTATTATATTATATGAGCTTTTTATTGTCAATTTATTTTTCTATCAATAACCGAGAGTTTGTAATATACCATCAGCTATAGCTTGTGCAAATTTTTGCCTGTATGCATCACTATTTAGTTTTGCCGCATCACCTGGGTTAGTTACAAATCCCAATTCTACAAGAACTGCCGGGGCAGTGGTGTTTTTGAGTACGTAAAGCCCTCTTTCGTCCTCCTTTATCTTCCTGTCATACATTCCAACTTCTCTTATTATGCTGTTTTGTATATTTGAGGCCAGTCTTTGACCTTCAGAGCTTCCTGGGTAATAATAAGTTTCAGTACCATTGGCACCAGGTTCATCAAAATAGTTGGCATGGATACATACAAAATACTTGGAATTTGCATTATTTGATATGTCACAGCGCTTTTGAAGGCTCTCTATAACACTCATTGGAGTAGAACGCATATCCGTAGTTCTGGTATACACCACATTTATTCCCTTGCTTTCAAGTATCTTTCCAGTTTTTAATCCTACTGCTAAAGTGATATCATCCTCCTGAAGACCATTTATTCCCGTAGCACCTACATCTTGTCCCATACCATGTCCTGGATCAATAGTAACAGTATACTTTCCATTGGAAGCTGGCTTGGCTTTTATTATAAACTGCATTTTAATATCATCTTTTTTTAAGCTCCTACCATTTATTGATTTTAAACCGCTCTTTATAATCAAATTATAAGTTTTACCATATGTATATGGAGTTTCAGGACTAACTATCACACTACTTCCATCACTTCCAACCTGTAAAGAAACTGGAACTATATTCCCTTCGCTGTCCGTTACAACCACGTTAGAATTATTTACCGTACTTGTATCCACCTTCATGCTAAACTTTACATTCCATGATTTATTGGGCTCAACATTTTTCCCTATGATCGCTCCATCATAGTCAGCTGCTTGTACAATATTAATTCCTGCAAGTGCTGCAAACATTAATACAAAGCTTACTAGCAGTACCATATAAGTTTTTATATTTTTCAATCAATCACCTCCATATAAACCTTACATTATTTTATTATAATATAAAAAGTATTAATTTTATACATAAATATAGTTATATTTTTATACTAATCTAAAATAATCATATTTTAATAGAATGATCATAATAATGATATAATATTATAAATATAAAAAATTTTTTCATTGAGGAGATGTTTTTATGAAAATAAAATGGTTAGGTCATTCTAGTTTTTTATTGGAAGATTCAATGGGTCACAAGCTTCTAACAGATCCTTTTGATGAAACTGTAGGGTATAAGGTATTTCGTGGTAAGGTGGATTTAATCACAATAAGTCACAGTCATTTTGATCATAATTATACGAAAAATATAGAATACAGCCATATTATAAACAAGCCGGGTTCTTTTAACCTATGCGGCATACCAATTATTGGTATACCTTCTTATCACGATAAGGTCAATGGAGCAAAACGTGGAAAAAACATAATATTTATAATAGAAATGGACGGCTATCGAATATGCCATTTAGGAGATATTGGATACGTATTGTCTAGGGATAAAGTAGAAGAATTAGGAAGCATAGATGTATTATTTATTCCGGTAGGCGGCAATTTTACTATAGATGGTAAAGAAGCTGCAGCACTTGCTAAATCCATTAACAGCCACATAGTAATTCCAATGCATTATAAGACTTCCCCTTTAACTTTCGAATTAGATGGTCTAGAAAAATTCCTTAAATACGCAAGAAATGCAGAAAGAGTTAAGAACAACACTTTAATTATAGAAAATAATTTACAAGAATACAATTCAGTTAAAATACTTGATTTTAAATAATTGCCAAACAAGCACCAACATTGATATCCATCAAAATATTAATTGTGCTCTACGTGCTCTAATCCTGCATTAAACAGCCTATTTATATGTTCATCATCCAATGAATAATATACAGATTTACCATCTCTCCTAAATTTAACTAGTCGAGCTGTCTTTAAAATTCTAAGTTGATGTGATATAGCGGATTGGCTCATTTGAAGTATCTCTGCTATATCACATACACACAGTTCTTTCTTAAACAGTGCATATATTATTTTAATTCTTGTGAAATCACCTAACACTTTAAAGAGACCGGAGAGATCCCTAAAGACTTTTTCATCCAGCATACTCTCTTTAACGCACTTTATACAGTCTTCATGAAGTTCAGTACAGGAGCACACTTCAATTCCCAAATTATCTTTCACATTATCAACTCCCTACTAGAAGTATTATAATATATTTAATTGGATCCTTTCAACTAAAATCACAATAGTACTACTTTTAATTATAAAATATCTCTACAACCTTGTGAGTTTTTAGACTTTTTTTTACATCAATAATTCTCTGATTGCTTGAACCTTTGAATTTTAATCTGCAGTCCTTCTTATTTTCTTCAAATTTTCCATCAACCAATACGTCTATGTCATTTATCAGACTTTGCCAATATTCATTTTGAGTGTTATACAGGATATACTCAAAAGTATATCCTGTATAACACCATATATTCAAACCCAATGCTTTAATTTTATCTGCCATATAGGAAAATTCTTCTGCCTGTTCAAAGGGATCGCCTCCTGAAAATGTAATTCCAGTTATCAGCGGATTACCCTTTATCTGTTCAATCAATTCATCTGTATCTCTAAGCTCTCCCCCATTAAAATCATGTGTGGAAGGATTAAAACATCCTCTGCAATTATGTCTGCATCCTTGAGCAAAAAACACCCTTCTCATCCCGGGGCCATTGACCAAACTTTCATATACAATACCTGCCAATCTAATTTTTTTTCTTACCATTAAAATTCACCCCCATAGATGATGATTTAAGAATATATAAGTTCATTATTCCTATGAGATACTCTATCTGCTCTTTCTGCGGCCTTTCCTTCTCCAAATCTCTCGTCCAGTGATAAATATCCCGTTACTCTGGATATTCCCTGTATATTACTACTGCCGCATTTAGGACATACTTCTTCGCCTTGCAAATAAGTACCACATTCTTTACAATATCTTATATGAAAATTTATCCCTATGTAGCTCATATTCGTGTTATCGTAGGCATAATTAATTATATTTTTTACCACTTTTTCTGATGGATAATCGTCTATTTCCACATAACTTATATGTCCGCCATTACACAATTTATGGTAAGGAGCTTCAATATCAATTTTATCCTTTATAGATATTGGAAATCCCACAGGAATGTGATAAGAATTAGTATAGTAATTCTTATCTGTAACTCCCGGTATTTCACCAAATATTTTCTTATCGTGAATTATAAATTTCCCGCTTAGACCTTCTGCAGGGGTGGCATAACAACTCCAATTTAAATGAGTTTCTTCTGTAAGCCTATCAGTATAATTTCTGATATGAGAAATTATTCTTATCCCGAGTTCTCTTGAATTTTCATCCTGACCATGGTGCTTCCCGGTCAATGCCACCAACGTTTCTGCAAGACCAATGAAACCTATTGCCCAGGTGCCCTGTTTCAATATCGGCTCTATGGAATCATCGCTTTCTAAATTCTCAGCACCCCTCATAAGTTTTTGTCCGGCTACAAAAGGTAAATCTCTGACCTTCAATCTTTTTAATATGCTGTACCTATGCATGAGAGACTGCATGGAAAGCTCAAGTCTTTTATTCAACAGTTCAAAAAATTTATTTATATTACCTTTAGAAATAATGCCAATGCGGGGCAAATTAATAGTAACTGGAGCTATATTTCCTCTTCCCTCCGGGCCTGGTTCTCCATTTACATTAGAGCAAACGTAAGTCCGGCATCCCATAGTAGCAGGTATAATTCCCTTGTCATAATAAGTCTTGTTAAAATCCGCATCTAAATTCATGAAAGTTGGATTCATTCTTTTTGAGGCCACTCTACAAGCTATGCTAAATAAATAGTAGTATGGATCTTCCTCATTTTTATTTACACCCTTTTTGACTCTGAATATTATATTCGGAAATATGGGCTGCTCGCCTTTCCCAAGTCCCTTCTCATATTCAAGTAAAAATATTTCACAGACTAAGGCCGCATCTTCTGATCTTGGTATACCTATATTTATAGAACTAAAAGGCACCTGTGAACCAGCTCTTGAATGCATTGTATTTAAATTATAAATTATTCCCTGCATGGCCTGTTCTATACTTCGCCTTAATTTCTTATTCAAAATTTTAGCTATCTTATTCTCTTCCACTCCCACTGCCCTTAGATCTTCAATTATCTCTTTTCTAGTGGGTTCAACAAAAACAGCCATGTCATTGTCAAAATCCGGATGAGACTGTCCCCCAAACATATCATTTTGTGATGACTGCAAGAGTATGCAGGAAAGTTCTGCAGCAGATTCTATTCTCTTAGGCGATCTTATATTCCCATATCCTGTATTAAAGCCTTCTAAAAGCATTTTTTTAGTCGGTATATGAAGACAATTTACAGTCAGATTATAAGAATCCAAATCATGATAATATATATCTCCATTTTCATGTAATTTAGCCAGATACTTTGGCATAGTAGCTAAATTGTGCCACTTATTGGACTCACTTGCTATTCTCAAAAGCTTGGCACTAAAATTATTTCCTACGTTAGCATTATCCCTATCTGTCTGAATTCCTATTTTGTCAATGGCTTTCATAAGATCGGATTTTATCTCTCTTATATTATTTCTCTCTTTTCTATAATTTGAGTAGGATAATCCTATCTTCAAATATCCCCTTTTTAAAAGCACTTCTTCAACTATATTTTGTATATCCTCTACATTTATTTCTTTCAAATTTAACTTTTCCAAACACTGTATAACTTTCTGAGTTAAATCAATAAATTCGCTCTCTTTCAACTCATACCCTATCTCTTCAGAAGCACCTTTTATTGCATTGGTGATTTTGACAGAGTCAAAGTCAACTTTCCTTCCATCTCTTTTCACAACATGTAGCATATATTGTTCCTCCTGACCACTATATCTTGTATATCTACCTGGTTTATTATACTATACCACATATAAAAAATCAATTTTTAAATTTTAGGAATAAGAATCAAAATAATGATAAAACTAATAAAAACTCAATTTTATAGGAGGAATCTATATGATTGGTAAAATAATAGATTTAAATGTTACAGAAGCACTTATAAGTTTTCAAGATGGATCAACTGCCGATATAGGTATCTCTCATTTACCTGCCAGCATAAAAATAGGAGATACTGTAAATATAAATCCAAATTTTACATCTAAGTTAAATGATAAGTTTGGAAATACTTCACTCATGAATATATTTTAATTTTTCCTAAAAAAATATTATACAAAAATGCGTTCTGACTAAACCCATTAAGCTTTTTCAGAACGCACTTCCCTATTTGATTCAAAATCAATTCAATATACTTTTTTATTCTACAGTAATGGCAGAAACAGGGCAATTTTCCTCAGCTTCTTTTGCCGAGCCTTGAGACTCTTCCGGTACTTCGCCTGTAATTGCAACTGCTTTACCATCTTCATCCATTTCAAATACTTCAGGACATGTACTTGGACATAGTCCACAACTTATACAGACATCTTTATCAACTACCGCTTTCATAATATCTCCTGTTGGACAACAGGACTTTCACCTCTCTTTTTATAAATTTAATACATAATGTAATAATAAAATAATTTTCATCTGTATTATTGCCATAAAACTAATTTATTATATCCACGTTTGAATTATTTTGATAGAGCTATAAGATTATCCAACAAATCATTGTAATCATGAGAATTGCCTATGTAGCTTTCCACTTTCCCATTTTCCATGCTCTCTACTAACTCAGAATTTACAGGCATTTCCTCTAATAGTTTCAAGCCAAGATATTGAGCCTGTTCTTCTGCGGATTTTTTACTAAATAGTTTTATTTTTTCTCCACAGTTACTGCACTTAACATAAGACATATTCTCCACTACTCCTATAACATTTACATCCATTTCCTCTGCCATTATGACTACTTTTTTTACTATCATGGATACCATATCCTGAGGAGTAGACACTATAACTACTCCTTCTAGTGGGAATTCCTGCATTATAGTAAGTGCTACATCTCCTGTCCCAGGCGGCATATCTATGAGAAGATAATCTAATTCTCCCCATTCTGTATCAGAATACATTTGTTTTAAAACTCCTGCTATCATAGGTCCTCTCCAGATAACGGGCTGTTCCTCCTTCTCTGTTAAAAGATTTAAAGAAATTACCTTTATTCCAAAAGAGGTTTCTACGGGTAGAAATTTTACCT
This sequence comes from Clostridium aromativorans, assembly GCF_020908015.1. Classification (NCBI taxonomy): domain Bacteria; kingdom Bacillati; phylum Bacillota; class Clostridia; order Eubacteriales; family Clostridiaceae; genus Clostridium; species Clostridium aromativorans. The sequence continues at coordinate 516,017 of NZ_JAJJPB010000001.1, forward strand.
GCTGTTCTTCATCAATTTGAATTATATCTGCTCTTTTATCATTTATTCCAAAAAACCTGGGCATAGATGGTCCTGTTATATCACCATCAAGTACTCCTACTTTGTAGCCTGCAGCCTTTAATTTTACAGCTAGTATTCCTGTGACTGTAGACTTTCCAACTCCACCCTTTCCACTCATAATACCTATTATATGCTTTATACCGCCATATTTTGGCAATATAAAATTACACTCATCTTGATTTTTACCGCATGCTGCTCTACTTGAACAGTTATCACAATTACTCATTTTTTTCCTCCTACAATTTAAAAATTCTCAGGTTCATTTTTATACACTTTTATGTCCCATCCGGCACCGCTGTAGGTGTCATATATATAATAAATTTTTTCACTCTTATTTTTCTTATCCCAAAATGTAATAGTCGCCTTGTACAGTGTAGATTTATATCCTTCAGTCTTTATTGTAACCCATATATCGTATTTATCCTTATTGTTATTACCAATACCGGCATTTTTAAATTTATCATTGAGATCCGACTTAAATTCTTCTACCTCTGTAGATAGTATAAACCTGGATCCATCTATGTCATCTCTAAAATTTATTCCTATCTTTTTATTTTTATCTTTGTCTCTAAAATATTCATTTAAAGTGTTCATTATTGATCCATAATAAACCTGTTTAAAATTATTTGGAGGCATTCTTATATTCCAAAAATTGTTGATCATATCATTATCTATCCTTTTTGATACAATATATATTTGATTGTTACTATAAAGATTTCCAAAATCTTTTTTATCAAGACCCGCTATATAATTAAATTTATGAATTTTATTATTCCCTTCATATATCTCAAATATATAATCTGGCTGCAATGAAGATTTCCTTGATACCTTTTTACCCGAAGACAATATATCATATAGATCTTTAATTGCATTCTGATCAGTAACCACAAATTTAAATCCCTGATCCCTTATATTCTGAATAACTATTTTATCAACTTTTCCCTCTCTTATGTACTCAAAATCCGAATTTTTTAAGCCAGCCTTAACTTCTAGCTCATCTATTTTATCGCAGCCACTCAATAAAATAGATGTCATCAAAGTAATCAATACTAAAAATACACTCAATCCCTTTTTAATTTTCTGCTGCAATTTACTCACCTGCTATTAAATGTTATCAATTTTTATGGTCAAATTTCGTTTATTGACCTAATTAATTATGCTATTTCATGCTGAAAATCTATGAATATTATAGCATATTTGTAACAAAAAAATCCCCTTTCACGCAATTAAACCTGAAAGGGATAATATATATTTTTTCATTTATACTCTAGAGTTTTCACAATGGTTTCAAATATAGTGGGCATGTTTTCTTTAAAATCCATATCTTTTACAAAAAAAGAAAATCTGCAAAATTGTTTTCCCTCTTCTATAAAATATTCTATACCCCTGTAACTATCTCCAATTTCTTTTGTAATAATATACTCAACTAAATAACCATTTCTGCCATTTATATTAATCCTACTCATATTATAACTTTTATATAAATTCTGTTTTTCAGATATGCTTCTACTATTTTGCAGGAATATTTTTAAATTTCCCTTTAAATTCCAAACCTGGACAAAACCATTTATCTTGCCATCAGCACTTTTAAAATTACTGTGGTATACTATCTCATCTCCAAATATATCCTGAACTCTACAATCCCAATTAGAAGGTAATTTATATTTTAATCTATTTTTCAACCCGCTGTACTGAGTTAATGATTTTATGTCATTTTGCATTAAAGCTGTAAATTTTAATTTCACATCAAAATTTTTCTCAAGCCCAAAGAGAATTGTCATAAGCCCTATTATAATTATTGTAACTCCAAGTTTTCTTTTATTTATGAATAGCACTTTCATAAATAATACCCAGTACTATTTTCTTACAGGTATTACTACTGTATTTGTTTTAAAGTCATAAAACATTAGCCAATATCCCACTTTATTTTTATCCTTTAAAGACACCCATGTAACAAACCCGGATTTACCTCCATAAGGCTGATCTCTTTTATCCTTAGTACCTAAAATTCCATACACCAGATATTTCACTCTACCTTTTTTATCACATTTATATCCTGATAAATAATGGCAGTGCTTTTTTACATAGGGATAATAACTTATCATAGGATAATATATTAGGGCATATTTATTATAATCGTTCATATTATACATATCTTCCATAGAACTCACAGGTACTTTATACCACTTGCATCTTTTTAATTCTTTACTTATATTTTTAATTTCCTTAAATCCATTCATAAGGTTATTAAAAAAGTCCCCTTCTGGTCCCTGAGGATAATTACCAGGTTGACTTATTCCTTTTATTTTTTTGCATTTATGCCTATTTATCTCTGCTTTTTTATAGGACTCAGTCACAGAATCATCTACGTATATAGAATTATCTTCTTCTACAGACTCATTTTTCATTTCTAGATCTTTTTTAATTCTTGATTCAAAAGTATCCTCAACAACTTTCTCTTTATCATCTTCTGATTTATTTTCCTCATTCTTTATTTCCGATTTCGTGGATGGTTTTTCTTCTACTTGATTTTCGACCTTTACTGATGCCTTCTCTTCCTTTTTATCTGCATGTTCTTCTTTTGCATCCTCTTTGATTTTATTTTCTCTATCTGTCTTAGCTTTTTCTATACTCTCTTCATACTTATCAAATACACTCTTTTTTTCAATTTTTTCTGTATCAATAGTCTCCAATTCTTCAACTTTTTCGCTTTCTTCTTTTGAGCTCTTACTCCTATCTTCTAACATTGTAAAGTTCTTCCATTGAGGTATTTCTGTGCTTGCAAATCCGCTCATTACAGATATTATGTTATTATCTAGTATTCTGACTATAGCAGCTCCTGATACTTTATCCATAGATATGCCGCTGCCAGCCACATCATCCATAGGATATTCATAACATATATCCGCTCTTCCATAATCATCTATGTTCATTTCACCTATTTTAATTATATTTTTTATATCTTTTTTATTGCATATAAGCATCATGTAATAGGGTGTTTTTTCTTTCTTGAGATTTTGTACATAATAGGATATTTTGCACTTATTATTTTTCATCTCCAATTTTGCATATCCTGAAGCAATTTTATCAGAAGCTAAAGAGTATCCTTTTTCATCTTCTTGTAATATTATAAAGTATCTACTATAACTCTTTTTTTGTGCCAATTTCCTATACCTCCATATATTATATTCATTATAATATATGAAGAAACTTTCAAAAAGTGAACAAATAGTTTTAACTTCCATACAAAAATCATGCTTTGTTAATTATAATTTCTCGGATATTTCATGTATACAATCAGATAACCTGCCAAATTCCTGCAGCGACAATGTCTCTCCCCTTCTTTTAGGATCAATTCCCGCTGTATTAAAGGCCTCTTTCATACACTCTTTAGATATATTCAACGGCTTTACCGCATTCCACAATGTTTTCCTTCTCATATTAAAAGCACATCTTACAACTTTAAAAAATAGCTTTTCATCTTTCACATTAACTCTGGGCTTGTGTAATTTAATTAATTTTATGATTATAGAATCCACTTTAGGTTTAGGTATAAAAGAAGAAGGACTCACTTTTCTTATTAATTCAACATCACAATAATATTGAACAAGTATAGACAAAGCTCCATATTCCTTACAACTAGGTTTTGCTGCAATTCTTTCTCCTACTTCCTTTTGTATCATTATAATAAAAGTCTTAAAATTGTAGTTTTCATTTAGCATTTTTGCAATAATAGGTGTAGTTACGTAATAAGGTAAATTTGCCACAATCTTTATATTATCTTCAACATTTATTATTTGAGAAAAATCCATCTTTAGTACATCTTTATGTATTAATTGAAAATTGGTGAATTCCTTTAATTCCTCTTTTAAAATAGGAATTAAATTCATATCCAATTCAATAGCATATACCATTTTTGCAGACTTTAAAAGTTCTCTCGTCAAAGTTCCCACTCCAGGACCTATTTCTATAATTACATCGCCTTTATCTATTTCTGCACTATTTACTATATCCTGTAATACTGAAGTATCTATTAAAAAGTTCTGTCCTAAAGCTTTGGAAAATCTAAATCCGTATTTTTTTACTATACTTTCTGTAGACAGCTTATTCATATTGCTTCACCTTATTCATCCTTCTATTTACTTTATTAACAGCTAATTTAAACTCTTCTTTTGTTATTCCATAATTATTTAACCTGAATAAAAACTGACAAGTATTGCCGTACCCTATGCCAAGCTCTTTACCTAAGATATCTCTTTTCTCCTTAGAATCCTGTTCTCCTGTAAGTCCAAAAAATATCATATCATTTATATCAAATTCACAATGTTTTTCTTTGAGCTCACACTTTGCATTCTTTAGAGAATCTATTATTGTTTCTGGAAGTGCATTTTCCACTCCAATATCTCCGTTTTTTACCCCATCCTTCTGAGATATATATGCATGTTTTATTCCTTTAACCCTCTTTGATATTATCCTCCTTATCTTTTCTCCTGCAAAATCTGGATCAGTTAAAACTATAATTCCCTGTCTTTTTTGAGCTTCCTTTATTCTATTTATAACCTCTTTATTTATTCCAAATCCACCTACTGCTATAATCTCCGCATCTACAGCCCTTTTAACTGCCCTTACATCATTCCTTCCTTCAACTACTATTATCTCTTTAATCATATTTTCCTCCTATGGTAAATCAATTATTTAAAGAAAAAATAGGAGCGCCTGCTCCTACCCAATTACGTAAACATTAACCCATTTCACGCCCCAATTGATAGCTTCTGATCCTGAGTTAAAAAATAGATCTACTCTATTACCTTTAATTGCTCCGCCTGTATCTTCTGCTATGGCATAGCCATAGCCCTCTACATAAAGTCTTGTACCAAGTGGTATTACTCTAGGATCAACTGCTATAGAACTATAATTGCCAATACTTCTTTTTGCAACAGTTCCTGAAGCTGTTATGCCAAACGCCGGATCTCCAGGTCTCTTACCTGTACTTTGATAATCTGCAGTATATGCAGTTGCTCTCATTTTAATGTGTCTGGCATAATTAGTACTTCCCCCTCTTGAAAGAGTACTGTTAGCTAATGTGCCTATAGCCACTACTTTTTGCACAGGCTCCTTTTTCACAATTTCTCTTATTATCTTTCGGGAAACCTCCTTACCATCCTCATATATTACCCTTGTTGTAATCTCTTTTTCACCCTTTTGTCCTTCTCGTAAAAGCCTTTTAGCTCCGTATTTAACTTGTGCATCACTTTTCAAAACTGTTTCATACTCTATCGGTCTACTTTCCCTCAGCTCCTTAATTTGGACCCTAGTCACTACTATTTTCATTCCTTTTACAATAGCATGCTCTCTAGACGGATATATTTTATCCATGTTTGAGGTTTTAATATTTTCATTTTCTAACAAATTCTCAACATTATCTTCTGCTGACTCTATACTTAATTTTTTACCATCAACTGCTACTTCAACTTTTACTGCCCTTTTAATTATCAGTTTACTTTTATCTTTCACTTCACTGTCTAGACTAGGTATTACCTTATCCCTCGGTCCTATTTTAATTCCATTACTGGTCAAAACCTTTCCATAGTTATGGCTGAATGTAACAGCCTTTATATTCTTACCATCTACTGAAATTGTCACCGTTTTTTTTATACTAAACATTACTAAAACCAAAATTACTAAACTTATAGATATAACAAATTCTATTCTAGGACCACGGGGAAAATATTTCTTCAAGCAAGCTTTAAACTTCTCCACCATAAAAATACCTCCTCTGGGCAAAAGCGACATATCCCATTATAAATGGAATCTAAATTCATGTCAAATATCACCCTGTATAAAACTGTTTTTCAAAATATCAATGCATCCTATGCATAAAACTTATAAATAAAATACTTATTTATGATTGCAATATAAAAATGATCCCTATTCCAGAATCTCCCATATAGTTTTTTATTTGAATCACAGTTTTTATTATCTTTTGGTGGTTTTTTATATAGACTATGTTATAACTACAAATTTAATTACTAAAATATACAATTTAAATAAAAAATGCTAAAACCTCTTTCCTATTTTACACTATTATTACAAATTAAGCAAGTGCTTTGTATTGGAAATTGTTATTTTACTTATTTCCTCTATTTCTAATTCTTTTATTTCTGCAATTTTACTCATAATAAATTGGATATACTCAGATCTATTTCTTTTACCTCTAAAGGGAACTGGTGTCATATAAGGGCAGTCAGTTTCAACTAAAATCCTATCAACTGGTACTTCCCTTGCTACATTTATCACTTTTTTTGCATTTTTAAAAGTCACTACTCCCGTAAAACCTATATAATACCCTGATTTCAAACACTCTCTTGCAAATTCAACGCTTCCTGAAAAGCAATGGATCTCACCGATAACATCCTTAAACTGCTTTATTATATTCAGGGTATCCTCATGAGCTTCCCTATCATGTATAATTACGGGCAAATTCAATTCTCTTGCCAGCTCCATCTGTCTTATGAATACAGCTTTTTGTACATCCCTCGATGGATTTTCTCTATAATAATAATCAAGACCTATTTCTCCTATAGCCCTTACTTTTTTATTTTTGGCCAGTTCTCGTAATTCTTTTATTGTATCATCATTAAATTTGTATGCATACTCTGGGTGTATTCCAACAGCTGCGTAAAATATATCATACTTTTTCGTCAATTTTACAGAGAACCTAGAACCCTCTATGGAAGAACCACAGTTTAGTACTCCCACTATATCGTGATCTTTAAGCTCTTTTATGACTTGATCTCTGTCTTCATCAAATTCTTCATCATCATAATGTGAATGTGCATCAAAAATGCTTATATTCAATTTTTACCCTCCTCACATTCAAATCTCTTTATTTTAATTACAACAAAATACTATCAAATTTCCATAAATTTTGATAGTATTTTGTCTGATTATAATATCAAATTTTGTTTTAGCTTATTGTACTTCCTGCTGGAAGCTCTCCAGGAACAGATACGGTAAACAACTTTTTATTATCTTCCGATGCTGCAGACAAAATCATTCCCTGTGAAATCTCGCCTTTTAACTTTATAGGCTTCAGATTTGCTACGACAACTACATTTTTCCCAATAAGTTCTTCCGGTTTATAGTATTTAGCTATTCCCGAAACCACCTGTCGTTTCTCTTTTCCTAAATCCAATTGAAATTTAAGTAATTTATTTGATCCTTCTATAGCTTCACATTTCAATACTTTAGCCACTCTCAAATCAAGTTTTTCAAAATCATCTATACTTACTTCTTTCTTACAGGCTTTTGCTTTAGGTATATTTGTAGAATTCTGCTGCTTTAATGCGTTTAATTCCTCTATTTTTTTATCCAGATCTATCCTTGGGAACAAAATCTCCCCTTTATGAATTCTAGTTCCAGCTTTGGTGCCATCAAAAGACGCTATACTGTCCCAGGAAACGACGTCTGCATTAAGCTGTTTATACATCTTTTCACTGGTTTCAGGAAGGTATGGTGAAATGCAGATTGCTATTATTCTCAAAGATTCAGAGAGATTATAAAGTACAGTTCCCAGCCTGTTCTTTTTATCTGCATCCTTAGCTAATATCCAAGGTGTAGTCTCATCTATATATTTATTTGCCGCACTTACAAGTTCCCATATGCTGTCCAGTGCATCAGGTATCCTGAGATCATTCATATTTTTCTCCATTTTCTTAGGTGTATCAAGAGCTATATCTATAAGCTTACTGTCCACAGCTTCCTTTTCTGACGGCACTGGTATTATTCCATCAAAATATTTTTCTATCATAGTACAAGTTCTGGATAAAAGATTTCCCAAATCATTAGCCAAATCTGAATTGATCTTATTTATAAATATCTCATTATTGAATAATCCGTCGGCGCCAAATGGGATTTCTCTCAAAAGATAATATCTTACAGCATCTGTACCAAAATTATTCACTAAAACTACAGGATCCACAACATTCCCCTTAGACTTAGACATTTTTCCCCCATTTACCAAAAGCCATCCATGTCCAAATACCTTTTTAGGAATAGGTTCTCCTAACGCCATGAGCATTATAGGCCAGTAGATAGTGTGAAATCTCAGTATATCTTTTCCCACTAAATGCACATCTGCCGGCCAGTATTTTTTATATAATTCCTGATTTTCACTGCCATAACCCAATGCAGTTATATAATTTGCCAGTGCATCTATCCAAACATATATTACATGTTTTTTATCAAAAGTTACAGGTACACCCCAATTAAAAGATGTTCTTGAGACACATAGATCCTGAAGTCCAGGTTTCAAAAAATTATTTATCATTTCGTTTTTTCTGGATTCGGGCTGTATAAAATCCGGATGTGCTTTAATATAATCTATAAGCTTTGGAGCATATTTTGACATTCTAAAAAAATAAGCTTCCTCACTTGTCTTTTCTACAGGTCTTCCACAATCGGGGCATTTCCCATCTACCAATTGAGTTTCAGTCCAGAAGGATTCACAGGGTGTACAGTACCAACCTTCATACTTTCCCTTATATATGTCTCCCTGATCATACAATTTCTTAAATATTTTTTGAACTGCCTTTACATGATAATCTTCTGTAGTCCTTATAAACTTATCATAACTTATATTCATCATTTTCCACAGTTCTTTGATACCAGCCACTATTTCATCTACATACTCTTTAGGGCTCACTCCTTTGGCCTCTGCCAATCTTTGAATCTTCTGCCCGTGCTCATCAGTGCCAGTTAAAAGCATGACATCATACCCAGTAAGTCTTTTGAATCTAGCAAGAGCATCTGCCGCTACAGTAGTATAGGTATTTCCTATATGAAGATTTGCAGATGGATAATAAATAGGTGTAGTAATATAATAAGTTTTTTTAGTCATATTTTTCTCTCCTTTTTCTCTTAATTTTATGTGAATACAAAATATTCTATAGTAAAATAAATGTATTTTTAGCAGCAACAGGCTTAAAAAAGCCTCTATATGAAGAAAATATCTTCATATAGAGGCGCAAATACGCTTTACCACTCTATTTTATTTTTATTTTACAATAAAAACCTCAACAGGTAACTAAAATCCAGAACATCAAGATTATCTATTACCCTGCACTATAACGGCTGCTGCCGTGTCACTCTACTATTATTTCAAACAGCCTGCTTTGGAGCCATATTCATAAGTTGTTTTATCTTCGACTTTCACCAAATTGTCGATTCTCTTCGCATAAATTAACTTACTACTCTTTCCTTCACCGCATTTAACAATATAATATGTCATATATTTTTAGCTGTCAATATTTTTGTTATCAAAAGTTTCTTCATATTTTTTCTTTATGTTTTTCAAGTCTTCCCAAAACGCATCCTTTTTATTCTCATCTCTAAGCACTGCAGAAGGATGGAAGGTAGCAGTCATATAAAATCCTTTTCTTTCCACCCATTTTCCCCTGTCTCTTGTAATTCTCCAATCTCTTCCCAGTATACAGTTCATAGCAGTTGCTCCAAGACAGACAATTATTTTAGGTTTTACCAGTGCCACTTGATTCCTCAAATATGGAATACAGGCCTCTTCTTCATGTCCATAAGGTGTCCTGTTGTTTTCCGGCCTGCACTTGCAAATATTACATATGTAATAATCATTTTTTCTATACAGGCCTATGGATTCAAGGGCTCTGGTCAAAAGCTGCCCGGCCCTTCCTACAAAAGGCAACCCGGTTCTATCCTCATCTGCACCAGGTGCCTCTCCTATAAACATGATTCTTCCCCTAGGATTGCCGTCCCCAAAAACCATATTGGTTCTATTGTCACCTAAACCGCACTTATGGCAATTTACACATTCTTCATATAATTCCTTCCACTTTAGCAATTTAATTCTCACCTCAAACTATACCTATCAATTATATTATATATTATACAACTAATATGATTTTATAGGAATACTACATTAAAACATAATTCTAGTTATCGTAACTGCAGCTATAACAGAAGCTATATCAGCCATTACAGCAGCCCATAACGTATGCCTTATCTTTTTTATCCCCACTGCTCCAAAATAAACTGTAATAGTATAAAATATAGTTTCTGTAGACCCCATGATTATAGAAGATATCCTGCCTATATAACTGTCTGGCCCAAATTCCTTTAATGTCTCAGCAAATACTCCTAAAGCACCACTTCCCGATAATGGCTTTATAAGTACAAGGGGAACCACTTCTGGAGGAAGTCCTATGACTTTTACAACAGGCTTTATAAGAGATATGAAATAATTTAAAGCCCCAGATTCCCTGAACACTCCTACTGCTATTATCATAGCCAGTAAGTATGGAAATATCTTGATACATATTCCAATACCTTCCTTTGCCCCTTCTATAAAACATTCATAGACTTTAACCCCTTTGGATACTCCATATGTAATTATAACAAATATTATTATAGGTATTATAGCCTTTACAATGTATTCCAAATCATTCTCCCCCTTTTGTTCCCCTAAATTTTAATCAAAAATATTTTTCCATTACTTTGCAGCATATTATTCCAACTATTGCTGCTACAGAAGTTGCTATTATGCCCGGCACTATAGTTTCCGCTGGATTTTTTGATCCAACAGCCGCCCTTATGGAAATAACCGTAGTAGGTACAAATTGTATACAGGCTGCATTTAATACCAGAAACAATGACATATCATCACTTGCTTCATCTTTTCTTTCATTTAACCGCTTAAGTTCTTCCATAGCTTTTATTCCAAATGGCGTAGCTGCATTAGATAATCCCATCATATTGGCAGTCAGATTCATAACTATTGCTCCAATGCTCTTTTCATCTCTAGCAGCTTTTTTAAACAATATTTTTAAAATTGGTTTCATTATTTTAGCTATTCTCCCCATGAGCCCACTTCTTTCTGCTATTTTCATAACACCGCACCATAAGCACATTATACCTGCTAGACTTATGACAAGTTTTACCGTTGAATCTGAAGATAAAATAATAGCTTTAGATATTTCTTCTCCCCTTCCCCCCAATACTCCGAAGCATATTCCAAAAGATAAAATAAAAAACCATATAATGTTAATCACAATATTTCACCTCTTTAAATTAAACCTGGCAGCGTTTGGACAAATATTACATCCTAATTACTTTTTATATATTTAATATATGATATATTCTGCATATATAAGCCTATTTATTAGAACAAGCTTATGTTTCTAATGCTCATGCTAGTCTAATTTCTATAATACTCTTTTTAAAAAGCCCCTTCATTCTATTGAAAATACCCTTTAAGAGTGTTAAATTTATATTATGATAATTTTTTTATTGGAGGCTACTAATGACCATTAAAGATATGATGAAATATATTGAAAGTGAATATTCTGTTATAAATGATACTCCTTGTGAAATATGCGGCGGAGACTACATAGCTAAGGATTCAGATGTAGCTGTGATTAATGGTATCCCCTATGACATATGTGACTGTATTTGTTCCGAATGCGGTCATGAAAAGACGTTTCAATTTTGCGCTCCTTTCGTAAAGGATAAGAATACGAAAAATATAAAAAACATATTAAATTAATTGAAATATAATACAGATTATTTCCTAAAAATGAAAAGACAGTCTTGAAATAAAAAATATTTTTATTTCAAGACTGTCTTCTTATTTTATACATCTCAATGTTATTTTTTTAATCTAGGTATTTCAAACTTTAAATTGACATTGGATCCCGACAATATATCCTGCAATGACTTTATATTAGATATCTGCTTATAAGCCCAGGCTATATCCGTGGCATATTGATGTTGTCCTGGATTAGCAGGATCCCACCTCATTTTATAAAGCGTGTCCTGATTGTATGAAGGATTATTTATGTACTGAGCTGCTATCCATTTGGCACCTCCACTGAGAGCCTTTTCCGGGGTGTCCCATCCATTTTCATAAGCTGTTTTAGTTCCATTGAGCACAGCATCTTCGCCTGTAGCCCCTATGCCGAAAAAATTGTATACAGCCTTACCATAAACATACTTATTTTTGCTGTCACGAGCTCCACCATTTGCAAGTTGTGATTCACCGTTTCCAGTTTCAAGCATGGCATGTGATACCAAATAAGCCACGCTTATATTATTATTTTCGGCTGCATCCAAAAAAGATTGTCCCATTCCTTCGAAAATCCCTTTTCCCTTTAAAAAATTATTCAAACTGTCCACTGTGATTCCATCTTCATATGTAAGTTTCAAAAACTGATATTTACCATAGCTGTCTAAAAAATTATCGGGATTTACATAATACTTTATTTGGTTTTTCGAAGCTGCATTATCCATTGCAGTGTCAGCTACAAATACAGGAGTACTATTACTGTCTAAATTTACCTGAGTATTAACTATGTCATCCAGAGATAAATTATAATCTACATAATCGCCAGAATTTACATCAATACTGTCTACACACCTGAAATAATCTATATAGTAGTTATCATAATCTGTATTGGCATCTCGATGTGCTCCTGGAGCTCCCGTTCTTTTCACATAGATAATTGCCTTATATTTCTCTCCATTAGACCCCGAACTCAATGTCTTCAAAGATGTTATTTTCCCATTTTCCTCACTGGTATAACCACTGGTAAGTTCTGTATAGGATTCTCCCGCTTCATTTTGTGCATTTACAAATACTCTATACTGAACACTTGTCCCATTATTACCGTTTAGAAAAAATCCCTGCTTTTGAGATGATAAAAGTGGTGTATACTCAAACTGATTAGAACTTATGCTTGGAAGATCCGGATAATTTGTCCCATCAGAATAGGCATTATCTGTAACAAACTGTAAAGTCACAGAATTATTCAGCTTTTTTCCCGATGCTGATTCTATTGAACCACTTATGGTAAGATTGTACTTTTCCCCCGGCTCATATCCGCCTGTTCTAGGGCTCACTATTGCAGTCGTGGGATCACTTCCCAAAGTTACCATCACCGGTACTGTAACATTTTTCCCATCTATAACATGCGTAACAGATATATTGGAACTATTTACAGTACTTGGATTCAGGGCTCTACTAAATTTAACAGTCCACTCTTTATTGGTGTCTATATTCACTCTAGGAGTTCCAACTGAAGATTGTGCCAACGTCTTAAATTGGAAGATTAAAATTGTAAAAGCCACTCCCAAAATAAATACTTTTATTTTTTTCCCTTTACTCAATTTTTCCGCCTCCACAATGATATATTATCACTTAATCACAAAAATTTTTAACTATTTTTTCAAAATGTGTTAATTCAATTTGAAATATTATATTTTTCATTTGTCAATCGTCTTTTAAACTCCTCCATTTTATGGTTTGCACTTATATAAACTCTACTTAATGTATATAATCCTTCATTTTTATTAGCCCATCCCGATGCTGTGGTAAAAGCTAATTTATATCCTGCAGCCTTTACAGCTTTTACAGTATCTCCATTCCATTCCCCATAGGGATACGCAATATAATTCACTCTTTTACCCAATAATTTTTCCAAAAAATTTTTGGAATTTTTTAATGTACTTAACTGTTCATTATAAGTCAGTTTATCCAACTTATCATGATTTACTGTATGACTTTCAATATCTATACCATAGTGTTCCATCTCTCTCAACTGGCTTGAAGTTAAGATATTTTTTCCATTATCTATTGCACCTGTAATTATAAATATAGTAGCTTTAAATCCGAATTCTTTTAATATTGGAAAAGCATTTTCATAATTATCCTCATATCCATCATCTAAAGTTATAACCACCGATTTTTTTGGTATAGGCTTATTGTAGGCTAAAAAATTATAGAACTCATTCATAGTAAGAGTAGTATATCCATTGTCCCTTAAAAACTTCATCTCCTCTCTAAATTTTTCCTTTGGAATTCTCAATTCATTTCCTTTTTCATAATCTATTGAATGATAATATAATACTGGAATAGACTGGGTGTTGTATTTTAAATCTCCTCCCGTAAATATCCTATCCTCAGCTATATTCAATTGATTAGCATTGTCATTTATATTTTTTTTTTCAGTCTGATGATCTATCTTCGAATTTACTTTATTGCCGCTTTTTTCCCCATAGTTCCTATTACAATTTTGAATTTTATATATACTATAGGCTGCAGCTGCAGCAAAAAATATTAAAATTATTGTAATTAAAATTTTTTTATGTATCATCCTTTTCACTTTCCCGACACATATTATTTTATCCGAAGGCTACCATTGCCAATACTCCCAACTTTCTAAAGGAAGATAGGCACTGCTGAGCGTCTGGATAAGCTCATTCTTAGGTTCGCAGTAACTTGCTTACAAGAAAAAACTTTTTCAAGAACCTTAAAAGAACTTTGATGTGCTACGTTTCCATTTTATAATAAAACTATCATATAAGGCAATTTAATATTAAACCTATACATTCTACCATTTATTATAATATATATATGCTTGATTAGTAAAACAAAATTTTTACTTATACACATTATCCACACATATTTTGTTTATAACCTGTTATTATTTATTTCTTTTCTATTTTCAATAATTAATTTGTCTTATTTTATTGTAAATAACTTGTTACTTATACACATTATCCACATTTTTGTGGACAACATGTGTATAATTTTTAAATTATAGTAACCAAATTAGAGCAATCTTCATATAATATTATTATCCACACAATTACAAAGCTCATAGATTACAAGTTAACATTTCCTAATACAAAGTAATATACCTTTCTATCTCACAAAATTGAGGGGATTTACCATCTCCTCAATTTTTATGATCTCAATATAAAAATAATAAGAATATTTTTCATAATTTTCTTAACACTTCTTTATTTTTATGATATTATAAAAGTAAAGAAATTCTTTTAATGAAAGGTGGGGCTAGTTTATGAAAGATAACGTTATCAAAGTGGATTTTTCAAAAAATGTTAAGAAAAAGGATATGTCATTTTTATCTTCAGCAAAATTATTTTTATCAAAATTATTTAGCTCTGCAAATAAAACTCCTAAAGAAACCACGACAAAAGATAAAGACACTAAAAAAATAATATATTATTCTAAGGATATATCTTAAGGTGCTTTGTAAATGCACCTTTTTATTATATATGATAAAATACAATAAAGTAATTCTTACTAAAATTAAGTTTATTCACAGGAGGATTAATCATGAGAATTGGACTTGGATATGATGTTCACAAATTAGTTTATAATAGACATCTTATATTAGGTGGAGTAATCATTCCCTTCAACAGGGGATTACTTGGTCATTCTGATGCTGACGTACTCACTCATGCAATAATGGATAGTTTATTAGGAGCTTCCTGTCTAGGCGATATTGGTAAGTACTTTCCAGATCAGGATGAAAGATACAAAGATGTATCTAGTCTCAGCTTATTATCTAAAGTATTGGATTTAATTAGAGATAATAACTATATTATAGAAAACATAGATTCTACCATAATAGCTGAAAAACCCAAGTTATCACCTTACATCAAATATATGAGAGCAAATATAGCCAGAACATTAAACATAGACATATCTTCAATAAGCATAAAGGCCACTACTGAAGAAGGGTTAGGATTTACAGGAAAAGGGGAAGGCATAGCTGCTCAAAGTATATGTCTATTGAATAAAAATTTGTCTGCTTTAAAATAAACAGAAACATAAAGTTCTTATTTATCTTCATAATTATTAACTATATTTTGAACTAATTTCTTAATCGCACTTGCCTGGCAGATCAAAGACATAACTACGAAAAATACCATTATTCTCTCTTCTTCTTTTCCCTCAATTTTCAAGTGCATATTTTTCATTATATTCTGAAACTTTTTTTCATTAAAACTTTCTTTTGCCATCAAATCTTTAAGACTGTTTTTCTGAAGATCTGAAAATATCTTATATGCATCTTCCCAGGATATTATATCATCTTCTCCATTATTTATCTCATTAAAAGCCAATGCAAACACTTTCTTTATTTCTTCTGTTGTCAATATAGGCCTCATATAGCTTAACAGAATAAGCTGAGTTAGGTGAACTTTTGTATATCCTCTTTTTTTCCCGTCTTCCGGTTTAGATATAACTTCATTTTTAATATAATTCTGCACTATGTTATTGGTATAGTTTTCTTCCTCAAATTTATCATTTAAATAATCTATAACCTGAGATAAAAACAAATCATATCTCGGTAAATCTTCATAAGGTATTATTGTATTATTTGATATGTTTTGCGCTATTTTATTTATATATTTCATTTCAAAATTTTGCTCATTCAATTTTTACAACCTCCCAAATAACATATTCATCAGCACATTAAAATTTCTATTATTTAAACTCAATTTATACTAATATTATATGGCATATTTATAATCTTTACAAACTAAACATTTATAAAATACATAAAAATATAATATTTTTACAAGTAAATCGTCTTAAGTTACCTAAAATAAGTTAATTTAAGACTTGTTATGTGTTATTTAATACTATATAATAAATAACATAACGATATTGAATTGTGCATTGTGAATTGTTCTAGTAGCTATCAACCAAATATTATGTTACTATGAAAGAGATGTGAGGACTTAAGGGGGTGACTAAAATTAAGCATAATAAAAAATACTTTATTATATCATTATTGCTTACTTTCCTATTTCTATCAGCAGGTATTTTTAACATACAGTCCGCTAATTTAGTTGTAAACAATAATTCCAGTATTGTTTATGCCAAAGGTTCACACTCCAGCGGACACGGTTTTGGAACTTCTATTTCACATATTAGTAGTTCAAAATCTTCCGGAGGTAATTTTAAATCAGGTAGTTTTTCTTCACCTAAGTCTACCTTTCATAAAAGCTCCAGTGGTAACAGCTCTAGTGGAAATTTTAAATCAGGTAGTTTTTCCAATGCACCTAATTCTTCTTCAAAATCCAGCAATGACAAAGCCAGCAGCAGCACTTCTCAGTCTAAGGGAAACTATAACAATGAAAGCAGAAGATCTTTTTTCCCTATACCAATTCCCATACCCTGGGGATATAATAACGGATATTATGGAGGAAGCAGTCTTTTAGCAAGTTTTTTCTGGGGTTTTGCTAAGTTTGTAATATTAGTACTCATAATAATTTTTATCATAAATAGAATAAATAAATTTAAAAGGAAAAGATAATTTAAGGAGGATTTTTTATGGGCGTGTTGAAGAGAATATCCAATATTTTCAGAGCAAAGGTAAATGGCACTTTAGATGAAGTGGAGAACCCCATTGAATTACTGGATCAAAAATTAAGAGATATGGAGGACAGTTTAAATAAAGCTAAATTATCTTCAGCTCAAATATTGGGAAATGTTCACGAAATTGAAAAAAAGATGGAAGAATCAAAGAGAATATCTGCTGAATTCGACGGCAAAGTAAAACTTGCCCTAAGTAAAGGAAATGAAGAATTAGCTAAAAAGGCTCTTGCTAGAAAATTAGAGGCTGATAAAAGCTATACATCTCTTGAGGCAAGTTACAAAGATGCCTGCGAAAAAGCTGAATCAGTAAAAGTCAAATTAAAGGAACTAGAAGAGGAAATTCACAAAACCAGAGTATACAGAGATGAAGCTGCCGCAAGATTTAACAATGCTGAAGCCAGTAAAAAAGTAAATGAAATAATGGCCAATGTAGATACGGGGAACAATAGGATAAACTTAGATGATATCGAAAGAAAAATTCAAAAGAAAGAAGCTCTAGCTGAAGGACTTGGAGATTTAAAGGAAGAAGATACTTTGGAGAAGGAATTTGAAAAATTAGATGAAGTTGATATTGATGAAGAATTAAAAAAATATAAGCAAAATTAGGTGATATCATGGATAAAGTTCATCAATTTATAAAGCTTCAAAAGAATAAATACGGGAAAATATTTGTGGATATAACCTATGCTATAGACAATATTTCACCTTTTGTAGATAAAAAAATCTTGACCAGGCGAAAATATACTGCCAAAATAGCAACTTTAAAAAAATATATAGAACTAATAGAGGCTGCGGAAAGTGACCTTAATACAAAAAATTTTTTTAAAAGATTAAACGCAGATAAATATATTTCTCTATTGGAATCCTATAAAAATGACCATTTAGAATCTTTATCACAACTTGAAAAATGCGCTGATTGCGAATGCCTAAACTGTACCGCTGACTGTAAATTTGACAGCTGCCTGGGATGTAAAAGCGGCTCAAACATCATATATTGTGACAGGGAAAAAATAAATTTAACAAAACATGATAATTTTTCAATTAATCTTGTAAATAATAGGACTGGTGAAAATGACAGATATTTTGTTCTCGCTACATTACAAGATATAAAATTGGATAAAAAGTATATTATAATTAAAAATATAGTGTCCAAGGAAAAGTTTATACTTTATTATTATCCTGGAATTTCTGAAGACAGTTATGGAGAAATTACAGATGCTCACGAGTTTGATTTTATAGTTTCTACTTTTCAAAGTGTAGATAAGTAATTTTTCCATTTTATTCCAAAATCTATAATATAGTTTATAATTCCAAATACTTGTCCACAAAAATCACAACTTTATGCACATTTTCTGTGGATAAGTCACATTATTGATATTATTGTACTTACAACAATTTAATGGAGAGTTATCCACACCGTGGATAACTCTTGTTGTTAATACTTCTTCAATGTACTTTAAAATGGCTGTGATTTTAAATAATCAATTGCCTCTCTTCTATTATTTATTTTTCCCAAATATCTAAGTCTGTGGATATCTTCAAGAGCAATTTTCACAACGGGACCTTCCTGCCCTAAAATTTTTACAACATCTTCTCCATTCAAAAGTCTATCTTCCTTCATTTTACAGTAAAGTTTATATTCTTTTAACATATATTCAATAAATATTTTAAACCTTTCTTTTTCATTTTGCCTATCTAGATTCATTCTAGTAGCATAATTATCACAAAATGCAGTAGTAAGTATTCCAATTGCGCATATGCCATAATTGTAAAAAAACTTGTAGGTAGCTTTTTTACTGTTAAAAGCTTCGTTTTTAAAAAGTCCCAGTGGATACATATGTCCCTTTACTATACTTTCTATATATTTTTCTGCTCTTTTAGGAAATTTCAAATTATCGCAAAAAGCCTTACATATGCTGGCTCCCTTTATATCATGTCCATGAAAACTTATTTTATTATTCTCCTTTTTATAAGCTTCATATTTACCTATATCATGCAAAAAACAAGCCAGACTTAGATATTCTTTAAGACTAAATTCCCCTATTCTACAATCAAAGATACTTAAATCCAAATTCCTCAACTTAATTTTTTCCCTTAAAATATCTTTAAATACTCCATATGTCAAATTCATATGCGTGAATACATCTTCCATATGATATTTGCATTTTCCTATGGTTTTTAACTCGTCTATATAGGGTATAATGTTTTTTAGTATTCCGTAATTATCCATAGTTTCAAAAGCTATCCCCAGTTGATCTTCTTTTATTATAAGCATTATCTCCCTACAAATTCTTTCTTTAGGTGATTCCATTATTTTATCCGATATTTTTTCAATCTGCTTTTCCGTCTCCAAATTAAAATGCATTCCACATTTTATATAAAACCTTATGCCTCTCAATATCCTAACAGGATCCTCTTCCAAACTTTTATCGCTTACACTTTTAAGTATTCTACTTTTCAATGCTCTTCTTCCATAAAATGGATCAAATATTTTATTGTGGATAACTCTCATAGCTATCGCATTTACAGTAAAATCTCTGGTTCTTAAATCTTCCTCGATAGAATTACCCCTCATAGATGAAATATCTATTGTATTTTCACCTAATACACATCTATATATACCTACACTTTCTTTTATAGTGAAAAATCTATATCTTTTTTTACCAATTTCCTTTATAAATTGATGAATATCTCCCTTAATTACGAAATCTGCATCTTTAGGTTCAGCCTTTATATTCATCAATTTGTCTCTTACATATCCACCTACTAGATAAATTTCTAATTCCATATTATTTACTATTTCTCTCAAATCATAAATAAACTTTTTCAAATAATTCAAATCAATCACCTACTCCTCTATTATTTTACCATATAAAATAATTTATTTTATAATATTAGCAAAAACTCCAGCTTATATTTTTTATTACAAATAGCATACTCAATTAAAAACTATAAAATTATTTCGACACATAATATTGAATTATCCATTTAATTACTATTTTATTTATAAATATTTGTTATAATTTTATTCATAATTACCTTCAACATTATCTTTATTTTATCTCTATCCATATTAATTTTATCCTTAACCCCCAATATTAGCCCACTTTCAAAGTGTATATCAGAAATCAAAGCACCTTAATTATTATTGACTTTTGTATATTTTGGTAGTATATTAACTTTAGATGGAATTTCATAAGAAATTTGTAAAATATTTTATGAAAATATGTTGACTTTTAATGTAATTTTTGCTATTATTTAATTGTAGTTATGTCGAATTATGGAATTAAAGGAGGAGAGCACAAATGAAATCTACTGGTGTTGTTCGAAGAGTGGACGAGCTGGGAAGAATTGTAATTCCTATAGAATTAAGGAGAACTTTAGACATTGCTGAAAAGGATGCCTTAGAAATATATGTTGATGGTGAACAAATTATATTAAAGAAATACGAACCAGCATGTATTTTCTGCGGTGATGCAAGGGATGTAGTAAATTACAGAGGTAAAAATATTTGTAAGAAATGCTTAAATGAACTAAGAGAAGGCAAGTAATATCTATTAAAAAAGCTGATATGGAAATTTCATATCAGCTTTTTTGAAGTCCATTTATATCTATAATACACTAACTATCTATCACCATAAATATAAAAAAAAGACATAGCTAAACTCTGTAAAATACCACTGAAATTTAACTATGTATGTATATTTTTTATTTAAATATGTCTAAATTCCTAAATATATTAATATTATACTTTATTGACTACCTGACCCTTCTTCCACCGCTAAAATCCGATCTATTATCCAAAGGATCTATGGATACATTTCTTCCGGTTCTAGGCGCATTAATAAATGATCCATTACCCACATATATTCCCACATGATGTGCCGGTGAACCGAAAAACACCAAATCACCAGGTTGAAGCTGACTTCTAGACACAGGCACTCCAACATTTTGCTGTGCCTGTGAAGTTCTTGGAAGATTAATTCCGAAATGTGCATATACGTAGTAAACTAACCCCGAGCAATCAAAGCCCGATGGTGAAGTTCCTCCCCAGACATAGGGAACCCCTAAAAAATTAGAAGCATATGCTACTATTGCATTTGAAGATACTGATGCGCTTCCACCTCTTGAAATACTCTGATTTGAGCCAGTAATTCTTGGTGCCGCATTTCTAATCTGCTGTACATTATTTGCTGCCGAAGCAATTAGCCTTGAAGTTTCTCCATCTGCTGCTGCAAGTTCCTTTTCTTTAGCGTCCAAAGATGTTATCAATGCGGTTTGACTGTTTTTATCGCTTTTAAGCTTGGACAATTTTTCTTCATTATCGGACTTCAATGCTAAAAGCCTTTTATTTTCACTATTTAATTTTTCCTTTTGGGCAGATAATTCTTCTTTTTTATCTGTTAAGTTCGATATAACGCCCTTGTCAAACCCCATCACTTTTGCTACATTATCCAATCTAGATATGAAATCATTTAAATTGTCAGCGTTTAGTATTACACCTAAATAACTATCCACGCCATTTATGTACATAGCCCTTACTCTTTGATTAAATACTTTCTGCTGGCTTTTTATATCCTTTTCCGTTGACTCCATCTTCGTCTGCGTGTTTTCTATATTATCAGAAACTTTGCCAATATCTTTTTTATTATTGTCAATTTGCTGTATAACTTGTCCTATCTCATCATCTAATTTTTCAACTTTAATCTCCAAATCCTGTTTTTGCTGTTTAACTTGAGTCAGTGAACCCGAATTACCCGATGCTGCAAAAACACTTGTCCCTGTTGACAATGCCAATGTTAGAGCCATTGCAACAGATAAGGTCTTTCTATTCAATTTATCTACCTCCTACTAATATATTTTTAAATTACCCCTTCCAAATTATAAATTTGGGCTCCCACATTAAATAAATTTAAAATGATACTCCTAGGAGCATAATTTTAAATTTAAAAGTAACATATGTTTATTATAGCATTAAATCATAGTATATCTCAACGCCTGTAATAAATTTTTCTTAAAAATATTAGATTTCTTTAATAAAACCCGGTTATTTATTGAAAATCTGATTGTTTTTAAGTAATATTATTAACAATATGGAAATTGTGTCCAGCACCATCTTGCATTCATTTTCAATTATTGTAAATTAATAGAATGGATATATATGTCAGATTTAGAAACATTTCTATCCTTAGCTACTTTTTTCACGGATTCTTTCTTGCTCAATCCTACATCCATATACATTTTTATATGCTCTTCTACAGACAAATTTATCCACTTTTGTCTTTTTTCTCTCATAAATTCTTCTTCACTTTTGCCCTTTACTACAATTACAAATTCTCCTCTTATCTCTCTATTTTCATAATAATTTAGTATTTCCTCTAAAGTGGATCTCAATATTTCTTCATGAATCTTAGTAAGCTCTCTACAAACAGCTGCATATCTATTACCCAAAGCAGTTCTCATCTGTTTTAAAGTATTCAATAATCTATGTGGAGCTTCATAAAATATCAGTGTTTCTCTTCTTTCAGCCATATCTTCTAAAATGCCCATCTTACTTTTAACATCTCTAGGCAAAAAACCAATGAAAATGAATTTTGAAGTATCTAATCCTGAATAAACTAAGGCTGTAGTAACAGCAGTAGCTCCAGGAATTATTTCAAAATTCATTCCATATTTTATACAATTGCGCACCATAATGCTGCCTGGATCCGATATACCAGGGGTTCCGGCATCACTTATCAAGGCTATGTTATATCCATCTTTTAATTTTTTAATCAGTTCCATAGATTTTTCATTTTCATTATATTTATGATAGCTGACAAGTGGTTTTTTTATATTAAAATGATTTAATAATTTCAAACTGTGCCTTGTATCCTCAGCAGCTATTAAATCCACATTTTTAAGTACCTCTAATCCACGTAAGGTTATATCCTGTAAATTACCTATAGGAGTTGCCACCAAAAAAAGTTTCCCCATCATCTACCATATCCTTTCTTACTTCTTCCATATATTTTATCTATTTCATCTGTATAACTTCCGTCCAATTTATGTACATACAGCGGTGCATCCCATTTTAAAAAACGGCCCGCATTGTTCTGTCCTTTTATTAATACCATATTGGGAGCTTTGTTTATATTGGGATGAACCATCCTTATAAATTTAGGCTCAATCTTATATTTCCTCATGGTACATATAATATCTGCAAATCTATCAGGTCTATGGATCATATAAATCTTTCCATTATCTTTTAAAACAATTTTAGCAGCTTTTATAACATCCTCTAGATCGCAGCAAATTTCATGTCTGGCAATGGCATCCTCGTCTTTTAAACTCACAATTCCAGAATCCTTTAATTTATAAGGTGGATTTACAGTAACTACATCCGCTTTAGGTAGAGTTTTTAGATATTTCAAATCCTTTAAATCTCTATGGATAAACTCAATTTTCCCCTGTACATCATTTAATTGCACAGACCTATTGGCCATATCTACCATGTCTTTTTGTATCTCTATTCCGATTATTTTACCCACAGGTGTTTTTCCCACCAGTATAAAAGGAATTATACCAGTACCGCTGCATAAATCTATTACACTTGCATTTCTCTTTATATCGGCAAAATTAGCAAGCAAAACTGCATCTATTCCAAACCTAAAGGTACTTTTTTTCTGAATTACATATAGTCCCTTTAATTGCAGATCATCTAAGGTTTCATCTTCTTTTAAGAAAGTACTATTCAAATTCAATACCTCATTTCTAATCTAACTCACAGTTTTCACTATATCAAAAATTTTCATTACTTGATATTTATAATTATGATTTAAATAAATAACACTGTCAATCCACTGTTTTTTTTAAATACTCTAAAATAAAAATCCCTAGATAAACATTCCAGGGAATAGTAGTTCCATTTTACTTATTACTTTTTGTAGTATTTTGACTTTCTGTATTATCTTTACTTCCAGAGGACTTTGAACTTGAACTGTTATTTTCAACTGCATTAAATTTGCTGTTTAATATGATTACATCCACCCTCCTATTTTTAGCCTTTCCTGTTTCATTAGAATTATCAGCAATAGGTCTGTATTCACCATATCCAATTGCTGAAAGCTTTTGAGGTTGAATTCCGGATTTTGCTATAAGAAATTCAGTAACATTGGATGCCCTATCACAGGATAATTTCCAGTTAGAAGAGTATTCACTATTACTAATAGGCACATTATCCGTATGTCCTTCTATTCTGATATAATTACCCAATTGATTCAAAATCTTGCCCATTTCCGTAAGCTCCTGTTGAAATTGTGGTTTTATATCCGCTTTGCCCGTATCAAATAATAAAGTATCATTCATGCTCACTACTAAGCCTCTTTCGTCTACAGTAGTGGATACGTCTTTACTCATTCCATTTTCCTTAAGATATTTATCTACTTGTGCTTTTAATTCTGATAATTTTTTTTCTTCATCTTGCGTAGAATTCAAATTATCCATTTTGTTTACATTTTCCTTAATACTGGGATTATCCTCACTGCCTATTATAGTTTTGCCTCCTCCCATAGCCACACTTAGGGATTCAGAAAGCTGCTTGTATTTGGTCTGATCTACCTGGCTCATGGAATACATAACAACAAAAAATATCATAAGCAGTGTTATCAAGTCAGAATAAGTTAGCATCCATCTTAGGCCCTCTGGCTTTTTTCCCGGCTTCCTCATTCTTTTCATATCTCAGCCTTCCCTTCTAATGCCTCATATCTCAATAACTCCTCTTTATTTAAGAAACTCTTTAATTTTTCCGCTATCGTATTTGGATTTATTCCCTCTTGAATATAGAGCACACCTTCAATAATAAGTGTCTTTTCTTTTACTTCTCTCTCATCTGCCTGTTTCAGCCTACTTCCTATAGGAAGCCATAAAAGATTTGCAGATCCAATACCATATAATGTAGCTAAAAATGCCACCGCTATTTTTGGTCCTAAGGTAGAAGTATCCTCCAAATTTCCTAAAACATGAACCAGTCCCATAACTGTACCTACAATACCCATAGTAGGTGCATACCCGCCCGCACTTTCAAATATATCAGCACCTTCTCTATGCCTTTCAGACGTAGAATCAAGTTCTAATTCCAATATGCTTCTCACAGCCTGCGGATCCACTCCATCTACAACAAGCTGAAGACCCTTTTTTATAAAAGGATCCAAATTTGGATCATTAGACACTTCGCTTTCTAGGCTCAATAATCCATTTTTTCTTGTTTTGTAGGATACATCCTTAAAATATGAAATTAAAGCTGGTAAATCTGTTTTTCTGGGATTAAAAAGCACCTTAAATATTTTGGGAATTCTTTTTAATATATCCATTGGGAAAGATAGTCCTGTAGCACCAATTGTTCCTCCAAAAACTATTATGGCTGCAGTAGCTCCTAAAAGTGCAGTTGCCTGTCCACCTTCTATTATATAACCAACTACTACTGAAAGTATCCCAAAAAACAAAAATATAATAACAGATATATCCATTTTTTCTCCTCCATCTAGTTAATTTAATCCTCGCCTTTAGTTTACACTTATTATGTCTATATAAATATTCGTATAAAATTTTATACTCTTTACCGTTAATGTAACATTATACGAAGATATAAATTTATTCATATCTGTTAATTTTTTAACGTTCATAGTACTTACACCTTTTATCCTAACGCTCCCTCTTTATTATAAAATTCAAAATCCAAAGTACAAGGTGCAAAGAACAAATATCAATTAAAGAGCATTTCCTGTTAGCGAACACCATCTGAACCTAAGAATCACTTGATAAATTAAATACTTGTCCAAATTAAAAAGACCACCATATTTAGGCAGCCTTTTTAAAGATTAATCCTCTTGAACTGGTGCTCCTACTGGACAAACATTAGCACAGTTTCCGCACTCTATACAGGTATCTGCATCTATTACAAATTGGGTATCCCCTTGACTTATAGCATCAACAGGGCATTCTGAAGCACATGAGCCACAACTTACACAAGCATCTGTAATTTTATATGCCATTTACGTCACACCTCCTTATGATCTTACAAGTTATTTATCCTATCCCTTGCTATTCTATCATATTTATAATTACTTTTAAAGAGAATTTTATAATACCATATACCCCATATCTTCAAGACATTGGATTATTTTATCCTTTGTTACAAAATAATTATCATATACTATGCTTACCTCACTCTTTTCTTTATTTATCTCAAAAGCAATAATTCCTTCATTATTAGAGATACAATATCTTATTTTATTAACATCCTCAGCAGTACGCATATCAGAAATTTTAAGTACAGACTTCATACGCCACCTCTCTACTCTTCCTTAAATAATTGTTTAATTACATCTGAATTTTCATTTCCCACATCAACTTCTATTTCCTCATCATTTATACTACCCTCAAATCCACCCGAAACCATTTCAATTTGATTTATCAATACTTCTTTTATCATATCCTCACCATCTTCATTTTTTATTTTAACTTTAACACTTTCCTTCACTACAGAATTACTCATAACTTCTCCCCTGCCATAAACCGTATTTACAACAGAACCTTTTTTCGGCAACCTTTGTCTTATTTTTTCATAAGCATCCTGCTCATAATTTAAACAGCACATAAGCCTTCCACATATGCCAGATATCTTAGTAGGATTCAAAGATAGGTTCTGTTCCTTCGCCATTTTTATGGATACAGGTACAAAATCTCCTAAAAATGCAGAGCAGCACATAACCCTACCACAGGGCCCCAACCCACCTATCATTTTTGCCTCATCTCTTACCCCTATCTGTCTAAGTTCTATTCTAGTTCTAAAAATCGAGGCAAGATCTTTCACTAATTCTCTAAAATCCACCCTTCCATCTGCAGTAAAATAAAATATCACCTTATTGTTATCAAATGTGTATTCTACATCTATAAGTTTCATTTTCAAGTTATGCTGTTTAATTTTTTCTAAACATATTTCAAAAGCTTCCTTTTCTCTTCTTTTATTATCATCATGTTTTTTTACATCCTCTTCTGTAGCTATTCTTAAAACATTTTTAAGAGGTGGAATTACATCGCTTTCATCTATATTTTTAGGTTTTATGACACATTTGCCAAATTCCATTCCCCTAGCCGTTTCCACTATTACATTATTTCCTTTTTGTACATTTAAATTAGCCGGTGAAAAATAATATATCTTACCTGCTTTTTTAAAGCGTACACCTACCACCATTACCATATTTCATTTATACCTCCTGCATTTTCACCAACATAGAATCAAAAACTAACGCTGGATTCACATTTTTCTCCAGTTTCTCTCTCGTATTCTTGACAATATCAATAATATCATTTAATTTATTAAATGAAAACATTTCTCCTATAGTCTTTATACATTCAAATTTATCCGCATTTATAATCAATTCTTGATTACCCGTTTCTTTATATATAAATACATCACGTATATATGATAAAATACAAGTAAGTGCTTCCTGCCATTCATCTTTCATATTAACCAAATAATTAGAAAATTTTAAAGAATACTCCAAATCATTATCCTTCAATTCTTTAAGCATATCTATAACGGTATCTCTTATCTCACATAAAAAAGAATCTGAAATGAATTTTTCTGCTCTTCCCGGTATCCCATCACTAAAAGCCAAGACAGCCTTAACTTCTTCTCCAGATAACTGGGGAAATCTATTTTTTAAGAATAGAAGCATATCCTCCTGACTTAATCTGTTAAATTTATACACCTGACATCTTGATTTTATTGTATCTAAAATACCATCTAACTTTTCACATAAAAGTATCATAAAACTTCCTGAAGGCGGTTCCTCTATAGTTTTTAACAATGCGTTTTGAGCCGCCTCCGTCATTTTATCAGAGTTATATAATATTATTACCTTTTTATCACCTTCATAAGGCTTTTTATTTATCTCTTCAACTATATCTTTTACTTCTTCTATCCCGATGGATTTTCTGCCTTTAGGTATTTTAAATTCAATTATATCAACATAAGGTTTTAACTCATTTTTGCCCAGTACCCTTATAGCCATCTCTTTAGCAATCATACTCTTTCCTATACCATCTTCTCCCACCAAAATATGAGCATGTGAAAATCTATTTAACTTTATAGAATTTGTTATCTGTAACTTTATACCCTGATGTCCTATTACTCTATAAGAGTCCACCAAATATTCCTCCCGTTAGATCTTTATAAATTTATCTACATCTACCACAAATATATTAGCTCCTCCAACTTCCACCTCCACAGGATATGGCATATATACACCTGTAGAACTAGCAACAGATGAAGGAGTTGTTATAATCTGCTTTCTAGTTTTACATACTTCTTCTATATGTCCTATTACTTTATCTACACTCTCTTCTTCAACACCTATTATCAAAGTGGTATTACCTGCCTTTAAAAAGCCTCCTGTAGTAGCAAGTTTAGTTACTTCAAATCCACCTTCTGTCAAAGTTTCTAGCAAATCGCCAGCATCGTCATCTTGAACAATAGCTATAATTAACTTCATGAGGTTTCCTCCTTCTCACTTTTTTTTATCTAAGGATCACTTTTTAAATTAACATAATAATTATAACATAATTTTGTCACATTATATGATCTCGGATCTTAATTCTAGTATATTCCTAAATTTCTTTATATATTTATTTTAATATATTTTTCACTAAAAAATATATATTTTTATGTATTTCATCTATACTTTTTATCCTCTTATCCTGTATACAAGAAACCTTATTCCAGTTATACTTACTAACAATATACAGCGCATTTTCATAGGATTTAATTAAATAATGATAGTTGCTTTCATGTATATCTTTTACAGAATTCCCTGTAAATTTATTGTCTCTATAAATAACAAGTTGTCTGCTGTATTCAGGGGGCATATCCAGAAATATCACACAATCCGGTACCGGAAGACCAAATATACAAAATTCGAAATTCCACAGCCACTCTAAAAACTTATTTTTCTCTTTAATATCATCAATTTTAGAAGCCTGGTGTATCATATTTGCCGTAGTATATCTATCTGCCAATACTATTCCACCCTGTTCGTAGAACTCTTTCCACTTCATCTTATAGGATGCAAACCTATCGACACCATAAAAAGTAGAAGCCACATAGGCGCTTACATCTTCGGGGTTTTTCCCGAAATCTCCATTTAAATACATTTTAACCAGAGCTGAAGATTGACTAGTATAATCAGGATATTCCACTTTTTTCACATTATATTTTTCATTCAGAAGTCTTTCATAAAGCATTTTTGTCTGGGTTGCCTTGCCGCTTCCATCACATCCTTCTATAACTATAAGTTTTCCCTTTAATGATGTGCTCAATTTAATTTCCTCCAAAATCTATTTTATAATTTTTATCTTATTATCTTTTACCCCTATTAGATCCGATCCACTATCAATATAATATTTAATGACTCTTACAACATCTCTATCTATCAATTCTCCTATTAACAATACTGGTACTCCCGGCGGATACGGTATTACATTTACTCCACTTATCTTCCCTACAGACTCATTTAAATTGACGCTTTTCTTTTTCGCTTCTAAAGCTTCATAGGGCATCATCTTAATCTCAGGTACACCATACTCAATTATACTTGATTTCCTACACTTAAAATAATTTAAATTGCAATTTCTCAACGAATTGTATAATTTCTCATATTCTTCTTCTCTATTAAAAGGCGAAAAAATAAGCACTACATTGGAACTGTCACCCATTTCACACTGTATTCCCGATTTTCTCAAGTACTTCAACAACAGATTCCCACTAAAATTTTTATTCAAATTTATAGTATACCTGGTTGTATCTATATCCCATACACTTGAAATATTTTTATCTACAATACAGCTCCTATTAAATTTTAATATATCTTCTTTACCAATTATGCTCAATCCCTCTATAGAATCTATTTTCCCCTTATAATACTGATTTCTTTTAATAAGTCTCTCATAATCTCTATATCCGTATTTTTCTAAATAGAATCTAGCGTAATCCATAGAGCAAAGTGCTATATAAGAAGGACTTGTACTCGAAAACGCATCGAAGTAAAAATCTGCTTTATCAACATCATTTTCATTGTTAACATGTAGATAAGCACTTTGGGTCAAACTACATAAGGTTTTATGAGCACTTGTAACTACCATATCCGCTCCCAATTTTACTGCATTTTCCGGTAAATCTGGATGAACTCCAAAATGGGCTCCGTGGGCACAATCCACTAGTACCTTCATATTATATTTTTTAGCCTCTTCAACTATAAATTTCAAATTGCTGCATATACCATAATAATTAGGATAGGTTACTACAATGCCCTTTGCATCTTTATTTCTTTTTAAAACCTGTAAAAAATGCTCCAGATCTATAGAAATAGGAGCATTTAATCTTTTACTTATAATATTTTTTAAATATACAGGTTTTAACTTCCTCATAATTATACCGTTAAATATAGAACTATGACAGTTTCTCTCCACCAAGATCTTATCGCCTTCATTAAAACTGCTAAATAGCATTATCATATTTCCGGAGGTACTGCCATTAACTAAAAAGTAAGATTTTTTACTTCCGTAAAAATCTCTAAGATGTCCACTTGCATCTAATATTATATCTTTTTGATTATGAAGATTGTCTACCCCATCTACTTCTGTAATATCAAACTTTAAAATATTGTCCGCAAATTCCCTTCCTATAGAAGTATTATAAAATCCCCTTCCATTTTTATGTCCGGGCATACAAAATGATATATTATTCTCTTTAATATATTTTAAAATTCCCTCTAAAAGCGGTAATTCTGACAATGTATTGTCTCTCCTCTTATTATATAATGAACTATAGTCTTTTTTATTCTTTTTCTATAGTATTCGTAAAAATCCAAATTATTTTCCAACTTAATTAATCTTTCTTCACAGCAGGAACAAATTCCTCTGCCATATATTATTATACCATTACTTAAAGGCTTTCCACATATGATACAATATTTTTTTTTCATTCATATCCTCCTAGTAAGTCCTATTTGTAAATTAGTAAATTAATTTTATCATTTAGATTCTTACCTTTTAACGTATATGATATTCAATTTTACTGTTAATTTTTTTCTTACATTAATATAATATTCAATTTATCCTCAAATTTATTTTGTCCACATAAATAATTTTATTTTTTATTATTATATTCATATGAAATATTATAATAATATATTTAAATTTTCATTTTATAAGTTATAATAAAAGTAATTGCTAAAATAAATTACCTTATTTAATTCAACTTTTACGCGGAGGAAATTATCACATGATTTCAATTTATAAGACTATGGATACATCAAATAAGTTGCAGGCTCTAGATACCATAGAACATGGGTGCTGGATCAATATTGTAGCTCCTTCAGATGAAGATTTACTTTTAATATCAAAAAAATCTGGAGTCTCATTAGATTTTCTAAGAGCGGCCCTCGACGAGGAGGAAACATCCCGTATAGACACTGAAGATAACAATTTGCTAGTAATAGTTGATATACCCTTTACAGAAATGGAGGTCAACTCATTAACCTATGATTCTTATCCCCTGGCAATTATTCATACAGAATTTAATCTGATAACAGTTTGCCTAAAAAATAGCAAGATACTTACAGATTTTATAGATGGAAAAGTTAAATCTTTTTACACTTTTAAACGCTCCAGATTTATTTTACAAATACTATACAGAATAGCAAGTTATTATCTACTCTACTTAAGACAAATAGATAAAAAAAGTGTAATGATAGAGCAAAAACTTCATAGGTCTATGAAAAATAAGGAATTTATTCAGCTTTTATCACTAGAAAAATCTCTTGTTTATTTTTCTACATCTTTAAAAGCAAATGAAATAACTTTAGAAAAGATGTTGAAATTAGAAATTTTACAGAAATACCCTGAAGATCAGGATATTCTCGAAGATGTCATTATTGAAAATAAACAGGCAATAGAGATGACTAACATCTACAGTAATATTCTAGGTGGAACTATGGATGCATTTGCTTCTGTGGTGTCCAACAATTTAAATATAGTGATGAAATTTTTAGCCTCTGTAACTATAGTTATGGCTATTCCCAATATAATATTCGGCTCCTTTGGAATGAATATACCTGGAATACCTTTTGCTGCTTATAAAAATGGTTTTTGGACCGTATATGCAATAACGGCTCTTATTTGTATAATATGTATAATATTCTTGAAAAAAAAGAACTTATTTTAATTTTAGGATGTGATACTTTGCTTGGAAAAAGATTAAGAAGTGGAGATACTATAGGTATTGTATCTCCTTCAGGCGCCTTAGAACCTGAAAAAATAAAGGATAGCATTAAATTTTTAAATGGCCTTGGTTTTAAAACAAAAGAGGGAAAACACATATATGATAGATGGGGATACCTGGCGGGAAAAGATATTGATAGGGTTCAGGATCTAATGGACATGTTTTTGGACCCGGAGGTAGATATGGTATTATGCACACGAGGCGGTTATGGTACTGCGAGACTTCTCGATCTTATGGATTTTGATATCATAAAAAGAAATCCCAAAATATTTGCAGGCTTTAGCGATATAACCGCTCTGCTCAATAGCATATTTGAGAAATGCAACATTATTACATTCCATTCTCCCATGTGCAACACAGATTTCGATGATTTTACACTAAAAAGTTTTCTGAATACCATAATGTCCGGTTACACTCCTTTTACCATAGAAAATCCTGAAAATATATCTACAGATCATTTTAACGGCGACTATGCCAGTGGAAAATTAGTTGGAGGTAATCTCTCCCTAATATGCAGTCTTCTCGGCACTCCTTATGCTGTAAACACTGAGGACAAGATATTGTTTATAGAAGATGTAAATGAAGAGCCTTATAAAATTGACAGAATGCTTACCCAACTTATATTAAGTGGAGATCTTCGCAAATGCAGGGGTTTTATTATGGGACAATTCAAAAATTGCCAGCTTCCCAATTACGAACGAAGCCTTACTCTAAATGAAATATTGGAAGATAGAATATTGAGTTTAAAAAAACCTACTCTAATTAATTTTCAATCCGGTCACTCATATCCCAGAATAACTCTTCCAATTGGCGCCAATGTAGAAGTAGACTTTAAAGAGGGAAAAATTAACTTGTTAGAACCTGTAGTAAAATAATTGAAATAATTTAGTATATAAAATAAACGAACAGGAGAGTTAAGTTCAATTAAGCTCTCCTGTTTATTTTATAGTTTGCTTACATTCTCACAACTTAGTCAGCTATAGGTAATGTCTCTTAAAGATAGTTTTTTGTAAAATAACTTATAAATAAGTCGTATAAAACTATATCGCTGAATGTAGCAATTCTGACTATTATATAGTATAATAATACTACTATATAGTATAAAGTAATATACATAATAATATAATTTTACTAAGGAGGTTCAACCATTGCAATTTGATAAAGAAATACTAAAGGGATATATTGACATAATAGTATTAAGTGTTTTACAAAATCATGATATGTACGGATATGAAATTGCTAAAAAGATAAAAGAAAAATCAAAAGAAGAATTTGAAATGAAAGAAGCTACTTTATATGTATCTTTAAAACGTTTAGAAAAAAAGAACTACTTAAAAGGCTACTGGAATGATGATAAAGGTAGTGGAGGTGGAAGAAGAAGATACTATACAATCACTGATGAAGGCAAAAATTATTTCTCAGTAAAGGTAAAAGAATGGAGATTTTTAAA
This sequence comes from Clostridium aromativorans, assembly GCF_020908015.1. Lineage (NCBI taxonomy): Bacteria > Bacillati > Bacillota > Clostridia > Eubacteriales > Clostridiaceae > Clostridium > Clostridium aromativorans. The sequence goes on from NZ_JAJJPB010000001.1 coordinate 550,067, forward strand.
ATCATTATTAAATAATTTTATGGAGGTTATATTATGATCGATAAAATTGAAGAATATATTGATAGCATTTATGTAAATTTTGATAATTCAGATAAAAATACAAAGATATTAAAAGAAGAAATGAGAGATCATCTGTATGAAGAAGTAGAAGAATTAAAAAAGCAGGGCTTGAGTGAAGAAAAGAGTATATCTAGGGCTTTACAACGCTTTGGGCAAGAAAAAACCGTAGTAGCCGAAATGAACCACGTATTAAACAATCGCAGTGTATTTACAAAAATGCTCATCAAGGCAGGAGCTGTTATTTTTATTATAGGCTGCTTATTTCAAATCATCGGTATGTTCTACAACAATGAATTACTTAATTATTTTAGCGGAGAGTTAAGTAAAAATGGATTTAAAAATATTTCATATTTGCTGTTCATGATTTCTCTGGCTATCTGGGATATAGCTTTCTATTATTATTATTTTGCTAAAAAATTCGAATTAGTATTAATGGCTTTTCTGTTTTGCGATTTTGTCATATGTGTACCTTTTCTGTTTGTATGGACTTATCTTCCACATCATAAAATGGGAGGCATTGCTTTTATAGTAGGAATTACTTTTATAATAACTTTATTTTTAAGGGTGCATTACGTTAAAATTAAAAAATGGCATTAAGGTATTTATGTCTTCCAACCTTTTTCGCAATTATAAGCCATTTGTGCAACCTCGAAAACTCTTACAACAAGCCAAAATAGCTTATATTATCAACTTCTTTTAGAAGTTATAGTATAAGCTATTTTTAAACTATCAACAATATCAAATTTGGAGGCGCCACCCAGATTTGAACTGGGGATAAAGGTTTTGCAGACCTCTGCCTTACCACTTGGCTATAGCGCCATGTCTAATATTCAACGAAATTTATTATAGCATTAATATGTATGCTCTGTCAATCCAAATTTATCCAATTAATTCTTGATAAATTTATTCCATAAATTGAATTTATTGCTATAAAAAAAGTATCTACCGATATATGTTATAATACTACATAGAGGTGATATTATGAGTTATGAAAATTTAAAATCTGCTGTAGACAATAGTAATAACATTGTATTTTTAGGAGGTGCGGGAGTTTCTACAGAATCAAATATACCTGATTTTAGATCCGAAGCAGGCCTTTACAAAACTAAAAATAATTTTTCATATCCTCCTGAAGTAATGTTAAGTCATTCATTTTTTATGTCTCATACTGAAGACTTTTTCGAATTTTACAGAAAAAAAATGATATATAAAGATGCAAAGCCCAACGACGCACATTATGCTCTAGCTGAATTAGAAAAGCAAGGAAAATTAAAAGCCATAGTAACTCAAAATATAGACGGCCTTCATCAAATGGCCGGATCAAAGAATGTCTTGGAGCTGCACGGTTCAATCCATCGAAATTACTGTACCAAATGCAATAAGTTTTTTGATCTGGATTATATAATAAATAGTCCTGATACCATACCTAAATGTGATAAATGTAACGGACTGGTAAAACCTGATGTAGTCTTATATGAGGAAAGCTTAGACATGGATGTATTGAATAAATCCGTTAAATACATAAGTCAAGCTGATATCCTAATTGTAGGTGGAACATCCCTGGTAGTATACCCTGCTGCAGGATTAATTAATTATTTTAAAGGCAAAAAACTCGTTCTTATAAATAAATCATCTACTCCTTATGATAACAGAGCTGATATAGTTATACATGATAAAATAGGTACAGTTTTAAAAAGTGTTTTATAAGAATAATATAAACAAGACTGTCTCAGGAAATTACCCGGAAAGTAAAAAATACCTGGATTTGCATAAATCAAATCCAGGCATTTTCCCCAGTGCTATTTAAGTTCCACCTCATATTTACTTTTCAAACCTTCAGTAAATTGACTATACTTAAAAGCCTGTCTTTCCTGTAATAGCCCTCTCCTAATTGCATCCTTAACCTCATCAAAAGTTTTTATTGAAGCCTCTTCCTTATTTTCAACTTTTATAAGGTGATATCCAAATTGGGTTTTTACAGGCTGACTTACTACTCCTATCTCTAGCTGAAAAGCTGTATTTTCAAATTCAGGTACCATTTGTCCCCTTGTAAATTTTCCAAGGTTTCCTCCTTGTGCTTTTGATGGACACGAAGAGTATTTTTTAGCAGCATCTTCAAAAGATAACCCGGTTTTTACCTTTTCTAATACTTCATTTGCTTTTTCAAGGGAATCCACCAGTATGTGTCTTGCTGTTATATTTTCGGGATTTTTATACATGTTTCTATTAGCTTTATAGTAATCTTCAACTTCCTTATCTGTGACCTTGACATCTTCCAGAATCTTATCTACTGCCACTTGAGTCATCATTTCTTTTTTTACGGCTTCTAATTTAGCTAAATAACTCTCGCTACTTTCCATGTGTTCATCTTTAGCATAATTATAAATGAGTTCAAAAGATATTATTTCATTTAACAATTGTTTCCTACCATTTTCAGTTTCCAAGTACCGCTGTCTTTCTGCTGGAAATCTTCTTATCGTATTTTGCAGATCCTGTTCTGTTATTTCCATTCCATTGACAACTGCCAACACATTATTTTGCATATATTTTCTCCTTAACATTATTATATTTATTATCAATTATGACATAATTCCCACATTTTTTCTATATAAAAATTAAAAGTTCCAGATAAACTCTGAAACTTCTGGTGGCCAGACCAGGAATCGAACCAGGGACACGAGGATTTTCAGTCCTCTGCTCTACCGACTGAGCTATCTGGCCATATATGTATTTATCTGGCGACGACCTGCTCTCCCACAGGGCCTCCCCTGCAGTACCATGGGCACTGTGAAGCTTAACCTTCCTGTTCGAAATGGTAAGGGGTGTTGCCT